>CALDVW010000041.1 GCA_937924405.1 uncultured Lysobacterales bacterium
TGTTGGCCGGCGTTCTGGCCTTTGTCATTTTGTGGGGCTACAACCTAAGCTTCCAGACATTCTTGCGCGAGGACCACGCATTCATCACATTCATCACTTCAAGACGTTTTATGCTGGTTGCGCTGGTGCTCGGCGGGCTGCACTTGTTGTTCATGGGTGTTCAGGGCTGGTTAAAGCCGGAGGGTTGGCATGGGGGCTTACCACCCATCAGCCTGGTGGCCTTCACGATTTTTGCAATCGGTTATGGAATAAATCTGTTTGGCCGTGAATGAGCAAGTGGTCTCAAATCCTGTTTGGGGTCGGAAGCAGCCATAAGCAACCTGGACAGGTTTGATTCCGCCATTGGGCGCATAGCGGTCATTAATCAAAAGTGAATTTCAGTGCAATCTATATCTGCTACCGGCCAAAAGCGGCCGAACTCAGTGGCTGGAATGACGAGACCAATATATGCTCATGACATATTGAAATCGGGTAAGGAGTCGAAATCAGCATGCTTGACCTTTCAAACTGGGCCGCGTTAGCCGAGATAATTGCTTCCGCAGCCGTTGTGATTTCTCTACTTCTTGTAGCGTATAGCATCCGGCGAAATACAGCGGAAATCGAACTATCTAATTCCAATTTTCTGTATCAGCTTGAAACGGAAATCGGCGCTGACGTTTCTCGAGACGCAACATTGGCGACCATAATCCACAATTTCAACCAAGAGGAAACTCTAACGGGAGCAGAGAAAATACAGTATGTTTCGTTACAGGAACGCTATCTTGGTGTTTTGGAAATTGCCTGGACTCAGCATAGGAATGGGACTCTCTCCAACATTGATTGGCGTGACTGGGACAAGTACTTGTCAGATATGTTTACAGGTGGTCTGCCCGAAGAATGGTGGCTTGAGATCAGATCGGCATATAAGCCTGAGTTCGCAGAGCATGTTGATAGCAAATACGTCCAAAAATAGGCCCGCACATCAATAGATTTCAATGACCGCTTTGGGTCGATAGCCGCCATCAGGCACACAGCCATGTTAATGACCGCTTCCGGGCGGAAAGCAGAACTGTGTTAAGGCCCCGTGATTGGTGCGGTTACGACCGCTCTCGGCCACAACCGGACACCTCGATCTGTTCGAAAGCTATTCCTCGCCAGACTTGTTAACCAATCGATTCCAGAAGTCGTTCAACCAATGCCGCGCCTACCCACGATCCGAGACCTAGCATGATGTATAGAACCACTCGACCGTAGGTGCCAGCGTCGAACGGCCATTCGCTAACCTCCAAGAGTCGCCGTTCCAGTGCCAGATCGGCACGAAGCTGTTGCGCGTCGTCGACCGAGCGCGTATCCGGATCGCAGTGCAACGCAATTGCTTTGCGTATCTGCTTGAGCTCCGATTGCTTCGTTACCTTGATTCGCAAATGAATGCCCCAGGCAGGCAGTAGCAACGCGAGTACCGTGGCCACGATGAGCAAAACCACTGTCGTTCCCGAAGCTATGGTTGGCGAGTTCGGGTCCAGCCAAAGATTCGATGATATCGACAGACTAATGATGGCCAGTAGGCTTGTACGTACACCCTGCTGGGCATAAGGCTTCACCCCAGATGTGTCAAATAGATCAATGTGACAAATCTGTTTTGCGGTTCGCGAGATGGCAAGCGCCGTCCACACGAGAAGGAACATGAAGCGAAAATTGAACCAGCCGAGAAACACGAGTCCCACAAATGGAAACGTGTATCCGGCAGGCCAACTCCACGGCGCCAAGAGCAGAAAGGGATTGCTTGGCATATCCAGAAACAAGAGGCACATTGTGAGCGAGCCGGCGGCGCCAATCCAATTGGACAAGCTCTGCGGAAACAACAAGGGCTCGTGATCCAAAGAAAACTCTCGGACGATCTCATCAAAATGTCCCATCGTCCAACGCATCAAGTAGTACAGGGCTACCGGCAAATAGCCCATCATCATATACAGCGTCACCGGCGCACGCACCGCAATGTCGGGCAGGCGCCCCCCTTCGACTTCATCGACAATGCCGATGAGCCAGCTGAACCAAAAGGCAAGCAAGCCGAGGATCGTAGTGCAAACGATACCCACAACTACAGGTGATAAGGACAGGTTGTCAGCCAGCCATTGAAGAGCGCGATGTGTAAGTGGCCGGTACGTCAAGACATGCCTCGGGTTAGGTGAACAATTGACAAGGCGGAGTTCGCGCATTAGCCGAATCCAGGGACCCCAAGCGTCGAACTGTAACGGATCTGTCGACGACTCCTAAGGATCAATTCCTGCAATTATAGCCCAATGACCACTCCTGGCCGGAAGCGACTATCAGCTTCCGATCGGTGCGCAGTTCCGTTGTGGGTCGAAAGCGGCCAAAGCCGCCTCTTCAGTATCTTATTCCGGTGTTCAGCGGATAGCAGAACTCCCCTGGACGTGAATCTCAGGGGAGCTTAGTTCTCAGTTCGGCCAGAGGCGCTCAACGTCCGGTCAATAGCCGACCTGACCGGCATCGCAAGGTTAATCCGGAAACCGAGCAAGCGCCCCCTGGCAAATTCGTGCTGAATGATTTAATTTGCCGGAGACGAAAGATAACCACTGGAGAGCTGTGATGAATCTGGTCAAGGTTTGGAGCCACTGCGTCATCGCCATTGTGCTGTTGGGGGGTTCCATCAGTTCAGCGGCCGCGGACGAAAACCGCTGGCATGTCGACTTTATGGATGATTTTACCGGATTCAACCCTGACAACTGGCAGGATCAGATTCTATGGGTCAACGACGAGACTCAGTGCTACGTCCGGGACGGCGCCTACAACACCCGCGAAGTCAGCGATGGTACTTTGAAACTGAGGCTGGTGAATATCGGGGAGGAAATTCCCTGCGACAACATGAACAAGCGCGGCGAGAGGCACCCGGATTCCCGCTACGTGGCCGCCAGGATCGCCTCCAAGAACCGCAAGGAGTTTTCGCAAGGCCGCTGGACCGCGCGCCTGCGCCTGCACGGCAACGGGCAGGCCGGCATGTTCCCCGCCTGGTGGCTGCTCGGCGCGCGCAACAACGAACCGCCGGTGCAGGAAGAAGATGAGAATATCTGCTGGCCCATGCCCGGATCCGGTGAGATCGATATCTTCGAGCACTACGGCAGCAACGGCGCGGACCATTTCGCCGCGCGCATGATCAAACACCTGGGCAACTGCGACGGCGGTGACTGGGAATCGGCGTCGAAAGTCATCGATGCCGGCCTGGACGCGTACCACGAATACTCGGTGGAATGGGCCGGCGATGATCTGCTTTTCCGGGTAGACGGCGAGGAGGTCTACCGCATCCCGCGCGGCGGCGCGGAAATCCAGGAACCGCTATTCGCCATTCTCAATTACGCTCTCATCAGCGGCGGCACGATGGAAGGTGAATGGGTGATGGAAGTGGACTGGGTGAAGCACGAGTACCGGAAGTAAATGTGCGGGCGTTAGCGCAGAAATACTCTAATTTACGGTATGGATCTACCGCCTGAATGATGGCTTCGGGTCGGAAGCGACCATTGAGATCAATGCGCTGATCAGTTCCGGCGTTGCACGGTAAGCAGAACTCCCCAGGACGTGAATCAAAGGTGAGTTTTGTTCTCAATTCGGCCAGGAGCAGACAACTTACGCCGCAATTACGGCGGGCCGAAAAAGCATTCTTCGCAGTGAATTTCCTTTGGGTAACCAACTACGGAAAGGACCATATCAGCCTTCGTTTGTATCATCATAGTCTTATCGAAAACCCGACTCCCAGCCGGTAATCCGCAGTACGGTCATTCAGACCCAGCCCAGCATTGAAATCAAACTGCATGTGCTCTTTGAGCAGCCACTGGTAGCCTCCATTCAACCAGTGCATATTACCTCCACCCTCCGGCAGGTTCGCTTCCCACTCGACGAATGCAGTGTGGGCATCGCCCCATGTGAATGGGAACTTCAGGCCGTTATCCAATTGAAAGCCGCTGCTGAACTCGCTGACTTTGACCGTACCCGCCACAGCGAGGGCGCCGCTGTGCGACCAAATGAAGGCGGCGCTGGGATCCCAGCGATCGCTCGAGAAATTGCTGTCGCCGGTGGGAACGGACAGTTGAAACAGAAGAGCCGTCTGAGTGCTGGCTTCCTTGTCGCTGATTTTAATCTTGGTTCCCAGCGCCATATCCACCAGCCCACTGGTGTTATCTGTAGCGGAGGTCGCCTTTGACCAACTCAGGGAAGACAGGAAGACTTCGACCCGGCCGCTCACCCCTGTCCGGATCTCCGCCAGTGGCAATGACGTAGTGTGAGCATCATCGTTGTCACGCGTATAAGAGATTCCGGTTTCCAGTTGCCATTGGCCGGTCTCTACGACATTGGGCGAAAATGAGAACCCCGGCCGGTTGGTATCGATTGTCTGTCCAACTACCCGACCAGGCAAAATGAACACGCAAATAACGACCCACAACCACAGACCTTGCCTGAGAGTGGTTAATCGCGGGTGTGGCCTTCTGTAATTATCGATCATGGCAACCCTCATAATTGCGCAAGTCGAAGTTGTGGCTAATGCCCGCAACGTGATCTGATCGCTCAGTCAGAAATCTCCGATGACGGTATTGCTCCTGCCCATGACGGGGTCTTCCCCGGCTGCATCAGGGCCCAAGCCGGAGCGTGCTTCGATCGTCAAGTAGACTTCGTCATCTCCGAACAAGTCCTCATCCAGAACTTTTGTTTCAACTTCAAAAACTCTGTTCACTTTTACGGGTTCGCACGGCCCGGAATCGTCAAACTTGACCTTGTGCTCATCCTTTCCCCACGCGAGTACATCATCATCGATCACGTCTTCGCCCCACAGGTCCGTGCTGATGGTGTATTCGCGCTTCGAAGCACAGTCCAACTCGCTGGGATGCAGTTCATATGAATATGCAAGATCGCTGTAACCAGGTTTCTTGGTAGAAGCCGTTATGGCAAGGCGCACGTTTTCAAAAGTAGCCATGACAAAAATCTCCTTGGTGAAATGCTGATCAACAGCCGTCAGATTGCTGTGACTCACCAATTGTAACTGAGTTTGAAGGGAGACAAAGGATTGTGGAAATGACAGCAACCAACCCGTTTGCATCCGTACCCAATGCGTCCTTCCTATACACATTCACTGCACCGCCCAGAATCTCTCTGGTCCGGAAGACGTGAGTCAGCGGCTAGTCCGTTACATCAAGCACGACAACGGGGATTTGGCGATCGGTTGCCGCCTGGTAATCGACGTATGGAGGATAAATTTCCACCAGTTTCTGCCAAAGTTCTTCCCGCTCTTCACCATCGGCAATGCGGGCCCTGACGTGAAAATGATCATGGGCTACCTGTATGTCACAGTCCGGGTTTTCCACCAGGTTCAGGTACCAGGCCGGGTGACTTGGTGCGCCGCCCTTTGACGCAATGATGACGTAACCACCATTCGCTTTTCGGTAAATCAGCGGCAAGGTTCTGATTTCCCCCGACTTGCGTCCCCTGGTGCTTAGCAGCAGTACAGGCAGGATGCCGGGGCCTCCGACTGCTGTTGAGTCCCAGTCGTGCCCTTTTTCGGGATCTGTTCTGTAGAGTTCCAGGTGGTCACTGATCCAACCCGGCAGTTCTGTTGCGGTCTTGTCATTACTCATGTGTGTTTAACTCCTTTACGTATGGTGCCGGAACTCTCTCTTTCTCATGCCATCCGGATCTATTGATTGCCGGATCAGATCGACCTGCACTTGCGTCGGCGCCTTGGTGTTGGGAACCGGATCTTCCGGCAGCAATAAGTCGAACCCTGTCTTGGCCTGAACTTCTTCCAAACTGGTGCCGGGATGAACCGACTTCAAGCGCATCTTCTTACTGACGGGATGGAAATCCATCACGGCCAGGTTGCTGACAACGAGTTGCGGCCCACCCTCCAGGCCCAGCCGCTGGCGGGCGTCACCACCGTCGAGGTAGCCGGCGGCGCTTCTGAAATCCACTTTTTCCACCATGGACCGCACCGAATGATTCGGATTCCAAAAGTACAGCTTCTTGCCGATGGAGCCCATGTCCGCCAGGCCCGCGGTTCCGGGCAGCCTCACTCGTGGTGCATGGTAGTCGGTACCAATGACGGAGTTGTTGGCATTACCGTACTGGTCCAATTGGGCGGCGCCCACGCAAAACTTCTTGATCCACCGGCCGTTCAGGACGAAATTCCAGAAGTCAGTGTACTGGTCGATATACATGATGGAATCCCGCCAGAGTGGGGCTTCGAGGGTAGAAGCGGGTATCCGGTCCGGCCTGGGATCCAGGCCGCCGGAGCTGGCCAGCCAGATCAGATCCGGCGCATGAGTCAATCGCGCCAGCATGAATGCGGCCACCGGGATGAAAGAAGCCATTCCGTTGGTGGTCTGGTCTCCGTTGTGAAACTGGTCTGCCAGTACGCTGACCATCAGTTCATCCACGGAATAATCGGCGGCGTCGGGACTGTTGCGCCAGTCACTGCCCATCAGTTTTCCTCCCATCGCGAAACTTTCTCCAGAACGGGCTTGCCACCTGCCGCGTCGAGGTATTCCTGCTGTGTGCCGGGTACGAGAACATGGCGCTCGATAAAAGCAGTCGTCGCTTCCTGGTCCCGCGAGACTTTGGTCCACGCGCGATGAAATCGGCTGTCATAACCGTAATTGGGGGGGAAAGAAGTCGGATGGGCGCCGTAAGGCACCTCGATTATCGCATCGACCATGAAGCCGGGCAGGATCGTGCGGTCCGGGTGGCGGCGCAGCATATCACTGTCAACGATTTCCTCCACGGAGACGATTACTTTCTTGGCCGCTTTCGGCATGATGCCGATGTCGGGCCACAGTACGGTGGGCTCATACTGAATGTTCCCGAACCGGTCCGCCCGGTGCGCGTGAATCAGGGCCACGTCCGGTACCAGAGCCCGGCAAGCAAGTACCGGAAATCCGCCAAAAGGATCATCCAGCATTTTCAGATTGTCCGGATTCAGCGCAATCAGATCACTTCCGATGCCACCACGGGTCGGCAGGAAGGGCAGGTTGCGGGCGCCGGCCCCGAGCCGGGCGTTGAGGATGGTCTCTGATATTTCCTCGACCCTGATGCGGCCGTGCTCAACGGCTTTGCGGTATTGCTGACACAGGCCGAATTGTTCCATCGAAACCGCGGCGCCGATCAGGCGGTTGATGACGCCTGTGGCAGCCAGCCAGTCCACAGCCATGCCGCCCACCAGTACGACCAGACCAAGTTGCCGTTTATCCTGGCGGATCAGTTCTCGCACCAGCGCCATGGGTGCCGCCTGGGTGGCCATGTTTTGCAGAGCCACCACGTCTCCATCCTTCACCAGGGTGATGGCTTCCGCCAGCGATTTGATTTTTTCCATCATGGAGTTCAAACCATGAAAGAACCGTTTTGTGGCAGCAGGGCGCCGCCATCCACCACCAGGGTCTGTCCAGTCACATAGCCGGCTTCGTCACTCGCCAGATACAACATCGCATGTGCGATTTCTTCCGGCTCACCCCACCGTTTCAAAGGTACGTAGCGGGCCATCAGTTCGCTGCGCTCCTGCGACAGGACCTTATTCACACCCGGGGTCATGACCAGCCCGGGTTCCACGCCGTTCACAGTGACTTTGTAGCGGGCCAACTCCATTGCGGCGGATCTGATCAACCCATTCAGGCCGGCTTTTGAAGCTGCGTAATGGGCGCAGCCAGGCACGGCTACATGATTTCCCTGTACCGACGAAGTAAAAAGCACCCGGCCGGATCCGCGCGACTTCATGGCCGGTAAGCAGCCTTTGGTCAGCCGGTAGGCAGCGGTTAGATTCACATTGATGACCTCGTTCCAGGAATCGTCGTCCATCTCTTCCAGTGGTTTGTACGGAAAAATACCGGCGTTGTGCACCAGAATATCGATCTTGGCGAATTTCTTCTGCGCCCCCGAGATCAGCTGACCTGTTCCGGTCGCGGTGCCGATGTCGGCCACGATGCCTTCGGCCAGGCCACCTTCGCGTCTGATGCTTTCAACCACGCGGGCTACATTTGCCTCGCTACGCGCATTTACCACGACCTGCGCCCCTTCAGCCGCGAACAGGCAGGCAATGGCTTCACCGATGCCTTGCCCGGCCCCGGTTACGATAGCCACCTTCCGGTCCAGGCGCCTGTTGGCCGCTGCTTTCATGATTTCACTGCCTGGCAGATTCCAAGAAACATTTTTGAGTATGATTTCCTCAGGAGATTCTTCACCCTTTTCGTTTCGGTATCATTGATTCTTCAACCTTCGGGCGCACTCATCTGCGCGCCGGGAACAGGATTGAAGTAGTGGATGACAACGTGTCGCCTGGCGATTTTCCAGACACCCCCGCGCCGCTCGAAGTCGTCGCTGTAGGTTGCGCTGATCATCTGTACAATGTCATCCGCGGTGGCGCCCATGCAATCGACATTGCACACGCCGCTGGCGTGATCGGCGTCGTGGAAAGTCAGCCGCAGGTTCGAAGTCAGATGATGCGTCTCGCGCCAGACCGGATAGAGGATGTCGAAGACTGCTTCACGGATGCCTTCGTGATTATTGAAAGTACCGAAAGGCGCTCCGATTTCCCAGATCGCATCAGGATGCCAGATCGAGATGAAGCGGTCCCAGTCATGGTTGTCGAAGCCAAGGCAGTAGTCGGTCACCAGGTCGCGCAGGGCGGCCCTGCTTTCCAGTTCGTCGATGCGGCTGGTCAGGGCGGCAATCTGTGTTTGAAGATCGTTGTGGTCATTCATGATTAAGTCCTTCAATTCTGTAGTGCCCCCTGCTCGATCCACAACCGGATCGTTTCGATCTGGCCGGGGTCAAGGGGCGGTTGCTGAATGGGCATCAGCCTGCCCGAGCCACCAACCGATTCCCCTGAATCGATCAGCTTGATGTACAGGTAGCTATTGTCGGGAGCGCCCGGGTCGACAAGAGGCAGCGGGCTCTGGTCTGACGGAATGCCAACCACGCGGGCCCAGGCATCCGGATAGAGACCCAGCCCGCCCTGCTCGGAGCCGGGCAGGTGACACATCACGCAATAGCTGTTCAGGATCGGCATTACATCGTCTTGAAAACCGATATTTTCCGCCTGAGCGGTGCCGATGAGCGGCGCCAGCATAAACGGAAGCCATCGCATCATGAGCTTTTGTCAGGCTTTGTCCAGCGGTTCAAGATGCGCTGCGTTTGCGGCGATGTAGCCAAAGGTCATCGACAGGCCCAGCGTATGGCCGGCGCCCCAGTATGCTTCTCCGGATGGGCTGGCGATGCAGTTGCCTGCTCCATAGAGTCCGGGGATAGGCTGGTCTTCGGTATCCAGCACCCGGGCGCTGGCATCGATGGCCGGGCCGCCACAGGTGTCGAGAGCACCTGCTGCGAGAATCAGGGCATAGAACGGACCCTCGTCGCGAAACGGGTGCATGGTTATGTTCGGCCCCGGGTTTGCCGGCCATTCACTGTCTGCCTTCATCGGGGAGAATACCTGGTGCCACTCGGTATCATAAGCTGCCTGACCGCGCTGAAAGTCACCGTCTATTCCGGATTTTGCGTAACCATTGAAGCGTTCAAGTGTATTTTTCAGGTTGGACGCAAAGGACGGCCCAAGGGAAACTCCCCCTGTCTGTTTTGCGACTTCAGACAGACGCCGATCGATATCGGACGCCAGTTCTTCAAGCGAATTGCCTTTAAGCACCTGGCTTGCAGTGTTTGAATCAGCAGGTATCGGGTACACGCCCGCGAAGCCTTCTGCGGTTCTCTGGTCATAGACCATGAACAGCAACTGGTTGGGAAACTCCGCCTGTGATGCATCGTAGATGCCGTGCACCTCGGTACGGTCGTTGTAATTCCGGTTTTCATTGACTACCCGGACGCCGTGCCGGTTGACCTGGACCATGGAATCACCCGGCGGAAAAAATACACCGGCTGCCAGTTTCGAACTCTGCAGCGCTTCTTCGAGCATGATCTGCGTGCGCCACGCACTAGACATGATCCCCATACGGGCGCCGGCGGCTCCGGCAATATTGATGAAATCTCCGGTGGCCCAGGGCATGGCGCAGGAACCCCACAGGCGACTGGGTTGGTACATGCCAAGAAATTCCGGGTTGTGGACGTAGCCGCCCGTGGCAAAAATTGCTGCCTTGCGTATTCGTATCCTGACTTTCGCATCACCCGACTCTGCCTCCACTCCCGCTACACGGCCGTCCGGGTTCAGAATCAGCCGCATGGCGCGGTGATTGGTCAGTATCGGAATTTTTCGTTCCTTCACGGCGCTGGTCAGTTGCGTCATCAATTCAGGCCCGCCGCCCATGCTCCCGTCATCTTTCAAGGGCCCGAGCGCGCGGCCTGCCGGGACTTTGTTTTCCGGTACATGGTCAAGGTAGTCCGTCGCAGGCCGGTCGAGAAAGAACATACGCCATTCACCCAGTTTGAGTGCACCATGGCCGCGTAAGCTGTCGGCCGCACCGGATGCGTTGTCATAGAAGGCTTCCAGTAGTCCGAACTCACGTGTGGAAAGGCCCAGTTGCGCGTCGGCCGGGTTGAATTTTTCGGGGTAGGAATAGCGCGCCAGGTATCTCAGGCAGTCTTCTTTTTTATCCGTAATGCCCTTTTCCCTGAGCGTGAAATTATCGGGTATCCACAGTACACCGGCAGATTTCGCAGAGGTGCCCCCGGTGATGGGTGCTTTTTCGATCACCAGGACCGCATCACCGTTTTCATGTGCCGTGATCGCTGCAGTCGCCGCGCCCACGCCGCTGCCGACTACCAGGATATCCGTCTCATGATCCCAGTTGATGGCTGCTTCAGCCCTTGAAGAACGTAATGTGATAACGCCCAGCGACAGGGCGCCGGCGCCTGCAATGGCCTGTCTTCGAGTTATGCCTTGCCGGTTTTTACCCATTTGCCTTCTCCTGTATCAATAGCAGGCCCGGGGCGGGAATGCTAACGCTGCAGTTCGATTCCCGCTGCTTCCCGGTCCCAGCAGTCTGCCGTGATACCTTCTTTCTTCAGTTTGAATTTCTCGACACGCTCACTGGGCGTTTTGGGCATGCTGTCCCGAATGGCTATGTAACGCGGTATCGCGAAATAGGCCATGCGCGGTTCACACCAGCGGATCAATTCTTCTTCGGTCACCTGGTGGCCTTCTTTAAGCACGACGACTGCTTTGACTTCTTCTTCGCCCAGGTCTGAAGGCACTCCCACGGCGCAGGATTCAAGAACTGCCTCGTGTGAGCTGATCACGGTTTCAACCTCGAAGGAGGAGATGTTTTCCCCCCGGCGCCGGATCGCCTGCTTTTTTCGGTCCACGAAGAAGAAGTAGCCATCCTCGTCCATGCGCCCGAGATCACCGGTGTGAATCCAGCCGTTACTGAACAAATCCAGCGTGGCTTCGGGCTTGTTGTAGTAACCCGTGGTGCCCACGAACATCTTGTTTGATCGCGCGATGAACTCACCCAGGCTGCCGGGTTTGCATTCATTGTCGTCGTCATCGACGATGCGCACATCCCAGCCGGTGATGGGCTTGCCGCAGGCCCCGGCACGGGGCTCGTCATAGGGGCTGACCAGGCAGCAATAACATTCGGTCATGCCGTAAACTTCGAGAATCTTGGTGTTGAAGCGGTCCTGGAAAGCATGCCATTCATCTTGCGGGGCCGCTGCTCCAACCATCAACCGGACCGGGTTGTCACCGTCATCTTCGCTTTCTTCCTGTTTCAGCAGAATCGGGATGATGCCGCCGATGTAATTGGCCTCGGTACAGTTCCAGCGACGGCAATCGTCCCACAACCGGCTGGCGGAAAAGCGCTCGACAATCACAGCCTTGGCATCCGCCAGGATGGCGGGGCCGATGGTGATGCCCTGGGCGTTACCGTGGAAAAACGGCAGACCGGTATAGAGAACGTCGTCCTCGGTATAGCGTGAATACCTGACGGATTCTGCCCAGATGTCATACCAGTAGTGATGGCTGAACATCACCCCTTTGGATACGCCCGTCGTGCCGGAAGTGTAGAGGATGGTCGCGAGATCGCTGTAATGCACATTCACATCCGGCGTGTCGGAAGAATGGTCCATCAACTCCGGGAAGGTGAGGTGTTCGAAACCCGCCCATTGCGGTATTGTTTCGCCGGTCCCGGCGGAGTCCGTGTAGGCGATGTGGCGAATTTCCTCCAGGTCGCCGGCAATGCCCTCGAGGCGGTCCAGGTACTGCAGGTCGGCCGCCAGCGCAACGCAGTCCGACTGCACCATCTGATAGGCCAGGCCCTGCCCCTTGAGTGCAACATTGATCGGCACTTCGACGGCGCCGATTTTATTGAGGGCAAACCATGCGTAAAGGAATTCCGGAGAATTTGGCAGCATCAGGGCAACCTTGTCGCCGTGCTTCACGCCCATTGACAGGAAACCGTTGGCCGCCTTGTTGATGCTTTCGTTCAGTTCGCCCAGCGTGATCGGATCATCCCTGAACTGGAACACGACGTGGTCAGGGTACTGCCTGGCCTTGTCTTCGATGATGCTGGTCAGAACCCGGTCATGTTGGGCATATTCCTGCATGTTCCAGGATTCCCACTTCTTCGCGTGGCGCTCGAACTTGTCATCCCATCGGCCCATGACTTAACTCACCGACAGATCAAGCTGCGCCTGGCTCATGTACTTGTTGACCAGCTTCTGGCTTTCGCCGTACCAAACACCTTCGTCGTGCGCCTCCAGCATCTTACCGAGGTCCCAGGTCATGATCTTCTCGGGCACGACCTCGATGATGCAGCGCAGCGGCGTGTGCACGGCTTCGAAGGCCGCAGCACGCTCTTCGTCCGTGGTCAGCTCGAAGAAATACTTGTCGATGATCTGCCAGTGAATCTCGCGCATCATCTCGTCGTCGTCGTGGATGACCGCCTGACCCATGACCAGGATAGCTTTCTGATGCCGGACATTGGTGCCGTCATTGTGGACGGCGACCGTGATCTTCGGGTTCTCCATCAGGCAGCCCACCTTGAGGCGGTAGTTCTTGATCGTGCTCATCATGATGTTGTCATTCTTGATGACGTAGAACATCGGGGATACGACCGGGTAGCCTCTCTTGTTGACGTGGGCCATGTTGCAATAGGCGTTTCCGCGGTAGAGCAGTTCGAACTCGTCCTCTTCCATCGGGTAATCCTGGGCTACTCTGAGTTGCTCGAGTCTGACTGGGTCAAATTTGGGTTTTGGTGCGTCCGACATGTGAATTGCTCCTTTTGAATCAAGATCGCCAAACCGCATCGGCGCTGATTGCACCGATGCGGATATGGCGGTTAAACAGTGTGGGTCAATATTAAAATCTGAAGCCTACCTCCAGACCATAAGTGCGCGGTGCGCGTGGTGCTGCATAGGACCACAGGCCTGCAACGTCGAATCCAATCTGGTAGCCGTCCTCTCCGCCCAGATTGCGGCCGAACAGGCTGAAGTACCAGTCGCCGTAATAGTAATTGATCGAGCCATCGATCAAGTTCTGCGATTTGTTGTGCAGTTCCGGCTTATTGGCAAAATCAACTTCGTGCGCACCAAGATAACGCCAACCGGCCCGGATCAGCATCTGGCCCGCACCCACGGCCCATTCGTAAGAGCCATCAATGCTGAAAGTCGTTTCCGGTGCACGCCTGAAATCCAGGCCGGAGAAGTCCGTAATTACCGGGTCATCCGTTGTGCCGGTGTTGACCAGGAAATCATCATAGCTGGCGTCCAGTAATCCAAGATTTGAGCGAATGGTCAACCCTTCCGTGGGCAGCCACATCAATTCGAACTCAGCGCCCTTGATCGTTGCACTGGCGGCATTGACCACACGAGTCACCTGGCCGGTGCCGCTGGTTTCGGAAGGCTGCTGGATTTCTTCCTGCTTATCCTGATAATCCATGTAGAAAACAGTTGCGTTGAAAATCACGGTACGATCTGCCCACTCCGACCGATAGCCAAGCTCATAGTTGTCCACTGTTTCGGGGTCATATGGTATGGTCGCTGTCTCAACGCTGTCGACACGTCCGTTGAAGCCTCCTGCACGGTATCCATTTGAATACAATCCGTAGATCATCGAAGCATCGTCAATGGTGTACTTCAGAGCAACCTTGGGTGTGAATTCGTCCCACTTGGCGTTCGCCGCACCTACTGTAATGCCGGACTGGTCCGTGGTTTTCTTGTCTTCCGTCCAGCGCCCGCCTAGGGTCAGAGTCCATGCGTCGTTGAAGGAATAATCACCTTCGAAGAACAGGGCCTTGGACTTGCTGGTCTGTTTGGTTGTCTGCGGCAGATCCAGCACGATGCCCGGGACCGCGAAACCGATGTAGCTCCGCAATCTGATCTCGTACTCGGAGTCCCAGTAATATCCGCCCACCGTGTAGGCCAATTTTCCGCCGGCATCGTAAGTCAGGCGCAATTCATGCGTCGTTTGTTCATATTCCGATGGCCGATCTGTATGAAATAGTACGTCTGTCACCGCGTCCCAGTCGTTAACCACGGTTTCCTCCGTTTCCCAAATACCGCCGATGTAGTCAATCCGGTAATCGTCGTTAATGTCCCAACGGGCTTCGAGCTGGTTGGTATCGGCGTCGAAAGTTGCATCATCACAATCGGTGGGTGCTTCGTAGCCAGGCGGAACCCATGGGATGTCAGGATCGGGAATGGGGATGGTTGCCCCGTCCCCACACTCTCTCAGGATGTCATAGCGATCTCCTGAAACCGGTGTTTCTATATTTGGTGAGCACCAGCCAAATAAATCACAGAACAACTGGCCGGGCTGGCCAGCATTCAACAGAGGCGGTGAGTCCTGGTCGGTTCTTTCGGCCAGGTAGGTCCATTCAAGTTCAAGGCCTTGAGTAGGTGCCCAGAGCACATTAATACCACCCGAGGTGTACTTGTACTGGCCATCCTTTCTTCCTGTATTGAGGTTTGTGTAGAAACCCTCGTCCTGGTTACGATATGCGCCGCTCAGTTTGACACCGAACGTATCGCCATTGCCGAAATTGATTATTCCATCGACCACGCTGGTATCATAATTGCCGTAGCTTGCCCGAACTTTGCCTCCGAATTCCATTGTCGGCTTGGTTCTTTCCATGATGATGACGCCACCGATGGTATTGCGGCCAAACAGGGTTCCCTGGGGCCCGCGCGCAACTTCCATTCTTTCCAAATCGATCGCTCTCTCGATACTGCCCGTCATCGTGCCGCGGAATATCCCATCGATTACCACACCGACCGCAGGATCGAAGTTTTTCTCAACTTCGGAAACGCCGATACCGCGAATGTAGGCAGCAGCCACACCGCCCGGTCCCTGGTTGGTGTCATCGAGTACTGTATTGGGGGAAATATAGATCAGGTCACGCACATCGGTGGCAAATGCTGTTTCAATTTCCTTCGTCCCCATCGCACTCACGGACAAAGCGACTTCCTGAAGGTTTTCGACCCGCTTGCGGGCAGTAACTGTAATTTCTTCAAGTTCTGTGGATTCGTTTCTGGCTTCAGCATCCTCCTCCTGCGCAAGCACCAGAGTCGGTGTGATTAGAATGAAACCTGCCAAAATGCAGATGGCCGTAATCAAGATTTTTGCGCTTTTCATGTGCTTCATTTCTCCATCCCCGTTTAATAATTGATTGTGCCAGTCTTTTGCTGGTTGCTAACAGTTGCTGTGAATAAAAATTTCGGCCACAGGCCCCGGGTGAATTCAAAAACTTGAACTTTGTTCAATGTTTCCACAGAATACGAAGAATTGTCAAGCATCGAGTGAGTGAAGCCGCGGTGGATTTCCTCCAGGATTGTTTGTCTTGAAATTCCCGGATTTATCGCTGGAAACAAGAGTTGAGGACAGAATGTCAGATATCGAAGTTGAACGAAAGGGCGAGGTTGAATGGATTCGCCTGAACCGACCGGACCGTATGAATGCTTACGATGCGGAAATGGCGGGGGAACTCATTGATGCCGTTGAGAACGCGTCTGATGCCGGTGTGATCGTTTTAACCGGAACAGGCCGGGCATTTTGCGCGGGTGGCTATCTGGCCAATCTGAGCGACCCGGACCCCGAGGCGCTCAGGAGCATGTTCTACGGATCCCTGAAAGTTTACGAGTCGCTCCGAACCAGCCCTCGCCCGGTTATAGCGGCAGTCAACGGCGCGGCAGCTGGTGGCGGTAATGAATTGGTAGTGGCCTGCGACATCGCGATAGCCGCCGAAAAAGCCACCTTTGGACAAACCGGAGTGAAGGTCGGCAGCGCACCGGTGCTGGGAGGAACCAATTTCCTGAGCATGAGTGTTGGTGAAAAGCGCGCCAAGGAAATCGCCTTCATGTGTCGGCGCTACCCGGCAAAAGAAGCATTGGAGATGGGCTTGATCAATGCGGTTGTTCCCGCTGAGCAACTTGAAGATGAGGTGACGAAGTGGGCGGATGAGTTGCTCTATATGAGTCCCCGCTACCTGGAAATCGCCAAGATCAGTTCCAATGTGTGGTGGAATCAGTGTCGCGACAATTACCTCAGCGGTCTGGCCATGCTGGTGCAGGCGATCGGATCAGCGGACATGATCGAAGGCGCATCGGCCTTCATGGAAAAAAGAAGGCCACAGTTCCAGGGACGCAAAAAACAACCATGAATTTTGAGCTCGACGAGCCATACCTAGCGATCCAGCGGCAAGCCAGGGATTTTGCCTGTGCAATTGAGCCACTGGCAACGGAAGCGGATGAAATGAGCGAAATTCATCCCGGCGTGCTCACTGCGCTAAGAGAAAGTGGCTTAAGTGATCTGATGGTACCCGCCGAATACGGCGGTCGCACAAAGCGGCTCGATCCGCTGGCGATTTGCATTGTTCGGGAAGTTTTAATGGCCACTTCGGCCCATGCTGATTCGATGTTTGCCCTGCAGGGGATAGGCAGTTATGCCATCACGGTAGCGGGCACAGCGGAGCAGCGTCAGCAGTGGTTGCCCAGGGTCGCCGCGGCCGAAGTTTTGCCGGCCCTGGCCCTGACCGAACCGGACGCCGGTTCGGATCTTAAGTCGATCACAACAGAAATCACCCCCGGGGCTGATGGCCTGCTGTTGAATGGGACAAAATCCTATATCTCAAATGCGGGCGCCGCGGCGTTCTATGTCGTGTTTGCCCGTGAAGATTCCGGATTTTCCATGCTTCTTGTTCCGGCAGATGCTGCCGGAGTCTCGGTAACACCCACGCCGGAATTGATTGCACCTCACGTTCTGGGTGATGTCAGGTTTGACAACGTCAGATTGTCACCTGATGCACGTCTGGGCAATCCCGGGCAGGGGCTGAACCTGGTGCTGGCTACCCTGGGTGTTTTTCGCGTCTCCGTTGCAGGGGCCGCCGTGGGTCTGGCCCAGGCCGCACTGGAAGAAGCCGTGCGGCACACACGTACCAGGGTGCAATTCGGCCGGCCACTGGCCCGCCTGGGTCCGGTAGCGCAAATGCTGGCAGATTGCTGGACCGAGGTCGAAATGACCCGGCTGCTCACGTACCGGGCAGCCTGCCTTGCCGTGAATGATCCTGCGGCTTCCCTGAACCACTCTTCGATGGCGAAACTGGCAGCCAGTGAAGCCGCGTCACGGGTCGTGGACCGCTGTGTCCAAATGATGGGTAGATATGGCCTGGTGAGGGATTCCAAGATCGAGCGCCTGTACCGGCAGGCCCGGCCGATGCGAATTTACGAAGGCGCGTCTGAAGTACTGCGGCTTGGCATTGCCCGTCAGCTAACGGAAGAAGTCCGGTGATTGATCTCAAGCTCGAAGGGCAGGTTGCCATCGTCACCGGCGCAAGCAGGGGACTCGGGCATGCTGCCGCGGTGGCGTTGCATGAACAGGGAGTTAGAGTCCTGGCCGCGGCGCGTTCATTGGGGGAATTGAAGAAACTTGAAGGATTGGCGCCGAATCAAATCAGCGCCGTGCAATGTGACATGAAGGATGCTGATGCGGTGGCGGCGCTCCCCGCGCAAGCCATCGACGCCTTTGGACGGCTGGATATCGTGGTAAACAATGCCGGGATCGCTCCGGCTGGCTTTTTTCTCGAGCAAACTGATGCAGTCTGGGATGATGTGATGGCGGTGAATGTAAAAGCCCCGGCGGTTCTGGCGCGGGCGGCGGGCCACTACATGATTGCCCAGGGTTCTGGAAAGGTCATCAACATAGCATCCACTTCTGGTATTCTCGGCAAGGCGATGCTGGTGGCTTATTCGTCATCCAAGGGCGCGCTGCTGCAGTTTACCAAGGCGTTGGCTGCTGAATGGGCCGGTAAGGGTGTGCAGGTCAATGCCATAGCGCCGGGCGCATTCGAAACAGATGCACAGCGCGTGGTTCTGGAGTCACCTGATATCCTTAAACGGCGCCTGGGCAAGATACCGTCCCGAAGAATGGGTGCGATCGATGAACTCGGACCGCTGGTCTGTTACCTGGCTTCGCCGCTATCAAATTTTGTCACGGGGAGCGTTTACGTGATCGATGGGGGGGAATCATGCAAGTTGTAGATGGGAAATGAATTTCTGATGGATTCTGGCACCAGACCAGCCGAAATCGACGGATTGCCCGGAACACGAGGCGGGAAACGCAGGGCCCGAATCCTGTCCGCCTTCCACGAGTGCATTATTTCCAAGGGATACTCGAAAACAACTCTGCGCGACGTGGCCCGGGCTGCGGATATGTCGGCCAGTCATCTGCTTTACTATTTTTCCGGAAAGGACACCATTCTTGAGCAGTACTTTGAAAATGTTTCGCAGCGAATCATGGAGCGGATCGAGAGTTTTCGCTGTGAGAGTCCCGAGGCACAGGTAGAACTCCTTGCCGAACTGTTCTTTGCCGGCAAGGGTATTACGCGGTCCGAAATCGGATTTATGCTCGAGTGTTTTGGAGTAGCAGTGCATGACAGCCAGTTGCACAGCGACAAGACAAAATTGGATCGCTTCTGCAAGAAATACCTGCGGGAACTGTTCGAAAAATCGCCCTGTGGTCCTGGCCAGGCGCGCGATTTTGCAGAGATATCCTATGCATTGTTAATCGGGTTGAGGACAGCAGCATATTTTGACCGGCGTCTGGGATTACCCCGGGCACGCAATCTTTTTCACGGTGAAATACTGAACCTCGCGGGGTTCGGGAGCGACAGATGAAAGCAGAAGATAAACTCGAAATCCATGAACTCCTGGCCCGGGCGGCCTACAGTTTCGATGAAAGGCAACTCGATGTACTGGCATCATGTTATACGACTGATGCTTCCATGCTGATCAATATCACGGGCACCGGCGAAGTCGGGCCATTTGAAGGGCGCGATGCCATCATTGGGTTAGTGTCGGCCACGCTGGATGCGCAAACCGATGTCAGGCGCCACGTGATTTCCAACATGTTTTTCGAGGCTGAAGGTGATAAAGAGGCCAGGGTGGTGTCCAGCCTGGTGGTCTCTGCCGTGGAAAACGGCAAGATCGATGTCATCATCAGCGGGATATACCGCGACGACGTGGTCAAAGATGGGGAGAACTGGAAAATTTCACACCGGCACCTCGATCTTGACCTGCCGTTTTAATCGGGCCGGTGATCATCATTTCACGCATAACAGCGGCTGCAGTTGAATGAGTTCATTACTTAACAGCGAATTGCTGTCCCATATCGGCCGTTCTGCGCCACCGCGGAAAGAACTGGTCACGCGCCGGGACATCCGCAAGTATTCGGTGGCAACGGGTCAGACCCGGGCCAGTTTTCTTGCCGGTGATGAAGCACCGCCCATGTTCCACATCGCACTTTTCTGGGATGTCGTGGAAATGGACCAATTGTCTCCCGACGGAGTTTCGGTTGACACGCTGCTGCCTGAATTTCCACTCAAACGGGCAATGGCCGGCGGCTGGAAGATTGAGTATTTCAAAAAAATTCATCCGGGTGACGTTCTCACCGCCAGGCGCACACTGACCGATATCTATGAAAAAAAGGGCTCGAAGGGGCCGCTGATATTCTACGAGTTGATCGTCAAAATCGAAAATGAGGCGGGTGAGCCGGTACTCACCGAAAAAATTACGCGGATTCTGCGGTGACTGACTTGTCCAGAATCAAGACCCTGAGCCCCGGGGATGTCCTGCCCGGGCGTGAATTCTGCTGTGACAATGTTCAGTTGTTTTTCTACAACGCTTCGCTCTGGAATGCTCATCGCATCCACTATGATTATCCCTACGCCACCCAGGTCGAAGGGTACCCGGGGCTGGTTGTTGCCGGGCCGCTGATGGGTGACTGGCTGACCCAGTGTGTGCTCGACTGGATGGAACAGGATGCCACGCTGGTTTCATTCGAGTATTCGAATCGGAAAGCCTGTTACACCGGCGATGTGCTGAACTTCGCCGGAGAAGTAGCCTCCGTTGAGCAGGACAATGGCCTGGTCACGCTGGATCTGCGGATTACCGACCGGGAGGGAGATACTGTCACGCCGGGCAGGGCAGTGGTCAGGTTTCCCTTCGACTGACGCGGGGTTGTGGTGGAGTCATTGCGAGGAAAGGTTGCTATTGTCGGCGCTGCTGATACCCAGGTGGGTAAAGTGCCGCATCTTGGCGCCACGGCCCTGTGTATTGATGCCGCCACGCGAGCGCTCAAAGATGCCGCAATAACAAAAGACCAGGTCGATGGCCTGGTGACCTGTAATTCCTTTGCAGAACCTTACATGTACCACGCCGAGGCCATTGCGGAATACCTACAGATTTTCCCCCGCTATTGTGTCACGGCGAATGCCGGCGGCGGCACGACCTTTTCGAGCATCCAGCACGCTGCAACGGCCATCGCGACGGGTGTTTGCGAAACCGTACTACTCTGCATGGCAGACAGCCTGCGTACCGGTCTGAGCCGTGAGCAGGCGAAAAAAATGCAGTCCTCAACCGGTCATCCCGAATTCGAAACCCCTTATGGTGCAACGGTTCCCGCCTACTATGCCCTCATCGCGCGCGCTCACATGGATGCCTATGGCACAACAGCTGAGCAGTTCGCTGCCGTGGCGGTCAGTGGCCGGCAGCATGCAGCACGCAACCCGGCAGCGCAGATGCGTGAACTCATCTCGGTCGAGGACGTGCTCAATTCCCGGATGATTGCTGATCCACTGCACTTGCTGGATTGTTCACTGGTCTCGGACGGCGGCGCCGCGATCGTCATGACTTCGGCTCAACGTGCATCGGACTTTCCCCACGATCCGGTCTATATTCTCGGCGCCGGTGAGGGGCACTGTCACGAGCACATCAGCCAGGCTAAAAGCCTGACTACGTCAGCCGCCGTCGAGTCCGGCCGCCGCGCCTACCGTATGGCCGGCCTGGGCCCGGAAGACATCGACGTGGCGCAACTCTACGACTGCTTCACGCCGGTGGTCCTGATCGAACTGGAAGACCTTGGTTTTTGCCCGAAGGGTGAGGCGGGCGCTTTCGTGGCATCGGGCGGAACGGCGCCAGGTGGAGTACTGCCTGTAAATACGCACGGTGGCATGCTTTCTCATTGTCACCCCGGCAATCCCGGTGCAATGTTCTCTCTGACCGAGGCAGTAGCACAACTCAGGCGCGCCGCGGGTGATCGCCAGGTGGAAGACGCGCAGATTGCACTGGTTCACGGGCAAGGCGGCATCATGTCCAGTCACGCGACGCTGATTTTGGCCAGGGAGAGCGGCACATGAGTGGTCACAATGGAAAATTTTTACCTGTTCCGAGACCAGAAACCGAGGGCTGGTGGGAAAATTGCCGGAATCACAAGCTGATGATCCAGCGTTGCAGCGACTGCGGTGAGTTCCAGTTTTATCCCCGAATCATCTGTGCTGGCTGTATGAGCGGGCAGCTCGAATGGGTGGAATCTGCGGGGCGCGGAAAGGTCTCCACTTATACGGTCTGCAGGCTACCGGTGGCTGAGGCCTACGCGAGCGATGTGCCCTATGTTGTTGCATTGGTCCGCCTCGAAGAAGGGCCGGTGATGATGAGCAACGTGGTTGATTGCGACCCGGAATCCGTGAAAACAGGTATGTTGGTCGAAGTGGCGTTCCAGAAGTGGTCGGAAACGGTCACCATTCCACAATTCAAACCCGTGGCTGAAAGAACAACTCAATGACTGACGAACGCGAGGCCTGGCTGGGATTGACGCAGGAAGAAGCCATTGAGCCGGACGTCCTGATCTGTGACCCGCATCACCACCTGTGGGACTATCCCGGAAGCCGCTACCTGGTCGATGAACTGGCTCGTGATATCAGTGGCGGTCATCGCATAGCCAGCACCTTATTTGTGGAATGCCGCCAGTTCTATCGCAGTGATGGCCCTGAACAACTGCAGCCTGTGGGCGAAACAGAATTCGTGGACCGGGTAGCAGGGCGCGTTCAAGTGGCTTCTGGGCCAATTGATATCGCAGCAGGCATCGTCGGGTTTGCTGATCTGACCCTGGGCACCGGGGCTCAGGCCGTGCTCGAAGCCCACATGAACGCCAGTGGACGGTTTCGCGGAGTCCGGCATGCCACCGCCTGGGATGAGAGCGACCAGATTCACAATGCTCATACCCACCCGCCCCGTGGTTTGTTGGGTGACCGAACATTCCGCGCCGGACTTGCCTGCGTGGAGAACCTGGGGCTATCGTTCGACGCCTGGCTCTATCACCCGCAGATCCTGGAACTGGTAGAGCTTGCACGTGCAATGCCGGGCCTTAATATCGTTCTCGACCACATGGCCGGCCCGCTGGGAATCGGCCCCTATGCCGGCCACCGTGAGGAAGTATTCGAGGCGTGGAGCGGCAACATGGCGGAACTGGCCACTTGCGGGAATGTATCGGTCAAGCTCGGTGGCTTGACCATGTCCATGAGCGGGTTCGGTTGGCATAGACGTCCGGCACCGCCCGGGTCGCAGGAACTGGCGGAGGTCATGGGCCCCTATTTCCGCACTTGCATCGAGTACTTTGGTGTTGACCGCTGCATGTTCGAGAGCAATTTCCCGGTCGATCGCGCCTCCTGTTCCTACACCGTATTATGGAATGCGTTCAAGCGCCTGAGCAGGGATTACTCTGACGCTGAGCGATCAGCACTTTTTCATGACACAGCGGCAAAAGTCTACCGCCTGGAAGCGTAAGCGGCCTGTTCAGGAAACGGCTTTAATTTTGTGCGCCATCTCCAGGCAGGTCCGGGCCAGTTGCACGCGGTCCTCCAGCGACACCATTACGGTGTTCTTTACCTCGACCGTTAAGCCCATGTTTTCAATTTCGGGCCGGAGTGCCTGGTCTGCAGTATCCAGGATAAATCCGTCGAGAAAATCCCGGTAATATTCCGCCACCCAGCTCGCTGAATTGGGTAGCGATAACTCTTGCATCATTTTGACGGTTGGTCCCTTGATTGCCGCCCCCCCAACCACCGGTGATACGGCGATGATGGGAGCAGGGCAGGTTCTCAGCTGTTCACGCAGGCCCGGCAGAGACAGGATCGGATCGACACTGACAAAAGGGTTCGATGGACAAAGGAAAACACCGGCAAGATCAGGGCGCGTCAGCCATGCTTCGATGTCCGGATGGGGCCGGGCCCGGTCAATGCCTTCGAACTCAAAACCAGTGACCGCCGGTGCGCATTTTTCGCGCACGAAATAATGCTGAAAATCCATCGGCCCCTGCGCGGTGAGAACGCGTGTATGCACCGGATCATCGCTCATCGGCAGTATGGTGTGCCTGATTCCCAGGGCTGTCGCCAATGCGGCGGTCACCTGGCTGAGCGTCTGGCCGGCTCTGAGCCGATAGCTCCGCTCGACGTTCATGGCGAGGTCCCGGTCTCCCAGTGAAAACCAGGTTTCACCTCCGAGGGTCCCAAGCGCCTGCATGAAGTGCCAGGTTTCATCACTTCGTCCCCAGCCGGTTTCGGGATTGTTGAGCCCGGCAAGTGTGTAGACCAGCGTGTCGATATCCGGCGATATGTGCAGCCCGAGATGTTGAAAATCGTCACCCGTATTGACGATCAGGGCCAAATCATCCGCGCTTAGCAGCTGTGACAGTCCGAGGGCGAGTTTTGCGCCCCCAATACCACCCGTAAGAGCCAGGAAGCAGGATGTATTCATGTCCGTATTCTCATAAGAACAGATCCTCAGCTACAGGGCGGAGACTGTCTCGTGCGGTTTGTGTCGTGTTTTTCACGTTCAATCCGCGCACCAGCGCGGCTGGAACGCGTTCGGAAGTTTCACCCATCATCAGCGTGGCTGCGGTGGCAATTGAGTCGGCATGGTTGGACAGGGTGACTTTCAATTCGCGGCCATAGATATCCGTGTCGCCGCGCCGGTCATCCAGCACCATTACCCCTGCGCTGCCGATCGCATAACCCAGTGTTCCCAGCCGCCAGGGTCGATTCATGCTGTCGCTCACTATAACGCCCAGCCGCTGACCGGTTTTCTTCTCCAGCGCCTGCCGGAGACGGCGCGCGGACAGGTCAGGATCCGCCGGCAACAGCAGCGCGCATTCGCCCCCGGCATGATCGATATTCGACTGGTCAATCCCAGCATTGGCGCTGATGATGCCCAGGCGATGGCGCACAATGATCACCCCCGGCGCCTTGCGTATCACCTCGCTTGACTCACGCAGAATCAATTCGACCAGTCGCGGGTCCTTGTCGGTTTCCAATGCGAGGCTTACCGCAGCAGGAGAAGGATGGACGTCCTTGAGCAGCACGGTGCAGCCTTCTGACTTGGAAACGACCTTCTGCGCCACGACCAGAATATCGTCATCCCGGAACTGCAGGCCTTGTCGCTCAAGCGCTGTTGGGATCAGCCGGGCAAGGTCATCTCCTTCGTGTACAAGAGGCAAGTCGGTAATGGGATATATGGTCAGGCTGTTGTGCATGTTTCAGTGGCCGCAGACGGGAAAATCAAGATCGGGTCGGGGTCGTCAATAGTACCGTTTTTCTAAGCCTGCACGCCATTAAATTTGCAACATTGTGCGCGGATCCTTGCATACTTGTTATTGATCTTCATGGTATCTTTGATATCATCTTGGCTCCTTGAATTTTGTTCAAATATGAAGGTCTTCAATAGGTGAATTCATACGGGTTTCAACACATCGAATTGCTGGCGACAAGCCACGATCAGGTTCTGCAAAAATGACTTCGTCGCAAACGCACGAATATCCGGATGAAAGGCTTTGTGCATTGGTTCCGGTCAAGTCACTGGCGCGCAGCAAGCAACGGTTGAAGGATTGCCTGGGAGAGGATCGCGGAAACCTGACCATAGCGATGTTGTTGGATGTTCTGGCCGCGCTGAACAGCAGCCTGCACGTCGCACAAGTCGTGGTGGTTACCGCGGATTCGCGAGTAGCGGGCATTGCGGCTGATCTCGGTGCAGTGGTGCTCGACGAGGTCGGTTCGAATGGCCAGTCCAGTGGAATGATTGAAGCCATTGAGCAGGGCGTGGCTTTTATCAGGCGTTCCGGTTGGCCGCGTGTTGCCATCTTTCCGGCGGATATTCCGCTGCTCACAGGACCCGAACTGGACCGCCTGTTACTTGAATTGCTCGAGGAACGCCGCGCCAAGGGCGCGGAGATTGTTGCGATCGGTCCGGCGAAAGATAGCGGTGGCACCAACCTGCTGTGCTTCGACACCCGCCTTAGCTTACCTCTGAAATACGGACCGGGCAGCTGTGACCTTCATGTGGAAAGTGCACTCGCAGTTGGCTGCCAGCCCTTACTGCTTCATGCACCCGCCCTTTCGCTGGATATCGATGAACAAGAAGACCTTGAAGCTTTTGTCTCGATCTGTATTTCCCAACCTGAATACCAGGGAACCGAGACCTGGCGGTTTTTACAGGATAACCGGGGGGAAATGATGAATGAGGTGCCGAGCCCGGATTTCGTTTCGGAGCCCGGACTCACGGATTTGCTGAAGCTGGATGAGCAGACCGACCTGGCCGACCTGTGCCGAATGGCAAGCACTATCCGCAACCAGGGGCACGGCAATATCGTGACCTACTCGCGTAAAGTGTTCATTCCATTGACGCGTTTGTGCCGCGATTTCTGCCATTACTGCACTTTCGCCACCAGCCCCAGGCACCTTCCGGCGCCATACATGTCAGCCGATGAAGCGGTTTCCATTGCGCAGCAAGGTGCGGCAATGGGGTGTAAAGAGGCGCTGTTTACGCTGGGTGAGAAACCCGAGCTCCGCCATGAAGCAGCCCGTCAGGGCCTGGCTGATCTGGGTTTCGAGTCTACGCTGGAATATGTCGCTCATGTTGCAGGGCGGGTATTAAAAGAAACCGGCTTACTGCCCCATATCAATGCCGGCTGCATGACGCCGGCAGAAATTCAGATGCTGCGCCGGGTTTCGGCATCGATGGGCATCATGGTTGAGAGCGTTTCCGAGCGATTGTGCGAAAAAGGGCAAGTTCATTATGGATCGCCTGACAAGCATCCCGCAGCAAGGCTGCAAACCATTGCCGATGCAGGTCGGGCGAGAGTCCCGTTCACTACTGGCATCCTGATTGGTATCGGGGAAACCAGGCGGGAAAGACTGGATTCACTGCTTGCGATCAGGGAGCTTCATCGGGAATTTGGTCATATCCAGGAAGTGATCGTGCAGAATTTTGTGCCCAAGGCGGATACCAAGATGGCAAGCGTCGAGCCGCCGGGTACCGATGAGTTGCTATGGACGATAGCCATGGCGCGAATCATTTTCGGGCCCGGAATGAGTATCCAGGCGCCGCCGAACCTGAGCCCGGGGAAGCTACGGCCGCTGGTGGGAGCGGGTATCAACGATTGGGGCGGCGTGTCGCCCCTGACGCCCGATCATGTCAACCCGGAATCACCCTGGCCCCAGCTCGATAGACTCAGCGCTGAAACTGCACTGACCGGCAAATTATTGCAGCAGCGGTTGACTATCTACCCGGATTACGCCACCGCGCCGAACCAGTGGCTGGATAGCCGGATGATCGGTCCGGTTCTGAAACTGGCCGATAGCTACGGGCTGGCTCGAGAAGACGACTGGCTCAGTGGAACCTCGATTAAAATTCCTGAAAAATTCACTTTTGCGCCGCTCACTGCGCATGCAGAAGCTAGCCATTCAGCAGTATCGAGCGATATTCGAGCCGTTTTGGATGACGCGCAAGAGAAAAATCACGTATTCAGTGTGAGTGACATCAGCCGCCTGTTCAATGCACGTGGCGGAGATTTCATTGCCGTTTGCCAGGCCGCGGACCGGATGCGGAGTTCGCATTGTGGCGAAGCCGTCAGTTACGTAGTCAACCGGAATATCAATTACACGAACATTTGCACGTATCGCTGCAAATTCTGCGCTTTTGCCAAGGGCAAAAAGAACACAGCGGCCAGTGATGCGCCTTATTTGAAAAGCCCGCAGGAAGTGGGCCAGCTGGCCATCGAAGCCTGGCAGCGAGGGGCGACTGAAGTTTGTCTGCAAGGTGGCATTCACCCCTCGTTTACAGGTCAGACTTACATTGATATCTGTTCTGCTGTGAACCAGGCGCTACCGGAAATGCACATCCATGCATTCTCGCCCCTTGAAGTCACTCATGGCGCTGAATCGCTGGGCATTTCGGTCAGGGAATTTCTCACTGAACTGAAAAAGGCGGGTCTCAAAACTCTTCCGGGCACCGCAGCCGAAATTCTCAGTGACGACGTTCGTGCGGAAATTTGCCCTGACAAGCTCAATACCAGGCAATGGCTGGACGTGGTCGGAACAGCGCATGATCTGGGCCTGTCCACCACTGCAACGATTATGTTCGGGCATGTAGACCGTTATGAGCACTGGGCAACGCACCTTCTTCGCATTCTGGAATTGCAGCGACGTTCAGGTGGTATCACGGAATTCGTGCCTTTGCCGTTCGTGGCTGATGAAGCGCCCATTTACCGGCGCGGTCAGTCCCGCCGCGGGCCGACGCTGAGAGAATCCGTCCTGATGCACGCTGTGTCGAGGCTCGTTCTGTCGCCACATATCAGGAATGTTCAGACATCGTGGGTGAAGATGGGCCTGGAAGGCGCAGCCCTCTGTCTACAGGCCGGAGCCAACGACCTGGGCGGGACTCTCATGAACGAAAGCATCACACGGGCAGCGGGCGCCAGTCATGGCCAGGAAATGAAGCCGGAGATCCTCGAAGGAGTGATCGCTTCCTGTCACCGCCTGCCCTATCAGCGCAATACCTTCTATGAACCGGTCGAATCGCGGACACCTGCCGGGCTGTCAGCTGAAATCGATATTATCGGCAGCGCTTATACCGACTTTTACGGGAGTCCGTTCCGTGAACGGCCAATAACAATACTTACTGAATCGTCAGCGCATTATCCAGCATCAGTTCGGCGCCATTCATGAAGCGCGATTCGTCACTGGCCAGGTAGAGAACCAGGTTGGCAACATCTTCTGCCCGCCCGATGCCAACCGGATCGGCCGGATCATTTTTGTCCGGGTCGGGCGGTTCCATTCCAAGCTGCGCGAATGAATTGCGGACCATGGGTGTGTCGATAGCGCCCGCATGGATCGAATTGCAGCGGATGTTGTATCCGTTCATCTGGCAATGAACAGCGATGGATTTGGTCATGCTGCGCACCGCACCCTTAGCGGCTGTGTATGCGAAGTACACAGGGTAACCAAGGTGTGAGGCTACGGAAGCCATGTTGATTATGGATCCTCCGCCACGAAGTTTCATGGCCGGGATGGCGGCCCGGCAGCCCAGGAAAACACCTTCGTTCATGACCGAATTGGCCAGGCGGAATTGTTCCAGGGTGGTGTCTTCCGGAGTGGCGATGAATGCAACACCCGCATTGTTGACGAGGACATCCAGGCCGCCGAATTCGTCAACGATTTCTGACATGATTTCCTCCCAGCGGCCTTCATCGGAGACATCATGGTGAAAGAAGCGGGTTTGCTGACCGGTTGAATCGCTGATTTCTGCGGCGAGTTTCTGTCCTGCGTTATCGATGTCGCTGAGAATGACCGTGGCGCCTTCTTCGGCCAGTCTCCACGCATCTGCTTTTCCCAGGCCCGAGGCTGCGCCCGTGATTAAAACGATTTTTCCGGCCATGCGCGACATCAATTTCTCCGAGTTTATTAAGCGGGCAATCATCGTAACAAGCACAAATGCTTGTTTCAAACAGTTATGACTTTTTTCCGGTTCGATGCGGTAAACTGGACGGATTGATGCATTGAAGAGAAAGTTTTTGTCACCATTCTGGCTGTTCGATAAAAGGATCGAGCTGCCTGGAAAAACTACTGGCAGGAAATTCGCCTTGAATAAACAACCTACCGGGCCCGGTGAAATCGGCTGGCAAGCCAGAAAAAGTGCGGCCACGCGTGATCAGATAATCAGCGCAGCGATTCGCTGCATTGTAGATTTGAGCTACTCCAAAACGACGATGATCAAGATTTCTGAAAAAGCCGGCCTGTCCCGTGGTGCAACCCTGCATCACTTCCCGTCCAAAATGGATATCATCAGGGCCGCGGTTGAATATCTTCACGAAAAGCGCATACAGGCTTTCAGGCGCTCCATCAGGGAAATCCCGGATGGCGCCGATATGGCGCACCTCGCTGTTGAAGCGTATTCCGCCCATCTCAATCACCCGATTTATATCGCGTTGTTTGAATTGTCTGTTGCTGCCCGAACCGACAATGAGTTGAAAGAAATACTCCATACGGCCCAGTTGGCATTCGATCGCGAGTGGTATGAAACGGCCTGGGACCTTTTTCCGGAATGGCACTCGGATCGAAAGGCCTTCGACCTTGCTCTGAACCTCAGCCAACAGCTAATGGAGGGGATGGCAATCAGTAACTTTACCCACGCACGCCAAATTGACAAGAAACAATTACTGACTTATCTCGAAGAAAAGGTCAGGGAACTGAAACCCTGAACGCACCGGGGGCATGATGTCCCCGGGAAAGTGGATTCAGAGTGTTTCGGGGTCGCGGTCTACCGGGCCAGTCAGCGACGAGGGGTCCACGGACATGGCAGCGATGATCCTGTAGCCTGAAGACTCTTCGGAGTGCAACACGCGTTCCGGCACATCCACCCGGCTGCCGCGCGCGGCGGTCAGGGTACGGTCCTGGTCAGTATCCGTAATCCGGAGCACACCCTCGAGAACATAGATTTGAGTTGAGAAATCGTGCCAGTGGCTTTCGTTTTTTACAGCCGGTACATCCATCTCAACGGGATACAGGCCGGCAATCTCAATTTCGTCCCAGACTTGCCCGGTTGAATTGAAGTGATTGCGATACACTGTGATTTTCATTGTTGACGCTTACTCTTGCCACTGTGAATGTCATAGTATGCCAGACGATGGGGAAGGCCGGCCACGCTGTTGCGCGCCCGGCTTTTTTCTTTGATTGTCCGGAACTTGCGCCAAGTCGGCCTGTTACCGGAAATTCAGGGAATCAATAAGATTTTATTGACTTACATCTTCCCGCCGGTATTTTTTGTAGGTATGCTCACCCTTGTTTAATTTTTCATCAAATCGGACGTTGCCAGCGACCTGGCCTGACCGGAATAAATAGATCAGTTAATCGATGCAACCCTAAGTTGTAAACGGCAAAAAATTCGGAGATTTCATATGAGAATCGGTGTACCGAGGGAGATATATGCGGGTGAAAAGCGCGTAGCTACAACCCCGGATGTGGCTGCCCAGCTGATCAAGCTGGGCTTTGAGGTTGAGGTGGAATCCAATGCCGGAGCCGCTGCAAGCTATTCCGACGCAGCCTACCGGGAGGCCGGTTGCTCCATCGCTTCGTCTGCGGATGAGGTGTGGGCCGAGTCGGACATCATACTCAAAGTGCGGGGCCCCGAAACGGAAGAGGCAGCTCGCCTTAAATCGGGGCAGACGCTGATCAGCTTCCTGTATCCGGCTCAAAATCCCGATCTGCTCCAGCAGTTGACCGGGCAAGGCGTAACGGCCATGGCCATGGACAGCGTCCCGAGAATCTCCCGTGCGCAAAAGGTTGACGCATTAAGTTCTATGGCGAACATTGCAGGCTATCGCGCGATCGTTGAGGCCGCACAGCATTTCGGGCGTTTTTTTACTGGCCAGATCACCGCTGCAGGCAAGGTGCCCCCCGCCAAAGTTCTGGTTATTGGCGCGGGTGTCGCCGGGTTGGCCGCGATTGGCGCTGCCCAGAGTATGGGCGCCATTGTCCGATCCTTCGATACCCGTCCCGAGGTCAAGGAACAGATCGAGAGTATGGGCGCAGAGTTCCTGATGCTGGATTTCGAGGATGAGGACGGTTCCGGTGAAGGCGGTTACGCCAAAGTCATGAGCGATGAATTCATCAAGGCGGAAATGGCTTTGTTTGCCGAACAGGCAAAGGACGTGGATATTATTATCACCACCGCACTGATTCCTGGAAAGCCTGCCCCGAAGCTGATCACAGCGGAGATGGTCGAGTCGATGAAAGACGGCAGCGTCATCGTTGACCTGGCTGCAGAGCAAGGCGGCAATTGTGAACTTACCGAGCCGGAGAAAGTGGTTGAGCACCATGGTGTCACCATCATCGGTTACACGGATTTGCCCAGTCGCCTGGCCACACAGTCCAGCCAGCTTTACGCGACCAACCTGCGACACCTTTTGACTGATTTAACGCCTGAAAAGGACGGCCGGATAGTAGTCGACATGGAGGACGAGGTGTTTCGCGGCGCCACCGTCTGCAAGGATGGTGAAACGACCTGGCCACCGCCAGCGCCGAAACTTTCTGCCGCTCCACCCAAGGCGAAGGCAGCACCGCAACCGCCCCCGGTAGTCGAGGAGAAAAAGCGTTCAGTGGCCGGTCCAATCATTGGCATGGTCATCGCCGGCCTCGCGCTATTGGGCCTGGGTGCCGTTGCACCGCCTTCCTTCATGGCGCACTTCACCGTGTTCGTGCTGGCCTGCTTCGTAGGCTACATGGTGATCTGGAATGTAACCGCCTCGTTGCATACCCCACTGATGAGCGTTACGAACGCGATCTCCAGCATCATTATTATCGGCGCGCTGATTCAGATCAGTTCGGACAACGAACTGATCAGATGGATCGCCATCGGAACCGTTCTCATCACGAGCATCAATATCTTTGGCGGTTTTGCCGTCACTCGTCGCATGCTCGAAATGTTCAGGAAGTGAGGCCGTCATGAATATTGAAGGAATTATTTCTGTGTCGTACATCATAGCGACCATACTTTTCATCCTGGCACTCGGCGGGCTTTCCAACCAGGAGACTGCGCGGCGGGGTAACTGGTACGGCATAACCGGTATGGCGATTGCGCTCATTGCAACCGTGTTGGGTGTCGTTACGCGTAACTACGAGTATCTGCTGGCAGCTCTCGTGATCGGCGGAACCATCGGGTTGATCGCCGCGCGTCGCGTGCAGATGACCCAGATGCCGGAACTCGTGGCCATCCTTCACAGCCTGGTCGGTGTGGCGGCGGTGGCCGTGGGATTCGCCAACTTCATGGATCCGGGCAGGTTGACGCACTACGTCGGCGTTGAACTGACCATCCATGATATCGAGACCTATCTCGGAATCCTGATCGGAGCCGTGACATTCTCCGGTTCCGTTATCGCCTTCGGCAAGTTGTCGGGGCGCATCGGCGGCAAGCCGCTGACTTTGCCAGCCCGGCACTGGCTCAATCTCGGCCTGCTGATTGCGTCCATCTGGTTTGGCTACCAGTTCGTCGTGCAGTCTGCGGCAGGTGGCGGTACGCAGGAGCTGATCATCATGACCGTAATTGCGTTGCTGTTCGGAATTCATATGGTAATGGCGATCGGGGGAGCGGATATGCCAGTCGTGGTGTCCATGCTCAACAGTTACTCCGGATGGGCCGCCTCGGCGACCGGATTTATGCTGGGCAATGACCTGCTGATCGTGACTGGGGCGCTGGTCGGTTCCAGCGGCGCGATCCTCAGCTACATTATGTGCCGTGCCATGAACCGAAGGTTCCTCGCAGTGATTGCAGGGGGCTTCGGAACCAGTGAAGGAACCGTGGTCGTGAGCGGCGAAGATCAGGGTGAGGTCGATCCGATTTTACCCGAAGAAACTGCTGGGCTATTGCTTGACGCCAAGGAAGTGATGATCATTCCCGGTTACGGAATGGCGGTGGCGCAGGCGCAGCACATCGTTCATGAGATCACGCAAACACTGCGCGACAAAGGCGTCAACGTCCGCTTTGGTATCCACCCGGTAGCGGGTCGCATGCCCGGGCACATGAATGTGCTGTTGGCCGAGGCCAAGGTGCCCTACGACATCGTTTTTGAAATGGATGAAGTCAACGATGATTTCCCGAATGTCGACGTTTCCATCATCATTGGCGCCAATGATATCGTCAACCCTTCGGCTTTGACCGATCCTGACGGTCCAATTGGCGGTATGCCGGTGCTAGAGTGCTGGAAGGGCAAGGTGTCCATCGTTCTGAAGCGCAGTATGGCCACCGGCTACGCAGGGGTGCAGAATCCGCTGTTCTTCCTGGAAAACACCCGGATGTTGTTCGGCGATGCCAAAGACACACTGGATGCGGTATTCAAGGAAATTTAGCCGGAACGGCAAGCCGTAAGCAAAGGATTCGTGTGTGGGCAGGCAGTTTTCGACCGTAAACAGGAAGGTGGCTAATTCCCTTTCTGACCGGCAACTGGGAAGTCAGCGGACTCTCCGCTGGAACTCAATTCAAACCTCATTCCATTGCTTGCATATGGAAAAAGTGGGAATCGACTTGACACAAATGACGTTCAAGCCGTGAAAATGCCCATTTGGCGAGGGTAATTGATACAATTACCGGTCTGGCTATCAAGAGGTCATTGCAGAGATGAAGCAAGCAACAACCAGCGGTCCGCGCCGTGATTCGGTGGATATCAAACAGGTGGTGGTAACGGAAGTCTCCACGCCCGAACCCGCGCCGCAAGTGAGCGCAGAGGAAATCCTGAGTGAAAGTGAGCCTCTCAAGGAAAGAATAAAACAGTTAGGCAGCGACAAGATCCTCAGTACGCTGGAAAAAGCGGCGCTTGAAAGAAGCCTGAAGCCCTACCAGGCTGAATTGATCCTGATGCAGAAATACCTCGAAGCAACCAAGCGACGCATGATCATTTTGTTCGAAGGGCGTGATGCATCCGGCAAGGGCGGGACTATTCGCCGGGTATCGCGTTACATGAACGAAAAACACTACCGTGTCGTCGCCCTCGGTAAACCCAATGATGCGGCCAGAACGCAGTGGTTTTTTCAGCGCTATGTAGAACACTTCCCACGCGGGGGTGAAGTCGTCATGTTTGATCGCAGTTGGTATAACCGTGCGATGGTTGAACCCATTTTTGGTTTTTGCACGCCGGAAGAGTACCAGGCGTTCATGAAAGGTGTGGTTGGTTTTGAGAAAGACCTGGTTCGCCAGGGAACCATCCTGATCAAGTTGTATTTCAGTGTGACCAAGAAAGAACAGGCTTACCGGTTTGAGCGCCGGAAAAATGACCCCCTGCGGCAGTGGAAGTTGAGCGAAGTGGATTTGCAGGCTCAGGAACGCTGGGATGAGTTCACCAATCAGAAATACGAAATGCTTAAACGAACACACTCGAATCACGCACCCTGGACGGTTATCCGTTCAAATGACAAGTACGAGGCGCGTCTCAACGCGATGCGTGCGATTCTGAATGCAGTGCCCTACGAGCGGGGTAATTATGACATCGATTATGTGCCGAACCCGGAAATCCTCATTTCAGGTTCGCGCGAGGTCGAGCAGATGGAAGCAGAGCGCATCCGGCGCGGCAAATTTACTTCCTGATCCGGTCTTTAAAGGCACTTGGCAGTGCGCCCCCGGTTCGCATAGACCGGGGGTTTTAGTATCTGCATACGGAAAAATTCTTCGCCTCACTGAGTCATTTGACCTAGATATGGATGTTCCGGTTTTTCTCTTAATATTTGGGTGTATTTCTGATCAAATTCAGTTGCCTAATTGAAGGATTCTCCGAATGTCATACGCACTCAATTTGAAAGATCGTGGTATCGAGTTCATTCTTCTCGACCCCAATCACTGCCCGGAGCTTTCCACCGGGGATGACGACAGCCTGGAATTTCTCGATCTTTGTTACAGAACACTCTGTGCGGTCATGTTCAACCACGCATCATCAGGGCATCCGGGTGGAAGTGTTTCCAGCGGCAGAATCGTCGAATCGTTGCTCTTCAACCAGATGAAGTACGACATCTCCGACCCCATGGACCGGACCGCCGATATTATTTCATACGCTGCGGGCCACAAGGCGTTGGGTCTCTATGCCATGTGGGCCTGCCGGAATGAAGCGGTTCGGCAGCATGCGCCCGACCTTCTGCCGGAAGTCCGCCAGCAACTCAGGCTGGAAGACCTGCTTGGATTTCGCAAGAACCCCATTACGAAAACACCCCTGTTCCTGGAGCACGATGCCAAACCGCTGGATGGTCATCCAACGCCACAAACGCCGTTTGTCTGGCTGTCCACCGGGCCCAGCGGTGTGGGTGTAGCCGGCTCTGTGGGCCTGGCTTTAACCCTTAAAGATATGCATGGTGATCAGGCGCCCGATGTACATGTCATCGAGGGAGAGGGCGGAATGACTCCGGGCCGGGTGGCCGAAGCACTGGCCTCGGCCGCAACTTCCGGCCTGGACAATTTTTACTTCCACGTTGACTGGAACCAGTCTTCAATTGACTCTGATGCGGTGACCCGCGAAGAAGGAAAGGCAGGTGAGTACGTCCAGTGGGATCCGTGCGAGTTCCTGCTGATGCACGGATTCAACGTGATTTACGTACCGGACGGTTTTGATTTTGCGCAGATACGTGAAGCTCAGAAAAAAGCCCTTGCTCTCAACAACGGACGTCCCACGGGCATCGTTTACCGGACCATCAAGGGGTGGAAATACGGTATCGAAGGCTGCAAGTCCCACGGCGCCGGCCACAAATTTTACAGTGACCAATACCTCGCTGCGGTGGAACCTTTTGAACAGGCGCTGGGATTGACATTTCCCCGGTTCGGAGCTGAAAAAACTCCCGAGAACATCGAGAAGGCATATTTCGAGTCCTTGCTGACGATCCGCCGGGCTTTTGAAGCCAACCCTGAGCTGACCGCCAGACTGGCCGGCTGGATCGCAGATAGCGGGAAGCGGTTGGCATCATCTCCCAGGGGGTTTCGGGCCGAGGCCCCCGACTTGCAGCAATTATATGAAGTCAACGCCATCTCGGCGCTGGCGCGTCCCGGGTCCTGCACATACGAAACCGGTTCCGCCCAGACGCTGCGCGGCAGCCTGAGCCACTGCCTGAATCATGTCAACAAGCTCACCAATGGCGCGGTACTCGCAGCAGCAGCCGACCTCTACGGCTCGACCAATGTGGCCGGTATCAGTTCGGGCTTTGGCTCAGGCTTTTGGCATCCCAGGAATAATCCCGAATCCCGGCTGTTTTCGGCCGGTGGAATTACCGAAGACGCCATGGGCGGGATCTGTTCTGGTATCGCGAGCATGGGATATGAAATCGGTGTCGGCTCTTCATATGGAGCATTCATAGCCCCGCTCAATACCATTAGCGCCAAAACCCACGGTATCGGACAGCAGACCCTCAGGCACCGCGCGCCGGATGAGCCGAACAGGACGTTCGTCATTGTTTGCGGACATGCGGGTGTCAAAACCGGCGAGGATGGCCCCACGCATGCCGAACCGCAGGCACTGCAGGTTTTGCAGGAAAACTTCCCGGGTGATGTCATGATTACGCTAACACCCTGGGATCCCAACGAACTCTGGCCCTTGACAGTCGAAGCGCTCCTGCAGCGCCCGGCCGTGATCGCACCTTATGTGACACGCCCCTCGGAGATCATTGTAGATCGCGAAGCCCTGGGGTTGGCTGCACCCGAGCAATCCGTAAAAGGTGTATACAAGTTGCTGCAGGCCAACGGCAAGCCGGACGCCTCGATCATTTACCAGGGCAGCGACGTGGGTTACGCCTTCGTCAGCGGAGTCCTGCCCAGGCTGAAGGAGAAAGGTATCAACCTCGATGTCTATTACATTTCCAGCGTGGAACTGTTCGATCGTCTCGACGCTCAGGAAAGAAACGATATCTATCCGTCTTCAGTCGCCGCATCAGCCATGATGTTCTCCGGTTTTACGGCCGCCACGACGTATCGCTGGACCATGTCCGAACGAGGCAGGGAATTTACGCACTATCCCTGGAAGCATGGTTTCTTTCTGGGAAGCGGTCCCGGTGACGTGTGCCTTGAACAGTCGGGCATGCACGCCGAGGCGCAATGGGAGATTATCCAGAAATTCATAGCAGGTAAATAATTTCAACCTCATCGGCAGTTCGGAGGAGTAGATTCGTGGGTGAGTCAAAAAAAACGGTTTTTTATGATTCGCATGTGAAGCTCGGGGCCAAATTAACCGAGTTCAGCGGCTGGGATAAACCACTGCAGTACCCAACGGGAATCATGCAGGAACACCTGGCGACACGGAAACAGGCCGGTCTGTTCGATGTGTCCCATATGGGCCGGTTCGTTATCAGTGGAAAGGAAGCCCTGCCGTTTCTCCAATACGTGTTGACAAACAATGCGGCAAGCCTTGATGTCGGCCTGGGTCAATACACGATGATCCCCAATGCATCGGGCGGTGTGATCGACGACGCCTACCTTTACCGTTTTGTCGAGGATGAATACCTGCTGGTCGTCAATGCCGGCAACCGCGAAAGGGACTGGGATCACCTGGAGAACGAACGCAAGCGCTTCCCGCGAACCGATATGGTGGACCGGACGCTCGACATTGCCATGCTGAGCCTGCAAGGCCCACGGGCCAAGGAGATTTTATCGGGTATATTCTCGGGCGATCTCCCGGAACCCATGAGAAACGAACTCAGCATAGTCGAGTTCGATGGTGGCCAGGTTATGCTTGCGCGGACCGGTTACACCGGTGAACCCATCTGCTTTGAACTGTTCATCAAACGTAACGAAGCCGTCAAGGTCTGGAACCTGTTGACTGACAAGGGAGCGGTGCCGGCAGGGCTTGGAGCGAGAGATTCCTTGCGCCTGGAAGCAGGCCTGCCGCTCTATGGGCACGAACTGGGGTTGGACCCGGAGGGTAAGGAAATTCCTGCTTTTGCCTCGGACCTGTCGCGTTTCGCCATCAGTTTCTCTGAGGTCAAAGGGGACTACATCGGTCGTGAAGCGCTCGAGCTGCAATTCAGGGCGTTGAAAAGCATCCTGGATCAGGATTTTTCCGATATCGGCGCCCTGCCACAAAGGATATTACTGATTGAACTGTCTGCGCGCGGAATCACGCGCCCCGGAGACAGAGTTTTCCAGGGCGACGACCACGTTGGCTACGTCACCAGCGGGACGATGGTGCCATACTGGAAATCGGAAGGTGAGGGCGTCGAGTCACGGTTCGGCACCGAAATCGGCAAGCGGGCGATCGGAATGGCGCTGGTTTCGAGTGAGCTGTGGGAAGGGGATGAGGTCGAAGTAGAAATTCGGGGGCGCAGAACGCCCGCCACCATCGTGCCCTATTTTCTGCGCGGGGAAGCTCCGCCTTATGCGCGCCCCATTGTTCATCACGAACCGCAGGAAGATGACGAAACAGCGCCGAAGCGGGGAGCCAGGCAGAAAATAAACGAATTGCTCGATGGTGCAATCGCCAACACGCGCTGGCGCCAGCAGGATTGTATCAATCTGATTCCCTCGGAAATGTCGCTGTCACCACTGACCAAGTTGCTCTCAATTATGGATCCGGTTGGCCGCTACGCAGAGCACAAACAGGTAAAGGCGCTTGATGAAGCCGAGGTTTTTTACTACCAGGGCACGGAGTTCATCTGGGAAGTCGAGGAGCTTTTGAAGCAGGAACTGATGGAATATTTCGGCTGCGCCTCCATCGAAGCTCGACTCATTTCCGGCCAGATGGCCAACATGACGGTTTACAGCGCCATGGTGGATTACCTGAACCGCGCTGACCGCAAAAGTGAACAGCGACGGATGCGCAAGGTGATGAATAACCACATCATCAAGGGTGGTCACCTCAGTTCCCAGCCCATGGGCGCGCTCAAGGACTATGTTGCCCGGGATCCCCGGACGGAAAAAGCTGCCGTGGTGAACTTTCCGGTGCTGAAGGAAAACCCCTACAGGATTGATACAAAAGCCACTTTGGAATTAATGGCGGAGCACAAGCCTGAACTCATTATTCTGGGAAAAAGCATGGTATTGCACCCGGAACCTGTTTCAGAGCTGCGCGCATTTATCGATGAGCTGGGCCTCGACTGTTTTCTGATGTACGACATGGCGCACGTCCTCGGACTGGTTGGGCCGCATTTTCAGAGCCCTTTCGAGGAAGGCGCGGACATCGTGACAGGCTCGACACACAAGACATTTTTCGGCACACAGCGCGGGATCATCAGCTCGCGGTTTTCCGAAGACAACACACGCTTTCCGTTCTGGGAAGCCGTGGAGCGCCGGGCCTTTCCCGGGGCAGTCAGCAACCATCACCTGGGCACACTGGTCGGCCTGCTGATGGCGACCTACGAAATGAACACGTTCAAAGACGAATATCAGAGAAAGGTCATCAGCAACGCCAGGGCCTTTGCCTGTGCACTGAGGGATTGTGGCCTGGATGTTTCCGGCGACCCCGCCGTTTCTTTCACCGAAACGCACCAGGTCCTGCTGGATGTCGGTTATTCCAGAGGCCCGCAGTTGGCCAGGCAGCTGGAAGAGAACAACATCGTGGTCAACTATCAGGCATCACCTGAAGAAGAAGGCTTTACGGCCTCCGGTTTATTGCGCATGGGTGTGTCTGAAATGACCCGTTTTGGTATGGAAGCAGGCGACTTTGGAGAACTGGCGGAGCTGATCCGCGACGTCGTCATCGATCAGTCGACGGTCAAGCCCAGGGTGACATCGCTCAGAAAACGATTTCCCGACATGAAGTATTGCTTCACGGAAGACGAATTCGGGGAGCGTCTCGGGGCATTACATTCTTTGGTTTGAGCTACCCCTTTTCAAAGCTCCAGGCGAACACCTGATTTGATGAAATCATGGAAGCCTGCCGCGTCAGCTGACGCGATCCGGATTCTGTCAACAGCTTCAGCGAGATCCGCGGCTCCTGTTGCGATGGACAGGCGCAGGAAATGCTGACCTTCGCTATCCAGAGCGCCGAAAGAGCGGCGGTCCATGGTGGCGACGTGGTAGCGGTGCAGGAGGAATAGCTGAAACAAAGTTGCCGGGCTGGAATTGCACCGGGTGCTTTCCTCGAGCGCATCGAATGCAGTCAGTGCCTCGAGGTTTTCGATCACACCCTCAATATTGGGAAAAACATAGAACGCCCCCTTCGGATTTTGGCAGCGAACGCCTTCGATTTCATTGAGGCCCGTCACCACCTGGTCCCGCCGACGTTGAAATGCATCTCCCATTTCCTGAATGGCCCGGTCGCTTTTTGGTGATTCCAGCGCAACCCGGGTCGCGATCTGATTGTATGGCGGAATACTGGCGAAATAGTTGATGTTCAGGTTGCGATGGACTTTTGCGTCCGCAATTGTTGGGTAAACCGCCCAGCCGACCCGGCCGCCGGTCCAGGAGTAGGTTTTCGAAACCGCCGACGCGATAATCGTGCGCTCTTCCATTCCGGGAACCGAGGCGATTGAGAAATGATCTTCGCCGTCAAACACGATGGCCTCGTAGGCCTCGTCTGAATACACACGCACGTTTGGTGGTGTCTTCTCGAGTATCAATTCGGCCAGTGCAACGAGTTGCTCCTGGCTGGCGACTCCCCCGGTCGGGTTGGAAGGGAAATTCAGGTAGATCAGTTTCGTGTGGTCCGAAATGAGTGGCTCGAGCTCATCTGTTGTGAGTGAGAATCCATGATCTTCGCGCAGGTGGATCGGTACAGGCTTCGCTCCCACGTATGGAATGTAGGACTCGTAAAGTGGGTATCCGGGGGTCGGATAGATGATTTCGTCGCCCCGTTCACAGTAGGACTGCTGAGCGAAACCGATCGACGGTCTCGCGCCCGGAAATACGACTACCCGCTCCGGATCAATTTCTTCCAGCCCCCTGTCCCGGGAGATTTTGCGCGCCAGCGCAGTGCGAAGCTCGGGCATTCCCTGTGGATCGCAATAGGTGGTTTGTCCATCCCTGACGCCCTGGATCACTGCCTCCGCAATGTGGTCAGGCAGTGGAAAATCGGGCTGCCCCAGGTTGCATCGAATCACCCTGTCAGCGTCCTGCTTTTCTACTTCGAGAATGCGTGAACCGAATCCAAAGGCTGCTTCGGTGCCCATCAATTGCACCCTTTTTGCAAAAACAGCGGTGCGTGCTGCCGCGTTGCTGTGGCCGTTTCTCATTTGCAGTGAACCTCCATTGGCTGCATTCAAAATTGTACTTTGGCGGCTGCAGCGGCTAATTGATCTGCGTTAGCCAAGACGTTCGAACAGCAAATCGCACGTCTGCTCCGCTATACTGCCCGATCATCGAATTGGAGAAGGTCATGAAAACGGGAAAAATTTCGCTGCTTGCCTGCCTGTTGATATCTTCTGCACTGGCTGTTTCGACAGCACTGGCGGAAGCTGACGGGACAACATCTGCGCCAGCGGAAGAAGCGGCAGAACCAGAGGCCAGGGTGTTTACTACTGAGCATGAAATCGAGATCGGTGGTAAGCGGCTGAGCTATACCGCCACGGCCGGCACCTTGATCCTGCGTGACAAGGAAGGTAAAGCCGTTGCTGAATATGGCTACACTTCCTATGTTAAAAAAGGTGGAAACCACACCACGCGCCCGGTCATGTTTGCCTGGAATGGGGGGCCTGGTTCAGCCTCGATGTGGCTGCACATGGGCGTGCTGGGTCCGCAACTGGTGGTGGTTGAGGACCTGGAAGTCAACGCCAGGGGACCGTTCAAAAGGATTGCCAATCCACACAGTATTATCGACATGGTTGACCTGGTGATGGTCGATCCGGTGGGTACGGGCTACTCCCGGGCGGTGGGTGAAGCGAAAAATGAGGATTTCTGGGGGGTCGACAATGACATCAGGACCGTCTCCGATTTCATCGTGCAATTCATTACCGACAATGGTCGTTGGAATTCTCCCAAGTTCATACTGGGTGAAAGTTATGGCGGCATGCGGGCCGGCGGTGTTGCCTACGATCTTCTGACCCGCTACAACGTGGGTCTGAATGGCGTGGTGCTGGTATCGCCGTATATGGACGTGGCCGGTGGCGGTGGAGTTGGCGTGGCGAACATGGCCGTGGGCTACACCATGGCTTTGTCGAGCTATGCCGCGACCGCCTGGTTCCACGATGCACTCGACGACGAGCCTGCTGATCTCAAGGCCTTCCTGGCGGAAGTGGACGAGTTCGCGATCGGCGAGTATCTGTCGCTGCTGGTCAAGGGTGCGCGCGCATCAGACGCCGAACGTCAGGCGGTAGCGGTGAAACTGGGCGCCTATACCGGCACCACGGCTGAATACTGGCTGGCGGCCAACCTGCGGGTAACGGAGGGACAGTTTGTGCAGGAGTTGCTGCGCACGCGCGGCCAGCTGGCCGGCAGGGTCGATTCACGTTTCGCCAGCTATACCACCAACGCACTGGCTGAAAACATGCCATTTGATCCATATATGAGCTCGGTGGGTCCCTCGTTTGTAGCGACTTTCAACGATTACTACAAAAACGAACTGGGTGTTGATATGGATCGAAACTACGTGGTTTCCGGCGGTTTATACAGGGATTGGGACCGCTCTCACGTTGATCCTGGCAATGAATATCCTTCTCCGGTGGCCGACACCGGTATCGATCTTGCACATGCGATCATTCGCAACCCGCAAATGAGAGTCCTGGTCCAACAGGGTTATTTCGACCTCGCAACACCATATCGCGCCACCGAGTATTTCATCGATCAGATGCCCTTGCCGGATTCGCTGCGTTCTAACGTCAGCATCAAGTATTACGAAGCGGGTCACATGATGTATGTACACCCGCCGTCGTTGATCCAATTCAGGCAAGACCTGGCTGATTTCGTGACGGCAAACCAGTAGCGGAACAGACTCAGAGCTGAGGGGCGTGGATGTCCCCCAGGAGCTGCAGGTTTGCTTTGTTTTGACGGGAACTACGAACGGGATAAGAAGTGAGAAACGAGCCCCCTGGTCGAGCAATCGTGATCGCCGGCCTGACCCCTTTCCAGTTCGGGGAGAATAACCTTTGCCAGTTCTTTTCCCAGTTCGACTCCCCACTGGTCAAAGCTGTTGATGTTCCAGACTACGCCCTGCACGAAAATTTTATGCTCATACAGGGCGATAAGCGATCCAAGCGTTCGGGGTGTGAGCTTATCGATCAGGATGCTGTTGCTTGGCCGGTTGCCTTCAAAGGTCTTGTGTGGTTTCAGCATCGCGATTCTGTCGTCCGGCACGGCGGTCGCCCTGAGTTGTTTTTCAACCGTATCAGCGGGCAGCCCAAAGGCCAGGGCTTCGGTTTGGGCAAAGAAATTCGCCATTAATTTGTGATGGTGGTCATTGACCGGATTGAGGGATTCGACAAATCCGATAAAATCAGCAGGGACCAGCTTGGTGCCCTGGTGAATCAGTTGATAGAAGGCATGCTGTCCATTGGTTCCCGGCTCTCCCCAGATGATGGGCCCGGTTTCATAATCGACGCGGTTACCGTCCCGGTCGACTGTTTTGCCGTTGCTTTCCATATCCCCCTGTTGAAAATAGGCAGCGAAACGGCTCAGGTACTGATCGTAGGGAAGTAGGGCATGGGTCTGGGCGTCAAAAAAATTGTTGTACCAGATACCCAGAAGAGCCAGGGTTAATGGCAGGTTTTCTTCCGGTTCACTGTTCAGGAAGTGCTGATCCATGGCGTGGGCGCCTTCCAGAAGCTGTTCAAAGTTATCGAACCCGATACGCAGTGCAATTGACATACCGATGGCTGACCACAAGGAAAACCTGCCGCCGACAAAGTCCCAGAATCCGAACATGTTTTCAGTATCGATGCCAAAATTCGATACCGCGCTGCCATTGGTAGAAAGAGCAGCAAAGTGGTTCGAAACGGCTTCTTCACCCAGGGCATCGGCCAGCCAGGCACGGGCAGTGCGGGCATTTGTCATGGTTTCCTGGGTTGTAAATGTTTTCGAAGCCACCAGGAAAAGAGTTGATTCGGGGCTGACCCGTTTGAGTGTTTCAGCGATGTCCGTGCCATCCACGTTGGAGACAAAGTGAACGGCCGGCCCATCGGCATAATACTGAAGCGCAGCGCAGACCATCACGGGGCCCAGATCCGAACCACCTATGCCGATGTTGACCACATCGGTGATGGCTTCACCCGTGGCGCCTTTCCAGTTGCCTGTGCGAACATCTTCACAGAAGCGCTTCATTTTCAGCAGGACCGCGTTGATTTCCGGCATGACGTCACTCCCATCCACCATGATCGGGGAATTGGAGCGGTTGCGTAGCGCCAGGTGAAGTACCGCCCGGTTTTCGGTCCAATTGATCTTGTCCCCGGCAAACATTCTGGCAACGCTTTCCGCCACACCGGTTGATTCGGCCAAGTCGCGCAGGAGGGGGAGTGTTTCCGCCGTGGCAAGGTTTTTCGAATAATCGAGCAGAATCCCGAGATCAGGATGATCAATGGACATTTTTTCAAATCGCGTCTCGTCTTCAAACAACTCGCGCAAATGAATTTTTTTCATTTTGTCAGCGTGAAGCTGAAGCGCCTTCCATTGGGGTGACTGAGTCAATTCGCTCACATCGGGTTCCTCGGGTCTCGGCATGAATCAGGATACCAAACACAATTGTACATAACCCCCCGGCTGGCCGTTGATACGCACGCGCAGGGAAATTTTTTGTTACTTTACGAGTCTTCCCACTACGGCGAGCCAGAAATCAGGAGATCAGGGTGGACAAGTCGAATGAAAACAGAACCGGGTCGCGGCCTATAGATTCAGAACGGCGGCGAATGCTGGAAGCAGCGGGGGCAGGGGCGCTGACCGCGGCATTTGGCGGCCTGCTGGCTGGCCTATCTCGCCGGGCCGAGGCACAGCCCACCAGGACCTTGCGCTGGGGCATTGTCGGCACGGGTGGAATCGCCAATTCGATGGCGCCCATGATCCACCAGGCGTCGCATGCCGAGCTGGTAGCTGTATCCAGCCGCAAAATGGAAACCGCGAAAGAATTTGCGGCGAAACATAACGTTGGAAAATCGTTCGATTCATGGTCTGACATGGGTGACTGGAAGGGCGTGGATGCAATTTACGTCGCCACGCCCACCAGTGTCAGGGAAGAAATCTGTGTTGCAATGGCAAACAACGGCAAGCATGTGCTGGGCGAAAAGCCATTCGCCAGTCTGCCTTCGCTTAGGCGTATTACCGCTGCTTGCCGGAACAATGGAGTGAGTTTCATGGATGGCACGCATTTCGTGCACCAGGCCAGAACGGCGCATATCCAGTCCAACATGCAGGGCATGGTCGGCTGGCCCTGGTCCGTCGCCTCGGCTTTTCAATTTGGTCTGACCGACTTGAACAATATTCGCCTGAACCCACAACTTGAACCTTACGGGGCGATCGGAGATGCCGGTTGGTACAACATGCGCGCAGCAGTGGAATACCTGTCACCGGACGTGGAGATTGTATCCGTCGATGCCTACCTGCGCCGCGAGAACCAGAACAACGCCGTCGTCAGCGGCAGCGGCGTCATTGTATTCAATGACGGCTCGACAACAACGTGGAACTGCGGGTTTGAATCCGGAGCGGGAGTGATGGATCTCAGGATATCCGGCGCCATTGGTGTCATTAAACTGGATGATTTCCTGACCCAGCGTCCCCCGGATCAACCCGCGAGTTTTGAATATCGCGAGGGCTGGTCAAAAACGAGAATGATCGAAGTCCCTGCGGCGAAGCCCGGTGCGGCCATGATGTTCGAAAATTTTGCGGCCATGGCAGGAAATCGTGATTTGCTCGATGCCAGCATTCGCGCCAGTGAACGAACGCAGGAATGGCTGGACGCCGCCTGGAACAGCGCGCTTGCCCATGAACGCGGGTAAACCGGTGGGTGTTGGCGGCCAGCAAAGGGGCAGGTTTTTGATAGTCATTTCAACTGCGACCATAGAGCATTGATCAGCGGACTGGCCAATTTCTTCTCAAGTGTAAACAGGCCAACTTCGTAGGCTTCCAGTGCCGGTTTTATATCCAGAACCCGGACGGTATCCGCAAGCGGGCTGTTATCCAGAACAATTTGAGGCACCACACCCACTCCCAAGCCCAGGCTCACCATGCTGACGATCGCTTCATTACCGGCAACTTGTGCGTAGATATTCGCTTGCACGCCGAGTGCACGGAACCACTGGTCCACTCTTCTGCGCGCCAGACCGCGTTCTGACAGAATCATCGGTTTACCAGCCCATTCTTCCGCTTCAGGCTGGGCATTGCCCGAATGAATCTGCCCTTTTTTGCGCCTGGCTTCGATAAATACCAGCGGTGATACGGCAATCAATTTGAATGCGAGTCCTGCCATCAGATTTTGGGGTTTTGCACCTATCGAGATATCTTCTTCGCCCGACAAAACCCGAGGGATGGCGTCTTCGGGATCACCGGTGTGAAGTTTGATTTCTATGTGCGGATGATCGCGCCTGAAACGGGTCAGAATTTCGAACAGGAAGCTGTAGCTGGCAGTGACGGAGCAATACATGCTGACTTCACCACGAAGTTCACCCGACTCCTCCATCAGTTTATTGCGAATAGCATCCCAATCACCGAGGGTGTCCCGGGCATAGTTGAGGAACAATCTGCCGGCATGGGTCAGGGATACGCTACGGTTATTACGCTCAAACAAATCCACGCCGAGTTCATCTTCCAGTCTTTTGATACTGCGGCTCAGCGCCGATGGACTCACATGGCTGGCCTCGCTGGCCCGGCCAAAATGCAGGCAGTCGGACAGGTTGACGAATTGTTTAAGCGAGCGCGCATCCATGGTTTAATTATTGCATAAAACGCATCATTATAATGAATATATATCATTTTACGCATCGTATTGTGAGCAGTATATTGTTTCTCTTTCTACATACCATTCAGGTGGATCAAAATGCAGGTTTACTACGACAAAGATTGTGATCTTGAGATCGTCCAGGCAAAGAAAGTCGCGATTATCGGTTATGGCTCCCAGGGGCATGCGCACGCGTGCAACCTGCAGGATTCCGGTGTCGACGTCACCGTTGGATTGCGCCCGGGTTCACCGTCACGCGCAAAAGCCGAGGCACACGGCTTGAAAGTTGAAGACATACCTGAAGCAACGGCCGGTGCCGATCTCGTCATGATCCTGACGCCAGATGAGTTCCATGCACAAATGTACTCGGGCTCTGTCGAACCCCACTTGAAAGAAAACGCAACACTGGCTTTTGCCCACGGCTTTTCGATTCTTTACAAGGAAGTTGAGCCACGCGCAGACCTCGATGTCATCATGATTGCCCCGAAGGCCCCGGGCCACACGGTCCGGAATGAATTTAAGCTGGGTCGCGGAATACCCGACCTGATCGCTGTCGCCCAGGATGCCTCGGGTAATGCCAAGGCCACCGCGCTATCTTATGCTTCCGCCATCGGTGGCGGCCGAACCGGTATTATTGAGACCACCTTCAAGGACGAATGCGAAACCGACCTTTTTGGTGAACAGGCGGTGCTTTGCGGTGGCTGTGTCGAGTTGGTGAAGGCTGGATTCGAAATCCTGACCGAAGCCGGTTATCCCGCTGAGATGGCCTATTTTGAGTGCTTGCACGAATTGAAGCTGATTGTGGACCTCATGTTCGAAGGCGGTGTGGCCAACATGAATTATTCAATTTCGAACAACGCAGAATATGGTGAATATGTTACCGGTCCCAAGATTATCAACGAGGAATCCCGGGCCGCCATGCGCGAGGCGCTGGCGAATATCCAGAACGGTTCGTACGCCAAACGTTTTCTCCGGGAAGGGGCCACGGGTTATCCCGAAATGACCGCGGCCCGTGAGGCCAATGCAGCGCACGGTATTGAGCAGGTTGGCGAGAAACTGCGTGCCATGATGCCCTGGATTGCGGCCAACAAGATCGTGGACAAGGCCAGGAACTAGGGCTCAGCCACCTCGGCGAGTCAAAAAGTACTTTCAACCTGTTGCTGAATTCCTTCGCAAATTGCCCGGGAATCGGCGAGCAGGTCGCCCAGCGTCGCTGCCATTTTTTCGATAAAGGCTTCGTCCTTCGTGTGTGGCAGGTTGATGCGCACATTGTGAATGGCCCCCTGTACCCCGGCGTAAGCCATCAAGGCTCCCACCCCGGCGTCACTCATTACCGCTTTGTTGCCCAGGTCGGCCGCCGCCTGGCAGAGGTCCAGAACTTCCCGGCAAAGTTGTGCCGTTTGCAAAGGAACTTTAGCCGCTGACTTATACCCTGCCTGAATAACTTCGGAGCGCAGGGCGATCTGTTCAGCACTGTCCTTGGCCATTCTCAAACCCGCGATCACTTCATTGAAGGCCTCGGTGTCCGCGTCCACAGCCGCGATGAGACCATCCTTGGCAGCCTGTGCTTTCTCGGCCAGTTTGCACAAATCATCATAGCGGGCGTCGAACTCGCCTTTACCGATGGAAAGGTTGAATACCATCGAAGCTAGCGCGGAACCCAGGGCGCCGGCCAGTGCGGCGATAGAGCCACCGCCGGGTGCCGGCGTGTCACGCGAAACCTCATCGACAAAATCAGCCGTGGTCATGGAGACCAGCGGACCGTCTGCCACTGGCATGCCGATGACTTTTCTCGTGATGTCAAACTCGGCAACATCGCTGAGTCCCATCGCCTGAACGGCGGTGGTGACTATATCCCGGGTCGGAATACCGGTGGATTTTTGCATTTTTCGAAGATAGAAGTGTCCGGCCTGGTTCATGGCCTGGAAAGGCACGACGCCGACAATCTCCGATCCGGTGATGACGATTCCGCGTTTCACGGCCAGTTCGCGGGCTGCCTCCAGAACATCCTGAGGGCTCGTTAGTTTGTAATCAGTCAGATTCAGAGAAATCTGGGCGCAATGGTAGTCTTCGACTACCCAGCCAATACCCTTAAGATGCGTGAACATTCCGTCTTTGTATACCGGTCGTCCAATGAGATCATCCGGGTCGAGTCCGATGCTCCGATAACGTTCATGGAGGTCGCCCCCGTATTTTTCCTTGTAGAACAGAGCCAGATCATCGAATGTGCCTGCCACGAAATCGGAATTTCCATCAGCGAATTTGCCTTCTTCGAAATAAACGACATCGCCCTTGTAGTAGAAAGGTTCAATATTACCGGCCCGCTTCCAGCGACCGCGCTCGCGAATTTCGTATGCGATTTCGTTGGCATAGCGCCGGTCAGTCGTGTTGAGATTAATGTTGTAAGCAATGAGAAATTCGCGGGCGCCGACTGCGGTGGCCCCGGATTTTCTGTTGAATTCGGATGGTCCGAAATCCGGTTTCCATTCGGCCCTGTTCAGCTTGCTCTCCAGACCCTCATATTCACCGGCACGCACATCGGCCAGGTTACGTCGCTCAGGGCGATTGGCCGCCTGCTCATACAGGTAAACGGGAATACCCAACTCGTCACCAATACGCTGTCCAACCTGCCGGGCGATTTCTGCGCACTCTTCCATCGTTGCCCCGGCCACCGGCACAAATGGACAGACGTCGGTTGCTCCGAAACGGGCGTGCTCGCCCGTATGCGCGGACATGTCGATCAATTCGGATGCCTTTTGAACAGCACGAAACGCGGCTTCGGCGACTGGCCCCGGCTCGCCAATAAATGTCACTACCGTTCGATTGGTGCTTTCGCCGGGATCCACATCCAGCAGGCGGATACCCTGCACGCTCTCGATCACATCGGTGATTTGAGAGATAACCGCCAGATCCCGGCCCTCAGAAAAGTTTGGAACACACTCAATTATTTTTTTCACGGCTCTGCACTCTATAAAATCTGTATTCGTTCATGATAATCAAAATTACCGCTTAGTCCGCAATTTTCATATACTCTGCACTCGCGCTTTGAATAATAATTCCGGGATGCTGCACCATGAGAAACTTTTTGCTCGCTTTATTCGCTGTATTTTTCCTGTCTGATGCCACTGCTGAGCAAAGCCTTTCACTGGGTAATGATGCGTGGCCGCCCTTCATTATTGACGGCGTTGAACAGGGAATATCGGAAAAGCTGGTCTGTGAGGCACTTGATCGCGCCGGGTGGACGTGTGAGATACGTGTCCAGGACTGGGATAGAGTCCTTGAAGAGACGAAAAAAGGTTCACTCGAAGGAATTGCTGCGGCCTGGCGTACCGCGGAAAGGGAAAAATTTCTTCTGTTTTCCAACCCGTATCTGACCAACCGCATCGTACCGCTGGTTGCAATGGGCCACCCGCTTGAGGTTCATACGCTTGGCGATCTTACTGGTAAGCGTATTGCGATGGTTCCGGATTACGCCTACGGTGATGAGATCGAGCAGGCGAGAAAGTCTTTCAGCGAAATACCCGTCAAGGGTACTGTCGAGGCCATTGCGGCTGTGCAGGCTGGCAGGGCGGATATCGCCCTGATTGATGAACTTGTCGCCAGGGCGCACCTGGAAAGTGGCTCGTCGCTGAACGTCTATTTAATCGACACGGTTTTGGCCTACAGGGAATTGCACTTCGCCGTGTCGAGGCAACATCCGCGGGCCGAAGAAATCATTTCCGAATTCCATCGCACCTATGAAATGATGCTCAAGGACGGGGCTGTTAACGAAGCACTGGGTGTAGATTGGCTGGCGACAGATCTGGGTAACGACGGCAAACTTGACCTGGTGCTGCGCAAAGGGATGAGTTTTGACGACATCGAAGATCCTGCAAAGAGTGGGACGACGTACGCCCTGGAACAGTCAGAATACCAGATGATGTCGCAGCCCAACCTGGATTATTCCCAGATGAACTACCAGGTTGACGGCAAGTCACATTCTTCGCTGCAGTCTGCACTGGTCGATGTATTCGGCAAGGATGTCGTTTGCACCCACAAGGAATATTCATCTCAGTTCGACTGCAGCAAATTGTTCAAGCCGAAGTGATTGGGCCGGGCAATCAAGCGGCGCCCACATGTACGTCCGTCATTCTGCGCAATTTGTGCGCAATGTCTGCGCTGCACAGTGAATGCACATAGGATTTATACAATCCCTGCCGATTGAATAGAGGTTCCAGGGCATCACGCTCCCAGGCCATTAGATCGGTTGCCCCGGCGGAAATAACATCGGCACTGACTGCCTCCCCGCTGATGAAGCTGAGTTCACCCACGAATTCTCCTGCATTCAGCACGGTAATCTCGTTGCCGTTTTTCAAAATCCTGCATGAGCCCCTCACAATCAGATAAAGGCACTCGTTGCGCTCGCCGTCGTTCAACAGGGGTTCGTCTTCGGCCAGGCTCATGTGTTGCGAAAGTTTGAAGATGGTGGCGGCTTCACGGGGCTTCAGGTCGGTGAATTTTTGTTGGTAAGCCAGCTTTTCAAAGTCATCGAAGCTTGGCGGGCGCATGGAAAACAATAGAATGATCAAGTTGACCAGATTCACAGCCAGGAAACAGCTTTGCCAGAATATGGCGGACCACAGTGGTTCGAGTTGGAAATAAAAGTAGGGAAATGTCGATACGGCGGCAATGATAGCCAGTACCCTCAACCAGAACATGCTGGTGAGCATGTAGGAAATGACATAAAGCGAATTGGCAATGAAGAAAATGACGGTTTTGTCCGTGAGAAAGTCCATGGCATTCATCGGAGTATCCATTTTTTCCGGTTCGAGAGTTGAACAGAGCATAGCAAGGATGGAATTACCCGGGCGACCCCAGGGTGTGATAAGGTTTCGCGACTTTAAACCTTCCGCGACAAAATCATCTCAAATTTTTCCAGGCATCACCGCATTCTGTACATGCTCGGTCTGATCCTTGCGGGTGAGGCAATCTATGCTTTGCCATTCCACGTAACGCGATTTTTCCGGCCCACGGTATTGGATGTGTTTGGTCTGACCAATACTGAGCTTGGCACTGCGCAGGCTGTTTACGGCATTATCGCGATGCTGACTTATTTTCCGGGCGGGCCGCTGGCAGACCGGTTTTCGGCACGGACACTGATTTCCCTGTCCCTCTGGACCACTGCGGCCGGTGGTCTGTATATGGCGACATTGCCCGGCTTTCATGGATCCGTTCTTATTTGGGGGTTCTTCGGGTTCACCACGATCCTTCTGTTCTGGGCGGCGCTGATCCGGGCTACCCGGGACTGGGGCGGCATCGATGAACAGGGCCGTGCCTACGGGCTTCTGGAAGGTGGGAGAGGTTTGCTGGCTGCACTCTGGGCATCATTGGCCGCACTTCTTTTCGCCTTTGTGTTTCCGGAAGGAATCGGCGATGCCGCTATGGAAGACAAAAGGCAGGCGCTGCGCATGGTCATTCTTGGCTATACGTTCATCACCGCCACAGCGGGTATTTTCACCTGGTTCACGCTGGCTGATCCCCATCCCAGTGAACAGCGGGAACTGGAGGAGTGGAAGCCCGGGACCGAGAGCGTCTGGGCGCACATCATGCAGGTACTTCGCCTGCCGGCGGTATGGCTTATCTCTCTCGTCGTCATTTGCGCGTACGTTGCCTACAAGGGCTTTGACAACTATTCCCTCTATGCTGTCGTAGGATTCGGCATGTCAGAAGTCGAAGCGGCGAAGATTGTCGCCATTGGCGCCTGGATGCGTCCGGCCGCCGCACTTGCCGCAGGACTGCTCGGTGACCGATTCCTTGTTTCACGGATGACGGTGGCGTGCTTTGCCTTGTTGCTGGCATCCCAGCTGTTTTTCGCCGTTTTTACACCACAGCCGGGAGTGGCCTGGGTCTTATTGCTCAACATCCTGATAGGTGGTTCAGCCATGTTTGGCCTGCGCGGCCTGTATTTTGCGCTGTTCGAGGAGGCCAGGATTCCGGCAGTCGTCACCGGGACGGCGGTGGGGCTGGTCTCGGTGGTAGGTTACACGCCGGATGTGTTTGTCAGTTACACAGGAGGTGTATTGCTTGACCGGTCTCCCGGCCTCGCCGGGCATCAGCATTACTTCTATTTCCTGGCCGCATTCGCGGCCATCGGACTGCTCGTCAGTGTTGTACTGATGCGAATGTTGCGGCGACAGCAGGTTTGAAATCGCGCAATGTGTGGCTGTGGTCATAGCCTGGCCTTGCACGGCATGTTAACTTCTAATGAGAGTCGCCAGATAACATTCTAAGGCCATCATCTTGAGTGGTGAAAAATCATTTTTTGCAGGTCTGCGTCACAGGATCAGAGGCAGACAGGAAACGGTTACGCCTGAGCCTGCTCAGCGTTTACGTCTGTCTGGCAAGGGAATCCGGATTCCAATCCAGGGCACTTCTTTTGCCGTGGAGATGGGTAAACAGACCATTCACCTTTGTCCGGATCTTCCGGTGGAATCCGGTCTGCGCCAGTCGCCTTTTGACTTCATCCTGTTCGACCCGGAGCTTTACTACACGGGCATAGCCCACACCCTGCGGCTGTCTCCGGGACAAAAGCTCGCCATCGACTACCGCGAAGAAAGTCAGAAGATCGTTTTCAGTCATTACCGGGAGGCGTTCCGCAGGCATCTGCAGATTACTCATGAAGGCGATTTCCTGGTGTTTCGCGATCCCATATCCGAGTTGGGAACCTACCTGTGCCTGCTTGCGGAGGAGGAAGGAAGTTCACGCTTTGACCTGCACCGCCGGCGCAACCTGGAAAGAATCATCGAAGTTTTTGGCGGTCCGGTGACACAGCAACCGGCTGATGAAGCATTGGAAACAATCAGGCAGGTCAACCAGATTCTGAAGCAGGATGCCTATCGCAGGCAGGACTCATTTGGCAACGCCGGGGGTGTAGTCGAGTTACCTTCATATCTCACGCCGATCGTGGTCGGCGATCTTCATGCACAAACGGACAACCTGCTCAAGATTCTGAGTGAAAACTCATTCCTGGAAAGTCTGGAACGCGGCGAGGCGGCGTTGGTCCTGCTCGGTGACGCGGTTCATCGTGAGGCCGATAGCGAATTGTCCAACATGGACAGTTCGGTATTGATCATGGATATGATCATTAAACTGAAGCTCCGATTCCCGAAACAGGTTTTCTTTGTTGTGGGCAATCATGACAGCTTTTCCCCCGATGTGATGAAGGCAGGTGTGCCCCAGAGCCTGTTGTGGGAGAAAAAAGTAACGCAATTGCGGGGCGAGGAATATCGTGAAGAATTGAACCTGTTTTATCGGCAATCACCACTGGTGGTTCTGTCAGAGGATTTTGTCGCGTGTCATGCAGGGCCGCCCCGCTCCTCGGTCACTTTGAATACTCTGGTAGAGGTTCGCCAATATCCAACCCTGGTACACGAGCTTACCTGGAACCGGGTCAAGACAAAGGCCTTTCCGATGGGCTATACGCGCAGCGATGTGCGCCGCTTCAGAAAATCACTGAACCTGGCCGAAACCACTCCGTTTATCGTCGCCCACTTTCCCCAATCCAAGGAAGAGACCCTGTGGCTGAACGTGGCCCAGATACCGCATCATCATGTTCTGTACAGCGCCCGGACCAGTTTTTTGGCCGTATTTACACGAATCCAGGGCGAAATGATTCCGCAGATCTATCCGGCGGAACGCCTGCGCGATGCTATTAATGCAATGGCCCGGAATATAAATTTTTGATCTGGAGTCGAAGACGACCCACGGCCAGCCGTCACTGCCTCAAGGCTTCTTACCGTATGTGCAAGCCGCCATTCGCTGTTCCTGGCCTGACCACGGTTGGGCAAGTCGAGCAAATCCGGGGTCTTTAAATAGGGCTAGTGCGGGTCCACGAAACGCCTGGGGTTTCCCTCGAAGGCTTTTCGAACCTGAACCTCCATTCCCTGGCAGTGAAAATACCGGGCGAGTTCCCAGTATACGGAAAACTGTCTCTGAACCTGCTCCAGGCTGACCTTCCGGTCTACCGGGTGAGTTCCTTTTTTAATCCTCTGTCTACGAATTTCATAGATGAGTTCGGGTGGGGGAAGCTGAAAGTCAAAAATGAACTTGTGGCGCCAGTCGGTCTCAAGAAATCCTTCACCTTCGGGAGGGATCTGAATACGGTTGAGTTCAATATCTGAAAGCGAATCCAGCCATTCAGGATCAAAAACAGCGTGGCTTTGCTTGTGCCCCCTGAAAGGAAGTCCGAAGTGAACCTCTCTGGGTCGAAAGGTCAGAATCCGGTTGCGCCACCAGTTATTCTCACACAGGTCCAGGTAGCCCTCCTCCGACCAGCCTCCGAGTTTTGTGACCAGCGACGTTTTGCCGCTGCCGGGCGGCCCGGTGACGATAATCTGCCGAAAGCGCTGCCCCTCGGGAAAGGGGATACCCTTGATCAAGACCAGATTTTCGACTTCGACTGTTTTCAATGGCGGAAACGGCTTTGAATTTTGAATATTGTACCCGCCCTGTGTTGCAACTTTGTGACTGGAAGTTTCCAGGACTTCCATTTAAAGGGGTTGCAATGACTGCAAGGATCAGTTCACCACGGAGGGTAATATGACTATCCAAGCCAGCGAGACCCCGGGAGATCCGGTGAATCAAAAGCTGACTTTTTGCGTGTCATCTGCCTTCGGCCGGCAACTGCGGGCAAACGGGGACAGGGGAACCGATCATGGCCGCGGTCTGTACACGATAATTGCAGGTTATGGCGTGAGGGGTGGGCCTTACGGCAGGGTCGCAGTCAATTGCTGTGGTCGGAATTAAATGGTTCGCATCGATCGGGATTCGCGGTATTCTCTTTTGAATCACGGCCACAAAAAACTGCATGAACACTCCCTCAAGCAAGTCAAATTTTTTCCCTGTATTCGCGACAACCAGCTTGATCGTTATCGTACTGCTCGTAATTTATTCCTTAAGCGGTAAACCCTTATCGATAGAAAACTGGCACCAGGAAAAGCTCAGTGAGGAATTCTCTGCCGACCAGCTGGGTAAGGGCATTAACAGTTTCGATGATTATCTGCGATTGGAAGAGCGTCTGTTCAGGGAACTGGATGAAGAGATATACAGCCGGACCGGTACGGGGCCGGAACAGTTACTCAACCGTTTCAGCAAGGGCAGTATGGCGGACCCTATGTCGCGCGAACCGAACTGGAATAGAAGTTTTGAACTGAATTCCGGTGGTGATGCCGGAGCCGTCTTGTTGCTCCACGGCATGTCAGACTCGCCCTACAGCCTGCGTGCGCTGGGTGAGCAGCTGGCGTTGTTGGATTACCGGGTTCTGGGGTTGCGGATTCCTGGTCATGGTACGGCGCCATCCGGCTTGAAATATGTGGCGTGGCGGGACATGGCGGCCGCGGTTACGCTGGCCGCGAAGCACCTCGAGCCGTCGACCGGCTCCGGCTCACTACATATTATCGGTTATTCAAATGGCGCTTCCCTGGCGCTCGACTATGCATTAAGGGCGCTGGAGGATCGAACGCTTCCCGAACCCGCCAGCCTGGTCCTGATATCAGCCTCCATCCGGGTTCATCCCGCAGCGGCCCTTGCCCGTTTCAAGAACGCGCTGGCAGTTTTGCCCGGCCTCGGTGGCTGGGCCTGGCTGGATGTGATGGACGAGTTCGATCCCTACAAGTACAACTCCTTTGCCACCAATGCCGGCGCTCAAGTGCACGCTATTACCACCGACGTGGATCGTCGCATCCAGCAACACGCTGGGAATCCAAATCGTTCCCGCGAACTGCCGCCCATAATGGTGCTCAATTCGGCTGTGGATGCTACGGTAACGGCTGATGCGGTGGTCAACAGCCTGCTGATGCGACTTCCAGCGGGTCGAAATGAGCTGGTGCTGTTCGATATCAACAGGGACGCCGTCGTTCAATCTACTCTCATGGTCTCTGATCCCGGGCCGTTGACCCGGCGGCTGATGGCCGACAAAGACCTGCCGTTTGCAGTCACCATTGTCAGTAACGAGGGGCCGGACAGCAGTAGTGTCGTGGCTCGCTACAAGGCCTGGCAGGCCAAGCAGGCGGCAGTGGTTAAGCCCATCGGAATGTCCTGGCCCGCAGGCGTTATTTCACTTTCGCATGTCGCCATGCCGTTTCCTCCGGACGATCCCCTTTACGGGGAGCTAAATCCACAGTATGCCGATTCAGTTTTTTTGGGCAACCTCGCGATCAAGGGTGAGCGGGGCCTGTTGAAACTGCCTGCTGACTGGTTGCTGCGTCTTCGGCACAACCCGTTTTACGACTATATGGAAACACGGGTCGTCGATTGGCTGGACAAAAACACAGACCGGGATCCGGCTTCGTTCAGGTAGAATCGGCCCGATTGGTGTACCTGAATCGAGCCGGGACGGGTGCCTTCAATGGTACACTCGTTGTTTGACCAATCCGCACAGGTATCGATCTGAATGAACCCGGTTAATCCAACCGAGTCGCTGCAAAAACGCGGTGAACGGCTGTATGAAGTCACGACCCAGATCGGTTGCGGCATCAGGCGATTCGAGAAAACCGGCAGGGCACAGCTCGAGGCCTTGTTAAGGCATGGCCTCAATCCCTGGGACAGGTTATTGGATATTGGCTGCGGTGCGCTTTGCGGCGGCTATTGGATGATCAACTTTCTTCATGCGGGAAACTACCGGGGCATTGAACCCAACACGTTCATGTTCAATGCCGGTGTCGAGCACCTGGTGGAACCCGGACTTTTTGAAGAAAAAAAGCCCAGGTTCCTGCATAACGATCAATACGACTTCTCAGGTTTTGGTGAGAAGTTCGATTATTTTCACGCACACTCAATCTGGACCCACGCGCCAAAGAAGGACCTGGAAAAAATGCTTGATGGTTTTGTCGAATATACCAATCCCGGCGCCCGATTCCTGACATCTTTCAAATCGCCCGGGCTATTTCGACCGGACTACAAGGGAGATACATGGATTGGCCGATCTCACGAGTCAGATGATCCAGGGATCTGCCGGCACAGCTATCATTGGATTCAGCAGGCGTGCGAATCCCGGGGCCTGGCAGTCGAATTACTCAAAGGCGAGAAGATCCACAAGCAGAAATGGATTCTGATTCGCCGGTAGAAAACAGTGATCTGCCGCAAACACAACTGCCTGTTTGTTCATATTCCGAAAACGGCGGGACAAAGCATCGAGCAGTTTTTCATGAACCGTTTGCAGCTGGATTGGGATCGGGACCGCGCAGCCCTGCATTTACAGAACAACAGCGATCCGGCACGGGGCACAGAGAAACTGGCGCATCTGTCGGCTGCCGAGTATGTCGCTTGCGGACACATTTCACAGGAAGAGTTTTCCAGCTTGTTCAAATTCAGTTTCGTGCGCAATCCATGGACGCGAATTCTTTCAGAATATCGATACCGTAACTACTTTCAGCACCGCAGTTTCCGTGACTTCGTGCTGAACCGCATGCCGCAGCCGGGTTGGGACGATAAATATCGTCATGTGATGCCGCAGTACGACATGTTGCATGACGACAATGGGAAACTACTGGTGGATTTTGTTGGCCGCTTCGAATCCCTGCAAGAAGACTTCGACAATGTTTGTGACCACCTGGGGATAGACAATTCACAATTACCACACCGAAACAGGTCGGATAAGAAATCTCGCGCTTTAAAGAGAAAAGCACGCAACTGGCTGTTCTCGAATGGCGAAAACCAGCTCAGAAGCCTGGCCGATTTCTACGATGATGAATCCAGGGAAGCCGTTGCAGAGTACTACCAGAAAGACATTGATGCATTTGGCTACAGATTTGACTGCTGATTGGCGGCCTTTTAGTTCAGACGTGTTATTGAAGGCGAGCAGCCTGTCGAACTTTATTCTCTGATATCGGCACCGTCGCTGGCTGCATTCTGCGGGTTGGCATCTGTTGAGGAATCAACCGGGATTTTTGTCGCCAGCAGGTCATCCACGCCGTATCCGTATCGCTCAGTGAGTTCCATGATGGCTGTCATGGGTACGTCCAGGTAAGTAATTTGCTCGGCCGGAAGAACCTGGGTAATGCCCGAAAAGCTGTTCGGCACGCTGGGAATAAAAATCATGGAGCGGCCATCGGACAGCTTCTGAATTTCAAAACCAACCCGTTCCGCTGAGCCAAGTGCAAGCGCTACCGGTTTGAAGTGGTTGGTTTCATCTTTATCGAACCCGCCTTTTATCCCTTTGACGATCGAGTAACCTGGAATTTTCATGAGAAATTTTGATTCGAGGCTCTTGATGAAACCACTGGCCAGCGCATTGCGGGCGATCAGCCCTGCAAAGAAAGAGACGAAGATAACCGCAACAATTGCGATCAGGTTGGCCAACGCCACGCCACCCACGCTGTCAATCGGAATAAAATCGGCCATGGGCTCGGCAATGATCATCATGAAACCCACGGCCTTGGTCAATACAAAAACCAAAAACACCACAGGAACCAGGAACAGCAGACCGCCGATGATCGTCGTAGCAATGAATTGAATGCCTTTACTGTCTGTCATGATCGAATACCGTTAAAATCCGAGTTCGTGCTCACAATAATGGAAGTCATCCACAATTGCATGCCCACCAGTAGTAATTCACATGGCGTATCCTAGCCGGAAGGGGCTGACGACCCTGTTCATTTGCTTTTGCAGCATGCTCTGCCCTTCAACCCAGGCTGGCTGGTAAGGCTGCTGAACACATTGTCTTTGCCGAAGAACCGAATTACTTATCGCCGCTCTTTTTCATAGCGTCAGAGAGCCCCAGACCGAAATGTGTCAGGGCCAGGGAGTACTCGTCGAGAGAGACCGGGATCAGTTCGACCCGGTGAGCGGGAACCACCCTGATCGTGCCGGCAAACGGGGTCGGTGTCCAGGGCTGCATGACGACCAGCATGTCATCCCCGTGTTCTTCGATTACATAAACCGGTTCGAGCGAGCCGTCTTCGTGCTTCAGGCTGGCTGGCTTGAAAGATTTTCCGTCTTCGAGGTTGAGAAAGGCGGCGACCAGGCTTTTAAGCATCCGGTACATGGGCACTTTGTTCAGGGTGCGGTCCTCGATCCATTCCCCGGCGATGCGGCTCGGTTTAATGGACCAGATAATTCCCAGCGTCAGTGCAGCCAGGACAATCAGGATCACCGCGATGATTTCGGTGGCGTCTTCCTCCCTGAAAGTACCCTGGGGAAAGAGATCGGCGATGGGTGTGGCGAAGTGAATCATGACTTCCAGCAATTCCCTGATGACGAGGAATACCATCACGACGGGAATCAGCATCACCAGGCCTCTGACGATGGCGTTTTTCAAGTACCTGAACATAATCCTGCCTCCTGAATGACGGACCTGCAGTAACTCTGGGTTGGATTTCATTCTACATCTGATATCTTATGGCGATGCTAAGGTCCAAGTCAGTAAAATTAATCAACAGGGCATTATTTTTCCTGCTACTGACAGTCTTTTGCAGCCAGTCAATGGCGCAGGACCTCGAGCCCCGTCGATGGTCGCATTTACCCAGCGGGCTGAATGTTTTCGGTTTAGCCAGCGGCTGGACTGACGGGGATATTTTTTTTGATCCCGTACTTCTTATTGAAGACGTTACTTTTGAGCTGTACGCCGCCGGCGCCGGTTATGTTCGCACCTTTGGACTGTTTGGAAAATCAAGCCGGATTGATTTCAATCTTCCATATGCCAGTGGCCGCTGGGAAGGGATCGTCGATGGCGAATACACGTCGATTCGGCGGCGCGGGCTGATGGATCCACGGCTTCGGTTTTCCATCAATCTGTACGGGGCGCCGGCGCTCAAAGGCGGTGATTTCGTACAGTTCAAAGGGGATAATCCGGTCAATACAACCATTGGGGCGGCATTGGCTGTTACATTGCCGTTCGGTGATTACGACAACACAAAGCTGATCAACCTGGGCGGCAACCGAATGGTTTACCGGCCGCAACTGGGAATATTGCACCAACGGCGTAATTTGCAATTGGAATTAACCGGTTCTGTCTTTCTGTTTGAGACCAATGATGAATTCTGGAACGGCAACGTACTCAAGCAGGACCCGCTGTGGTTTGTGCAGGCCCACGTCATCTACTCTTTCAGACCCGGGTGGTGGGCCAGCGTCAGCGGGGGGTTTGCACATGGCGGCCGGTCGGAAGTGAATGGAGTCCCCAAGATTGACGACCGGAGAAAACGCTACATTGCTTTGAGCCTCGGTGTGCCGATCAATCAACAGCAGGGACTGAAATTTACTTACTTGACCAGTGACACTCATATCGAAACCGGCGCCAACACCAACGCCCTGTTAATGGGTTGGACGTTTGTCTGGGGGGGCAGGTAAATTCGCTCCAGCCCTCTTCCGCGTCCGGGTCTGGCGCAAGCGGCGGAGAGGCCATAGAATGCAGCGATTCGTTCAAGTACAGCCATACGGGCAAAAACCACCATGCCACCTAAACCACCACTGACTGCTGATGAGCTGCTCGAGCTGAGAAATCGGCTGGATGAAATAGACAGAGGCATCATTGATCTCGTGGCCGAGCGACAGGCCGTTGTTACAGCCATCGGGGAACACAAACTGAAGACGGGTGCGCCGCTGCGGCACTATGCCCGCGAACGCGAAGTGATCGACCGCGGCATGGCGAGGGCGGAATCCCTTGGCCTTTCGGGGCGGGTTGCGAGGGAAATCCTGGAGACGCTGATTCACCACTCACTGGGCAACCAGGAGACCTACCAGTTGGTGCAGTCCGATCACGGCCAGGGTAAACAGGCCCTGGTGATAGGTGGGCTGGGCCGGATGGGGGAATGGATGTCGCGCTACCTGGACATGGTTGGCTACCATGTCGATGTGGCAGATCCAGTGGAGAAAGAAACGCCGTTCGACCGGGTATCCGACTGGGAAAAAATGATAGGCAATTACGACCTGGTCGTCGTGGCCGTCCCGCTGCGTCCTTCCAATGCCATCCTGCACCGTCTGGCGGAATTGAAACCGCGCGGCCTGGTCTTTGACATCGGATCGCTGAAAAGCCCGATGCAGAGTGGCCTGGAAGCCCTCGCACAGTCAGGCTGCCGAGTCTGTTCAGTACACCCGATGTTCGGCCCGGATGAAATCGGGCTGTCAGGCCGCCACATCCTTTTCGTCGATGTAGGCAACAAAGAGGCGCTGGCCGATGCACGCGCGCTGTTCGCCCACACGGCGGCTGACTGTGTCGATCTCAGCCTGCAGGAGCACGATGAAGTCATGGCCTGGGTTCTCGGCTTGTCACACCTGGTCAATATCGCCTTTGCCAGTGCGCTGGCGGAGAGTGGCGAGGCTGTGCCACTGCTGCGGCAGATATCCAGCAGTACCTTCAACGCCCAGTTGAAAGTCGCGGCACAGGTCGTGTCTGAAAATCCACACCTCTACTACGAGATTCAGCAGGGCAATCGCATGACCGGCGAAGTGGTCGATCAATTTAGCCGGGTGTTTGAAGAGTTGGCCCGGGCGGTACGGGTTGGTGACGAGATAACCTGGACGCGGGCGATGGAAGTCGCCAATCAAAGGATCAGTTCAGGTCAGCGAAACGGGAATGGCGAGAAATAATCAGCTCTTTGATTTCACCAGGAAATTGTAAACACTCGTTGCGAATTTGCCATAAGGCGGCCTCAGATACTTCATCGCGCTGAAGCTTGCCTGGTAAAACACTGGCCGTAACTTGGAAAACGTCACAAAGCCTTCGTAACCATGGTAGTGCCCCATACCGCTGGGTCCGACGCCTCCAAACGGCAAATCGTGCTGGGCGACATGGAACAAAGCGTCATTTACAGTTACGCCGCCGGACATGATCCGGTCGATGTACATCGAGGTGAGCACGCTATTTTTGCTGAACGGATAAAATGCCAGCGGCCGGTCATGACTGTTGACGTACCTGATGACTTCTTCCGGTTCCTTGTAAGTAAGCACCGTCATGATTGGGCCAAAGATTTCACGTTGGCGGACGATCATGTTATCCGTGGTATCCAGCGCCAAATGCAGGGGGATTTTGCGGGTTTCGCGATTACTGGGCTGATCGCCGGAAAGGTTCACGATGGTGGCGCCCTTGCTGCGCGCGTCTTCCAGAGTTTCCTGGAGCCGGTCGAAGGAACGGTCATCTATGATTGACGTGTAGTCCGTGTGATTGATGTCCGGGCAATGTTTCGCCACATATTCCCGGGCTTTTTCAACCAACTGGTCTTTCTGGCTTTCATGTACAAAAACGTAATCGACGTTGGTGCAGATTTGTCCCGCGTTGAACTGCTTGACGAACATGATCCGCTCGACTGCTTTGTCCAGTGGATATTCCGGGTCGATCACCGCCGGGCACTTGCCACCCAGTTCCAATACCACCGGCGTCAGGTTTTGCGCTGCGGACGCCATTACCGCGCGACCGGTCTGGCCCGAGCCGGTAAACATGATCAGGTCAAATGGAATCTGCGAAAATTCTATGCCAACGCTGCCGGTTTCCTCGAACCAGGCGAGTTTTTCCTCCGGAAAATACTTTGCGGAAGCTTTTTTCAACAACCGTGAAAGCGCAATCGAGTTTTCGGACATTTTCACCATGGCGCGATTACCCGCCGCAAAAGCGAAAGCAAGTGGTAAAAAGGACAGGTTAACCGGAAAATTCCACGGCACGATGATGCCTATTACGCCCAGCGGCTGTGGTATGACGCGATTCTTTGCGCCCGGGTAAAGGCTGATATCGACGTGGCGCTTCTGTGGTTTCATCCACTTTTTAAGATGCTTGATGGCGTCATTGATACCATCCGTTACGGCGATGACCTCGGCAAAAAGGCTTTCATGGCGCGACCGGTTGCCGTAATCCTGGTTTATGGCCTCGACGATTTCATCGCGATTTTCGTTAAGCATTTTCTTAAGGGCTAGCAAGTCCTGTTTGCGCTGCTCATAGTCCGGTATCGGGTCGGCCAGATAGGCCTCGCCCTGTTTTTTAAACGCAGCGTTCAACATTTCAGAAGTCTTTGATTGGCTGCCCGTCATTGCGGCTACTTGAGGTGATGCGGTTTCTTCAGTAACGACTCTTTCGCTTGCTTCGTTCATGTCCTTGCCTGTCGGTTTGCGGATCTTCGCCGGGTAACCATACATTCTAGCCGAATCCACGTGATATGGGTCGTCAGAAATGAAAATTGTGATTTTCCCGGTCTGACGTCCGTGTCACTATTCAGTGCAAAGGCCCAAGACTTTCAAAGAGTGAAACACGATGAAGTTGAAGCCAGGCAAACCACTGTCGCCGCAACTGCTGTACCGGCATTGCGATCCCTCCCAACTGGATTTTGAGACAACGGCTGAGCTCGGAGAATTGAATGAAATTCCAGGGCAGGACCGTGCTGTTGAAGCGATCCATTTTGCCACTGAAATTGGAGTGGACGGGCACAATATCTACGTGCTCGGACCTCCCGGAAGTGGCCGGCACATATTTGTCAGACAATTTCTGGAGAAAAAGGCTGCGGCTCGCAAAATTCCGCCGGATTGGTGCTACGCTTCGAATTTCGATGACATCAGGAAACCGCTAGCCCTGGCCTTGCCGCCGGGGCGCAGCCAGGAATTTCGTCAGGATGTCGAACACGTTATCCAGGATGCGCAAACTGCGATTCCGGCTGCGTTTGAAGGCGAGGAGTTCGAGGCGCAGCGTGAAGCAATTACTGAAGAATTCAAGGAGATTCAGGAAAAGGCTTTTCAGCAGGTTGAAGAAGAAGCAAAGAAGCAGGAGATCGGTGTCGTGCAGACACCCACCGGTATTGCGTTTATCCCGTTGCAAGAAGGTGAGGCACTCGGCGCCGAAGAATTCAAGAAACTGCCGGAAGATGAACAACAACAATTTCACGAGCAGATCTCCAGCCTGACGAAGCAGTTGCAGCAGGTCATGCGGTCGATGCCAAAGCATGCAAGAGCCATGCGGCAAAAGATGCGGCAGCTCGAGCGCGACGTTGCCGGGCTGGCAGTCACTGGCTTGTTGGATGAATTGATCCAAAAATACGAAGACATTCCTGTCGCGGTTGAACACCTGCGTAAGATGCAGGCCGATATAGTGGATAACGTGAGTCTTTTCCTGCGTCCGCCGGATGGCCAGGGCGCACCCGTACCGATTCAGCAGGTGATGGAATCGAAGGAATCCGCCGCGATGCGGCGTTATGCGATAAACGTTCTGGTTGATCGCAGCGAATTGCAGGGCGCCCCCGTCATTTTCGAAGACAAACCCAGTTTCACAGACCTGATTGGCCGGGTGGAGCACGAGTCGGAATTTGGTTCACTGGTCACCAATTTTTCCCTCATCAGGCCGGGTGCACTGCATCAAGCCAACGGTGGATTCCTGGTGCTCGATGCGGCCCGTCTTCTGAGTTATCCGCAGGCCTGGGAAGGCCTCAAACGCGCGCTCAAGTCGCGGGAATTGCGGGTACGCTCGCTGGCGGACGACATTGGTCTGATCAGCACCGTGACGCTGGACCCGGAGCCCATTCCGCTTGATCTCAAGGTGGTATTGATTGGAGAGCGTCTCTACTACTACCTGCTCGAGCAATACGATCCTGAATTTTCAGAGCTATTCAAGATCGCTGCAGATTTTGAGGACCAGATGCCGCGCAGCAAGGCGAATCTTGACGGCATGGCGCGATGGCTGGCCGCAACCATCCGCGAAGAGAAACTCAGGCATATGCATCGCGAAGGAGTTGCCCGGCTGATGGAAGAAAGCGCACGGCACACAGGCGACAGTGAGCGTCTGTCATCCAATATACGGCGGGCAACCGACCTGATGCGTGAAGCCCATTATTGGGCTGGACGGAACGGTCATGAACTGATTGCGGCTGATGACGTTCAGTTGGCGATCGACAGCCGCGTTCGGCGGGCCAGCCGTTATCGCGACCTGATGCAGGAAGAAATGCTCCGCGACACCTTCGTGGTTGACACCAGCGGGGCGAAGACAGGCGAGATCAACGGCCTGGCGGTTCTGCAGCTTGGTGAACTGAGTTTCGGCAGGCCGCAACGAATTTCCGCAACCGTGAAGCTGGGTGGAGGCGAAGTCGTGGACATCGAGCGGGAAGTGAAGCTCGGTGGACCGCTGCATTCCAAGGGGGTACTCATACTATCGAGCTTCCTTGGCTCACACTATCTCACTGACCGGCCCTTGTCTTTGTCCGCGAGCCTGGTGTTCGAGCAATCCTACGGCGGAGTTGACGGGGATAGTGCTTCTGCGGCCGAGCTATGCGCACTGGTGTCCGCCCTGGCCGAGGTCCCCATTAAGCAATCACTGGCCATTACAGGGTCTGTCGATCAGCGCGGCCGCGTGCAGGCCATTGGGGGCGTAAACGAGAAAATCGAAGGATTTTTCGATATCTGCAACAGGCGTGGATTGACCGGCGAACAGGGCGTCTTGATGCCACTTGCCAACGTCAAGCATCTGATGTTGAAAAAGGAGGTTGTCCATGCGGTAGAGTCCGGAACTTTTCATGTCTATCCGGTGGATCATATTGACCAGGCGCTGGAAATTCTGACCGGAGTCGCCGCGGGTGCTCGCAAAAAGGGTGGAGTATTTCAGCCCGGCAGCATCAACCAGGGTGTTCGCGATCGATTGCTCGCTTTCGCGGATGCACGCCGCGCTTTCAGCAAGCCGTCATCAGTGGAGGCTCAGGAAAAGGATGCCGCAAACGACTCCTGAACAAACCGCACTCCGTGTGGCCGTGATACTGGGATCGAGCGGTTCCAGCAAAAACCTGCTGGACCAGGTGATGCCCCTGTTGGGCGGAGACGGCGCGATCGAAATTAAAGGGGTGTTTCTCGAGGAGGCGGGGATTCAGCATGCTGCTGAACTTCCTTTCGTCAAGGAACTTTGCCGGGTCACGTTCAATGTCCGGGAATTCAACAGTGAGCAGTTTGAACGGGCTCTCGCACTACGCATGCGCACGGCGCGACGCGCTATTTCCGTCCTCGCCCGGCATGCCGGAGTACAACATTCGTTTCACAATGTGCGTGGTTCGGCCGTCAGCCTGGTGCAAGAGACTGCCAGTCAGTCGGACATTACAATTTTCGAGCCAGCCCGAAAAGCGGTTGCCACGATGACGCCACATTCAGGGCTCCGCCGACCCAGACAGCAAATCGTTGTTGCTATCGGTGACGAAGATTTCGGACGAAAGGCAATGGCTGTGGCTACGCACCTGGCTGAAGGCAGAATGAACCGGGTTTCGGTATTGCTGTTGCCATCGTTTGCAGCCGGTGATTCGGAATTGGGCATTATTATCAATGGCGGTGAGCAGGCGATGCCGGGACAGGTCCGTATCATTCCCGGATACGACATTTCGTCGCTGGCCGAAGCCGTTCAGGCTGAGGGAGCGGCCATTTTGGTAGCGGGCGCCACAGGGGTGTTCATGCAACAGGATACTCTGCAAGCCATGCGGGAACGCTTACACTGCACGGTCTGCCTGGTGCGTTGATTCAATCTGCCTCAACCCGGTTCGAACTGGCCCGCTGAAGTTCGTATTCGATGTGTTCGCTCTGGGTTACCGGTCGGTACGCCGCGGGGCGTTCACCGGTGACGAACCGGGGCAGGGGCTGGACGCAATAGTCTCCATCGACGGCGAAAAACAACACCATGGAATAGCGTGTCCATGGTGAATTAGCTACCCGGTGGCCAGTGGCTTTCAAATAACCATTGCTGAACCGTTCGGTCATGTCGCCGAGCATGATGGTAAAGGTGCCGAGATCACACGGAGCCTGGCACCACTGGCCGCTTGCGTTGGTCAATTCCAGGCCGGGTGCAGTCTGGAAGAGGATCGTAAAACACTCGAAGTCAGTGTGAGCCGAGATACCGACGTTACGGCTATCAGCCGGTGTGTCATTGGCAGGATAATGGAGCATACGCATGGTTCGTGGCGCAGAAGGCCCGCTGCGGGCGTTGATAAAGTCCGGGGTTTCTCCCAGAATTTCAGAGAATATCATTCCCAGGGCGCGGCCCAGCCGGGTTACGTTTTTATAATAATCAAGCATCGCCTTTCGAAAGCCTGGAAGATCAGGCCAGATGTTGGGCTCAATGCCAAGCGCCTTGTATTCACTTTCACTCAGTTGCTGACCGAAATCGAATGACTCCATGTGCGCGACCGTGCCTTTTTGATAGGCGGGTTCGCCGAACATGGGGCCCCAGCCCTTCATCCCGCCCGCCAGTTCGTTGTGAACGCTCTGCTTGTCATGTCCCTCATCAGGAGAGTCGAAAAATGTCTTCATGACATCAAGCGCATTGATGATCACGCGGTCTTCCACGCAGGTGTTCTTTACATAAAAGAAACCGGTTTCAAGGCTGGCTTCCCGAATCCGGGCCGTCAGTGAGCCCACTCGTCCCGTTCCATTGAACAGCGGGGCCAGATCAATGACAGGAATCCGATCACGAGCAACCGCCTTGGACGGAGCACTTTGTTCGAGATCTCTGGTAGCAGGCATGAACTCATTTTATACGAGGGCTGAGTGATGGGCAGCTTTTGTCTTCCGGTATTCTTTGGCATACTGGAGCGTTCAACTGTGTGAAACGTAAATTTACCTGGGAGAGAAACTTGAGATCACTGATTGCCAAATTTGCCTCAGCATTGATGCTGTCGCTACCTTTACAAACGGCCTTTGCAGCTGATAAGCCCAATATCCTGATTATCTGGGGAGATGATATCGGTTACTGGAATGTCAGTGCTTACAACCTCGGAATGATGGGTTATGAGACACCCAATATCGATCGTATCGCGAATGAGGGCGCGATTTTCACCGATGCGTACGGTGAGCAGAGTTGTACGGCGGGCCGGGCCGCATTCATGACCGGACAGAGCCCGTTCCGGACAGGCCTGACCAAGGTTGGGATGCCCGGTGCTGATCTTGGATTGCAAGCAGAAGATCCGACCATTGCCGAATTCCTCAAGACCAAGGGTTACGTGACAGGCCAGTTCGGCAAGAATCACCTGGGCGACCTGGACGAGCACCTGCCGACCAATCATGGTTTCGATGAATTTTTCGGAAATCTGTATCACCTCAATGCCGAGGATGAGCCGGAGCATGTGGATTACCCCAAAGACCCTGAATTCAAGCGACGGTTTGGCCCGCGAGGTGTGATCAGTTCTACGGCCGACGGCAAGATTGAGGACACAGGCCCCCTGAACAAGAAGAGAATGGAAACGGTCGATGAAGAAGTCACGGCACGGGCGATTGATTTCATGGAGCGTGCCGTAAAGCAGGACAAACCATTCTTTGTCTGGTGGAACTCAACACGCATGCATGTCTGGACGAGATTGAAGGCCGAATCCCAGGGCGTGACCGGACTGGGCATCTATCCCGACGGCATGGTGGAGCATGATGGTCATGTCGGTGAACTGCTGGATAAACTGGAAGAACTAGGTATCGCCGACAACACGATCGTCATGTATTCGACCGATAATGGCGCTGAAAAATTCACCTGGCCGGATGGTGGCACCGCACCTTTCCGCGGCGAGAAAAACGACAACTGGGAGGGCGGATACCGTGTGCCGCTGGCTGTGCGCTGGCCGGGCAAAATCGACCCGGGCACCCGGGTTAACAATATCATTTCGCACATGGACTGGTTTCCGACGCTGGCGGCAGCCACGGGCGAGGACGACATCAAGGGGAAGCTCAAGAAAGGAGAGCGCTTTGGTAACAGGAAGTTCAAGGTCCACCTGGACGGTTACAACCTGCTGCCCTATATCGAGGGTGAAACGCAGGAGTGGCCGCGCAAGGAATTCTTTTATTTCTCCGATACCGGAGACTTGTTGAATCTGCGTTACAACCAGTGGAAGATTGTGTTCGCAGAGCAAAGGGCTCATGGATTCGATGTCTGGGCTAACCCGTTTACGTTTCTGCGTTTCCCGAAGCTGTTCAATCTGCGTTCCGACCCGTTTGAACATGCTGACGAAATCGATGCGATGGGGTACCAGCGTTTCCGTGCCGAGAGGATGTTTGTCATGGTGCCGGCGCAAGCTTTTGTCGGTGAGTTCCTGGGGACATTCCAGGAATTTCCGCCTCGTCAGAAGCCGGCGAGCTTTACCATCGACCAGGTGATGGAAAAACTTCAGCCCCCATCCAATTAGAATCTGAGGCTGTAGCGGTTAAACAAAACGAGTCGGATCCGTTTTCAAAGGAAAACGGATCCGGCCTCTTCAGACATTCGCCGTTATTCGATTTTCAAAATCCCGCAGGCAGGGTCCGCGTCAGGTTGATGCGGAACGACTGGTCTTTCGCCGCACCCGGCCAGTCTTCGTAAATCAGGCTGGTCTGGTATTCGAAATAAGCGTTCCAGCTGCCCTTGTTGCCGGCAATGACCTTGCCGATCCGGACGCCGATGGGCATGTAGACCTTGTTGGAGTCCCAGTCGTATGAGATGACCATGTCGCCATTGCCCACGTACCAGCCGCCACCCAGTTGGTAGTTGAGAAAAGGAGCGATGCCGAGAGGGTTCGTATCACTCGTACCGGCCGGCAGGTTGTCCGGATCGATTGCCCGCCAGGACTGGGTGAGCAGAACGCCATAAAACCAGTTGCCGGACGTATTTACGATTGCTCCGGCCAACCCGTACCCCCACTCGTCCTTGGCGACGTCCTTGTTTCCCGGCAGCGTGACCAGTGGCCCGAGCCCCGTGCGGCCTGTGCCCCAGTCCCATTTTTTCGGAATGATCAGGCCAAACAGCTCGGTGTTACCCAGCCCCGACTCGCCCGTTCTCAGATTTTCATAATGCCGCAGGGTGAGGCGGGGCAGCAGGGTGAATTTCTCGAAAACCAGTGGCGCAACCACGCGCATCTGGACAAAATTATCGAGCCCGGGGGTCCGCGGTTGACCATTGACGATATCTTCCTTCCAGTCCGTAGTCTGGTAGGCAAACTGGAAAGACCATTGCGTCGCGGTCGAATCCAGTGCCTTGGAAACATCGTCCTGTTGAGGTTCGGCTGCCTCTTCCGTGGCCTGCGATTCGCTCTCGCCATCATCTGTTTCCTGGGCGAACACCGCGTTGGCTGACAAGCTCAGAACGGCTATCAGTGCATATACAGAAGACTTATTGACCCGGTGCTTCATGTCATTCCTTGATGAATTTGGTTTAGGATACAATTTTAAGCGTAAAAGTTGTCCAGCTGAATGACTTTTCTCAGCCATTTATTTGCTTTTCTGACTGCCAGGCCAACCGAGGATTACACGTAGATGAGCACTTCCATTGTTTTGACCATTGTCAGTGACGATCATCCGGGCATCGTTGAGAACCTGTCGGAAGTCCTGGCGGAACACGGTGGCAACTGGGCCGAAAGCAGCATGATGTCCCTGGCGGGAAAATTCGCCGGTATCCTGCTGGTTCAGGTTCCGGATGAGCAGGCGGACCAACTGGTCTCGGCTTTGGAAAACCTGGATTCCAATGGCATGCAGATTGTCGCCCAACGCTCGACCGCGGAGGCCCGGGTGGAAGCGAGCCGGGAGTATTCAATCGAGCTGGTCGGCCAGGATCACCCCGGGATCGTCCACGAGATTACGGAAGTGCTGGCCCGCCATGGAATCAATGTTCAGGAACTCGAAACCATGATTCAGAGCGCATCGATGTCAGGCGAGAGCCTGTTTTTCGCCCACGCAAAAATTTTTGTTCCACCGGACTTGGCCCTGGACCGCCTGCAGGATGAACTGGAAGACCTGGCGAACGAATTGATGGTGGATATCAACCTCGAAAATGAGTGAAGCCGTTCAAGGATCAGTCCAGGCGCTTGTTGAATCGCAGTACCGCCACGGTCATCGCGGCCAAAATGAAAATTCCGAGAATCATCAACTCTGAGTAAAGTTCCGCCAGCGAAGCGCCTCGCAGTATCACCCCACGGATCAGCCGCATGAAATGTGTCATTGGCAGGAATTCGGCAATGATTTGGGCAGCGCGGGGCATGCCGTCGAAAGGAAATATGAACCCCGACAGCAGGATGGATGGCAACAGGATGAAAAAGGTCATCTGCATCGCCTGGAACTGCGTTTGAGCAATGGTGGATGCGACCAGGCCCAGTGCAAGATTGGCGATGATAAACAGCAGGCAAACCTGGTAGACATCGATCAGGGTTCCGCGCAGAGGGACATCGAATAGAAGCGCCCCCAGTCCCAGCACCAGCGTGACCTGCAGTAGCCCGATAAACACGTAGGGCAGAATCTTGGCCAACATCAACTCGGCCGATCTGACCGGCGTGGTGATCAGCAGTTCCAGGTTGCCGCGTTCCCGTTCCCGCACGATTGCCACAGCGGTAAACATCGTCATCGTCATGGTCAGGATCACGCCGATCAGGCCCGGCACCGTGTTGACCGGTGAGCGCCGCTCCGGATTGTAGTAGGTTCGGATTTCCATCGCTGGAGGACGGTCGTTGTAGGGCGAGATTCTCGCCGAACGCGCGATCGAAGCGACTGCACCCTGGACAACCGTGTCAGATCCATCCACCAGCAGTTGAATGGCCGACCTTTCCGGTTGCAGCAGCCGGCGCTCGTAATCCGGGGGAATGTATATGCCGGCCACGATTTTTCCCTGGCGCATCAGCGATTCAAGCTCAAAAACATCGCCGGCCTGGTAATTGATGTCAATAACCTGTGTCTGGGCCATGTCCATGATCACCTGACGCGAAGCGGCCGTCTGGGAAAGGTCGGCCACGCCTGCAGAGAGGTGACGCACGTCCATATTTATCGCATAGCCGAACAACACCAGTTGCAAAGCGGGAATGCCCACGATCATGCCAAAGGTCAGGCGGTCACGGGAAAGCTGGCGCAGTTCCTTGATTACGATCGCGAAAATGCGCTGCAGGGATTTCATTCCTTCTTGTCCCGGGCAGCCTTCCTGGCCTGTGTGGCGGCGACAAACACATCCTCCAGGCTGGGATGAACTTTTTCGCAGTGATCAACCGGTAAACCTGCCTCGCTGACTGCCTTCTTAAGGAATTCCGCTGCGTCCGGAACATCCCGGTCAACCATGACGCGTAGAATATTACCAATCTGTGCCGTGCTGTGAACAATCGCCTGATGATCCAGAAAGCGGCTGACTTTGCGCGGTTCTCTCGACTGGACCACGATGACGGCAGCATCGATGCCAGCAGATAACTGGTCCGGGCTGCCGGCTGCGACCAGCACACCCAGGTCGAGAATTGCCAGCGCGTGGCATCGTTCAGCTTCGTCCATGTAGTGAGTGGACACCAGTATGGTTGTGCCTTCGCCGACCAGGTCGAACAGGCTTTCCCAGAATGCGCGCCGGTTTTCCGGATCGACCGCAGAAGTGGGTTCATCCAGAAACAGCAATTCGGGCTGGTGCAAGGTGGCGGCCGCCAGCGCCAACCGCTGCTTTTGACCACCGCTGAGTGTTCCCGCACGTTGCCTGGTCAGGCGACCGAGTTCATAGCGCTCCATTGCCTCCGGAATTCTGATCTTTTGCTCCGCCCTGGTCAGGGTATAAATATTGGCAATGAAGTTGAGGTTCTCGGTGACAGTCAGGTCCTCGAACAGGGAGAATTTCTGCGTCATGTAACCGACTTTGCGGCGCAGTTGCTCGGCCTGCCTGGGAATTTCAAGCCCGAGCACCCGGATAGCGCCATGGGTGGGTGTCAGCAGCCCGCACAGCATCCGGATCGAGGTTGATTTACCTGAGCCGTTGGGTCCGAGAAAACCATATATTCGCGAACGGGGAACATCCAGGTCCAGATTGTTGACCGCCACCACATGACCAAAATCCTTGGTCAGTCCGCGGGCGCGGATGGCCAGGCCAGATGAGATCGAGTCCGCCATTGAATTCACTCGGCTGGAAAATCGGCCTGCAAAGGAATTCCGGATGGGAGATCCATTGCGTCAGGGACATCGATCTCGGCGAGGAAGCTCAGGCGTGACCGGTCGTGCTCGGTGAGTGCAAAATACGGTGTGAATGTCGCATCGGCCGAAACCCAGCGGACGCGTCCCTTGAACAGGTCATCTACACCATCGATCTTTACATCAATCTCTTTGCCCGGCGTGACCCGTGCTCTTAAATGCTCGGGTACGTAGACCCTGGCAAAAACCCTGGAACTGTCCAGCACCACCGCGATCGTGGTGCCGCGCGACGGGCGTTCACCCATGCGGAACAACACCTTGTCGACGACACCCGCGACGGGCGCCCGGATGCGGGTTCGCTCCAGGTCCAGTTGCGCCTGCTGAACCCGGGCTTCGCTGGCTTCCAGCGCAGCTTCTGCCTGGTCCAGTTCTTCGATCGTGGTGCCATGCAGCAGGCGGTCCAGCGCTTCGGAATCCGCTTTCACCTTTGCAACGGCGGTTTTGTAATTGGTCTCATCCCGGTCCAGTTGAGCTTCTCTGGACAGACCCAAGTCGTAAACTTCGCGCGTACGATTGAAAATCGCCAGGGCGTTAACCTCCTCAACACGGCTGGCTTCCAGCTTCGCCCGCGCTTCGCGGATCGATTCCACCCTTGGACCGCGCTGCAGCTCGGCCAGGCGTGCCGCGGCCTGGTTACGCAAGCCAACCTGCTGCGCCAGGCGTGCCGCAGCACGAGTTGGGTCCTGTTCCAGGATAAGGTCACCGACTGACACAGTTTGTCCGTCCGCAACTGCAATGGTGATGATGGGCTCATCGCTTTCGACCACCACGTCGATCCGGTCGCGCTCGAGGGTGCCGACCATGTAGGTGGTTTCCGTTCTGTCACAGGAACTGAGTGCAATCGCTGCGCACACGCTGAGCAAAAGGGATAACAGGTTGCGTCTGTTCACAGGCTGGCCTTGAAAGATTTTGTGGTTACAACGCTGCCAGTATAGCGGCGAGAAACGCATTGTCATCCCAGCTGTCGTCCGTGGTGTACCCCAGGCGTGCTATGACGACTTCCTGCTCGGGAAAGACAGCCACGATCTGACTGTTGAAGCCGTGGGCAAAATACATCGTAGGCGGCAAGTCGGGAAGCGCCAGGTGTTCGCCTTCAACGCCGGCGTTCAACCAGAAATGGGCGCCATATTGACCCATGGGTGCCGCCGGTGCCGGTGAAGTTGACCAGTGAATCCATTTCTTCGGCAGCAACATTTCGCCATTCCACAAGCCTTCCTGTAACCAGAACTGGCCCATCCTGGCCCAGTCCCTTGCCGTGGCATAGGAAAAAGATGATCCGACGGGCGAACCCGAAGCGTCCGGTTCCAGCACCATCGAATTGATACCCAGTGGTTCATAAAGGCGTGTGCGGACAAAATGAAATACATCCTCAGCCGATCCCCCCACGCTGTCCCGGATAATCCGGGCGAGTATGTTGGTGGTTCCGCTGGAATAGGACCAGAATGAACCGGGCTCATGTTCGAGCGGCACGGACGCAGCGTAGGCCGCTGCATTGGGCACGGTAAACAGCATTTTGGTGGCATCGCTGCCAGGCTCATAAATTTCCTGGAAATCCAGCCCGCTGCTCATTTGGAGCAACTGCCGGAGGGTGATTTCTCCACGCGGGTCTCCCGCGGTTTGCCATTCGGGAACCGGGGCCGGTTCGTCCAGGTCGAGTACACCGTCACCGACCAGCATGCCAATCAGCGTATTCGTGACGCTCTTCGTCATTGACCATCCGATCAACGGGGTTTCCCGATCGAATCCCGGCGCATACCGCTCTGCCACGATTTGCCCCTGATGCAGGACGATAATTGCACGTGTCTGCCGGTGACTCTCTGACGTGGGTTCCCGAAATGCCCTGTCAAGAATTTTTTCCAGGTCTGGGTTCGGGGCACTGCTCACACCGGGGGGGATGCCGCCGCGTAAGCTGACGGCGGAAAAATTCGTCAACGGGGGCAGGTCAGAAAAAGGCACACCCGCCGCGATGGTGCAACCAAGGCCCTTGCGGTAAATCGCATTGGTTTCGACCAGGCCCGGACCAAACCAAGCAGATACGGTGCCGCCCGCCTTGTCCAGGCTGAAGCCTCCCCAGTTGAACACGGGGTCGATATCACGAATATCAGACCAGATGGCTTCGATATCGTGACGCCCGGCAACGAAATACTCGGAGCACAGGGACTTGGCGACGTATCCGGAGCCCATTGGCAGGATTTTTGCTGCCTGCCAGGTGAGCAGGATCATGATGGTGATGCCCAGTACCGACAGCAGAAGGGCCTTCTTTTTCATTCGATTTCCTTCATTTTGTGGCCGGTGACGTCAAGCCCCATTTTTTGCGGCTGTCCCAGGCTGACGCTGGGGGCATGCGTGAATCCATCAACGATCAGGTGCATGGGTTGTACTGACCAGGTTTCCGTATCGACAAGAAAGAATCCACCATCGCCAACCAGCACAAGATAGGCACCATTTTTCGTGAATTCCAAATCACATATCGCGTTTGGAACATCTACCTCATGCTGTATTTCATTCAATTCCAGATCCAGCACCGTGATTTTATTGGAGAGCGGTCCGGGCTTCACATCGACCAGCAGCTTGCCACTGGGTGAAACGCTGACGAAACGACCACAGTTCTTCGGATCATGGGTTGCCAGGCCACCCCCGATGCCGGTTAGTAGCAGTCCGACCTGCAAGGCATAAATGGCGCCTGTCCCCACCCATTGTCCGACTGCATTGTCTTCATTCAACTCCAGCGCCTGATCTTCGGACAGGAACTGCCACATGGCGACATCGTCACCGGCAATGACCAGGGAACGGCTTGCACTGACGACTTCAAGATCTGATATATCACCTGTTGTTGCCAGTCGGGCGACTTCCCTGCGAGTTTCCATGTCCCAGATGAGGACCGATTTGTCATCACCGGCTGACGCCATGAATTTGCCGTCCTCACTGAAGACCAGGTCGTTCACCCTGCCCACATGAGATAACAATAACTCCGGTTCTGACGGTTCTTCTGCCCGTGGATCTGTGAGCAGAATTGTTCCATCTTGAGTGCCCAGCGCCAGGTCGCCCGCTGCAGGCGACCAGGCCAGGCTGAGGGCGTGCATTCCCTTCATGGGGGGATCGATATGAAATTGCTTCTGCCCGGTCCTGACGTCCCAAACGGTGGCGATTCCGCCCATGCCGGTGGTGACGATCCGGTTCTCATCGATGAATTCCAGGGTGTCGCCGAGCCCGGAGCGCGGAAGTCTGAAACTTTTGCCTTTCTCATCGACCGCCCAAAACCAGCCCACCTGACGGCGTTCCTCGAGATCGAATAGGACGACCACCATGCGGTTGGCCGCAGCTGCCAGCCGGCCAGAAGGAGAAAGCGCTACCGAGGTATAGCCGTCCCAGTAATTGTCCACTTTGTCTGCAGGAGGTGCGGCTGCACATGCAGACAGAATCACTGCAAGCAGAGCCTGTGGGGTTTTTCTGAAAATCATTTCATGGTGCCCGTCAAATTTCAGAACAGGATACAACAAGCGAATCAAGGATCGCTGATTGTGAAAACCGGCCTCTGTTATGATTCCGCATTGCATCGATCAATTATTTGCCAGCAAAAAGGAAAGTTTAAATGCGGCCGACACTGAATATTCTCAGCGAGGAATTGATCATCCGGATACTGGATGAAGCCAAACGGATATTGGCCGAGAAGGGGATGGAAATTCGTGGCGAAAAACTTCGTCAGCGTTTGCTTGACCACGGCCTCCAGACAGACAACAGCGGCGAGCGGATATTTTTCCCGCATGACGTGGTCGAAAGCGCCATCGATTCTGCACCGGAATCCTTCACCCTGTTCGACCGGGATGGTGAACCGCATGCAGAATTGGGTGGTTACAATGTCAATTTCGTTCCCGGCTCCAGCGGGCTGAAGATTCTTGATCATCGAAGCGGTGAAACTCGCCTGGCCGATTCAACGGATTTTGTTGAGTACATCCGCCTGGCCGATAGCCTGGAAAACATCGGTTACCTGGCCACTGCTTTTTCCACCAACAAGGATATCGAGCCACAGGTTTCAGACGCCTGGCGTCTTTACATGTCGTTGGTGAACTCCAAGCGTCCGGTGGCTTCGGGTGCTTTCAGTGAAAATGGTATACCGCGCCTGATCAGTCTGCTTCGAATGTTCCGGGACAGTGACGGGGAGCTGGCGCGTAAGCCCATGTCTGTGTTTACCATCACGGCAACCGGTAATTTCCGCTTTGGCGAAGACTCATGCCAGAATCTGTTGGATTCAGTTGAGGCGGGAGTGCCCGTAGAAATCGTACCAGTCACTCTGATGGGGTTGATTGCCCCCGTCACACTGGTCGGCGCCCTGGTTTTCCACTGCGTGGATGTGTTGACCGGATTGACGATGGCACAGATCATCCGCCCCGGCCATCCGGTGCTGTTCGGTGGTGCACCGGCTACTTTTCACATGAAAGCGGCGAGTTCACCGATGGCGGCAATCGAAGCCCAACACCTGGATGTCGCCTACGTTGCAATCGCAAAATACCTGGGCCTCCCTTCCCAGGCCTACATGGCGCTGAGCGACGGTAAAGAACTGGACGCACAGGCCGGTGGAGAGTCATTCAGCAGTGCGTTGCTGGCCGCTCTGGCCGGGGTCAATTCAGTGGCGGGTCCCGGTATGCTGGATTTTGTGCTCACCTTCAGCCTGCCGAAACTGGTTTACGACAACGAGGTTTGCGGCCAGGCCCTGCATTTCTGCAAGGAAATCAGGATACTGGATGACCTGCCAAGTGATCACCTGGTTGATCACCTGATGAACGAAGGGCACCTCATTACGGCGCAGCAGACCCTCGAGCACTGGCCGCAGGAATTGTACCTGACGGATCCGGTGATCGACCGCACAACCCGGGATACGGCGGAGAAAAGCACAGGCCCGAGCCTGGTGGAAAGAGCATGCGAGCAGGTGGAAGCCCGTCTGGCGAAATATTCGCCGTTTGATACGGATCCTGCGATTGACGCAGCCATGCGCGAAATCATCCTTTCAGGAATGGATGCCCAGGAAAAGCTGCCGGATCTGCCGCCACCGCCGGAAGCAGCCGGGACGGCCCCGGTTGCCGGCCGCAGGGCGCGAAGTGGCCGCAGGCGCCGTAAGGCTTAGAGGAATTCAGATATCAGCCGATGTACGTTGACCCGTGCCCCGATCCGGGCACAGAGCAGGTAAGATCCCCCCAGCTTGCGGTGCAGGAATACGGTTTCAGGTGGCGGGGTTCTGAGTTCACCACGGCTTTTCAGCGCCATATCCAGCCCGGCGTCGCGGGCCCGGACCGCCAGGTCTGAACTACTGAAATCATAAACCCGGTCATACCGGATCGGTTCGCAAATCAGGCGGATCATATCCAGCAGCCGGCCTGCGTGGCCTGAACTGTCATCCGGATCGAGATAGCCGATTTGTTCAGCATAGTGCCGGACCGCTCCTTCATCTTCATCGATCAAGGCCCTGGCAATATGTTTATATTGGTCAGTGAATGATTTTTCGAAGGTGACCGTGGAACCAAAATCCAGCAGCACTATGCGGTCTTCTTCAGGTTGATACAGGTAGTTGGCAAAATTCGGATCCGTTTGCATGGTCCGGAATTCGAACAGTTCCCTGAACAGCAGATGTTCGAGCAGGGTTCCGACGCTGTCACGCAGTTTCTGTGAAACACCCTTTTCCCCCAGGGACTCCAACGGTTCGCCGCTGACATAATCCATTGCCAGAATGCGCCTGGTCGTCAGGTCTTCATGCACTTTTGGAACGACAAACCTTGCTTCATCCCGGACCAGTTCGCGGTAATCACGCAGGTATTTCGCCTCGACGATGTAATCCGCTTCCTGTTTCAGTTGGCGCTTTGTCTCGGCAACGATGCCGCTAATGTCCATTTCCACTGGCAGCACATTGGCCAGGCGCATGAACATGGCCATGTTGTCGACGTCACTGTTGATGCTCTTGGCGACACCGGGATACTGGATTTTCAGAGCCAGGTCACGCCCGTCCCTGGTTGTGGCACGATGAACCTGGCCGATCGAGGCGGCAGCCATCGGCTGGAAATCAAATTTTTCAAAACGGGTTTCCCACCCTTTGCCATATTCCCGGCCCATCACGCGACGAATCTGTGTGTCCGGCATGGTATTGGCCGAGTCGCGTAGTATCGCGAGGGCGTCGGAAAATTCCCGCGGGAGTATATCGGCGCCTTCCATGGACAGAATCTGTCCCATTTTCATGGCGGCGCCCCTCATTCCGGCCAGCCGCTTGGCCAGCTTCTGGGCATTGGCGGCAGTCAGAAACACGTTGACAGCGTCTTCGGGTGTAATTCCTGTGAGGCGCTTGACGCCTTCGGTCATGCCGCCAACCGCCATTTCGCCTGCCGTAAGACCAATTCGGACCAGGCGGCCCAGGCGCGTGGTGGGCACACGTGACTTGCGGGAATTCATCTGCATATTCTAGTCCCTGCTAAAGGGTTACCTTCATCGAAATCTTCTTTTCAATGAAATCCGTCCGGGTCTCGAAGTGCGAATAACGGGAAGACATACGCTCCAACTGGTTGCCCGTGTGATCGAACCAGACGGTGAAACTGGCGGTCACCGGATCCGGCTGGTCACTCCTGAGCCGGTATTCATAGTAAAAGCTGCCGTCCTTTGCATCATGCACCAGCGGCGGGCCGAGCCAATCGAGTATTTCCAGCCGGTCGGGTAATTCCTCCAGATCCTGATCGGATATGTCCAGATCCAGGTTCCGGGTTGTATAGGTCCAGCCGGTCTCACAAAAGTTCTGTGCAGCGGAATTTATGGCGTCCCTGTCGAGGATTTCCGGGTTGATCACCGTGCTGAAAGCCGGATCGAAGCGAACATTCATCAACTTGAACTCATCGGCCATCCGGTCAAATTCAAGTTCCACGAAGAAATCTTCCTCCGGCCCTCCAGAGACCTTTTCGATTACGTATATCATGGACAGATGGTCATCGGATCGAACCGACCGGGTCGGTGGAGCGCCGGCCAGCCAGATGATGTCCTTTTCGAGTAAAACCGGGTTTTTGAATACGAAACCGCTTGAAACGTCGAACTCGAACCCGAAATTGGCATCAAAATCACAAAACTGATCCCTGACTTCGACCACCCGGTTGATCAGGCAACCGTTCAGGGTCAACGCCAGGCAAGCGGCGCCTGTGCTCAGGACTACCTTTTGTATTGGTCTACTCAATGAATTTCCCCGCTGGTGATTCGCCGGTCTATTCTGGGCAGGGTGGAGCATCAAATCTTGCCCTCGCCGGACAAAAACATGACCGCCGGGGGAGGGCGAATCAGCTTCGAGGGGGAAGCACTGCCAGGACCTGGTCCGGATGATCGGTGAATACACCGTCCAGGCCGGTATTCGCAGTCAGCAAATCGAGTGCCTTGCCGATTCCGCCGATTTCATCGGGAATCTGGTCAGCACGCAGTGTATAAGCGTGAACAAAGAGTCCAAATTCATGCGCTAACGGCACTAAATCTGATATATCAGTTGAATTATTCGTAGATAATTCAAGAATGTGTAGTATCCATGGGCCAATACCGTCGGCAAACCGGCTGACTTCCCGCAGTCCTTCGCGGGTTCGCAGAAAATCGAATTCCGTGTCGCTTTCTTTCCAGCTGTTTTCACCAATCAGCTGAACGAGTTTCAAATCGGTTTCCAATTCGAATCGGGCGCGCTTGAGGGCCTCCATGTCGAAACTTTGCAGGCAGGCATTGTCTGATCTGGACTGGTAGCCGTGCGCGGCCAGTGCACGAATGGTTTCCCCGAGAATATCCTGTCCGTTTTCAGCATGCCAGGCAGGCGCTTTCGGTTCGATATAGAGCCCGATGTTCCTGCCGCTCGAACGGTTCAGGCCCCGGATCAGTTCTGCTTCTTCTGCAAAGGCAGGAATCCGGAACAGGGCTTTGTCCGGCGGAAAGCGGTCGGGAAAAGCAGGGCTTCCGTCCGGATTCACGCGTTCGTGAACCCGTAAACCGCGTATTTCTTCGAGACTGAAATCGATGGCATAGAAGCGTCCGTCTTCACGATGCCGGCCCGGATACCGTTGTCGGACGTCGGTAACAGCCTCGAGGCTCAGATCGTGCAGCACGATCAGTTGGCTGTCTTGGGTGAGCACCACGTCCAACTCGATAAAATCTACCCCCATGGCGTGAGCCATGGCCGCGCTCTCCAGTGTATGTTCCGGCAGGTAACCCGAGGCGCCACGGTGGGCAATGACCGTGAAATTGCTCAAATCAGACGATTCCAATGGTTTACTTGAGGTAACCGAGTTTCTCCAGGGTAATCAGAACACGATGGGCGGCCAGATCCGGGCTCAATTGCTCGGTGTCGATGACGATTTCCGCGTTTTCGGGAGCCTCATAGGGATCGTCGATTCCGGTAAAGCCCTTGATAATGCCGGCACGGGCTTTGGCATAGAGCCCTTTACGGTCACGCTTTTCACATACTTCGATGGGCGTCGAGACAAAAACCTCTATAAACCCGCCCAGCGGGCTGATTATTTCCCGGACCTGTCTGCGCATATTGGTATATGGCGCGATGGGTGCACAGATTGCAATGCCGCGATTCTTGGTGATTTCGCTCGCCACGTATCCAATGCGCTGGATATTCAGGTCCCGGTGTTCTTTTGAGAAAGTCAGTTCGCTGGAAAGGTTTTTACGCACAACGTCGCCATCCAGCAAAGTGACCGGCCGGGAACCGATCTCGAGTAGCTTGACCATCAGGGCATTGGCGATCGTTGACTTTCCTGAACCGGAAAGTCCGGTAAAAAACACGGTGAAGCCCTGTTCGTGCCTGGGCGGGTGGGCGCGGCGGAGTTCTTCTACCACCCGGGGAAAAGAGAACCACTCAGGAATTTCCAGGCCTTCCAAGAGGCGCCGCCGGAATTCGGTGGCGGACAGGTTCAGCACCTTGTCGTTCGGTTCGGTTTCATCTGCCGTCATGAACTCGGCCTTGTTTTCCACGTAAACCACCGTCCCGAAGGGCACCATGGTGATATCGAGCTCTTTTTCATGTTGCCTGAACAGATCCTGTGCTTCGTACGGACCATAAAACGGCTCGCCATTCGAATCATTGCCTGGTCCGCCGTGATCACGCCCGACAATGAGATGGGTGCATCCATAGTTCTTGCGTATGATTGCGTGCCACAGGGTCTCGCGCGGCCCGGCCATGCGCATGGCCAGGTTGAGCAGACTCAAGGTAGTGGTCTGGTCCGGGTACTCGTCCAGGATGTGTTCGTAACAGCGAACCCGGGTGAAATGATCGATGTCTCCCGGCTTCGTCATTCCAATAACCGGATGCAGCAGCAGGTTGGCGTCCGCGTCGCGCGCGGCCCGGAAGGTCAGTTCCTGGTGAGCGCGGTGCATCGGGTTGCGGGTCTGGAACGCCACGACCTTGCGCCAGCCCAGTTTGCGGAAGCGGCCACGCAATTCGGATGGGGTGTCGCGAAGCAATTTGAAATCGTAAAACGTTGGCGGCTCCACACCATGTACTCGCCCTCCCAGGTAAACCGGGCCGGCACTATGGAACAGGTAGTTGACGCCCGGATGCACATCGTCTGAAGTGCCGAACACTCGCTCTGCTTCGCTTTTCTTGTCGGGTGTCCAGATGTCAGAAACGGCCATTGTGGCAATCAGAACTCCTTCCTGGTCGCGCAGGGCGATCAGGTCGCCGGAGTTGATGCCGTTGGCGAAATCCGCGCTGACATCGAGCGTGATGGGCAGGGGCCAGAGCACCCCACTTTGCAGACGCATTTCGTCGCAGACTTTTTCGTAGTCTGTTTCCTCCAGGAATCCTTCCAGCGGCGAAAAGGCGCCGTTCAGGATCAGGTCCAGGTCGCAGATCTGGCGCGGGGTCAGGTCCCAGGAAGCATATTCGCCGGCTTCTGATTTTACTTCGTCGGCCTGGTGCTCAGGCAGATACAATTCCTTGAGCTCACCACCATGCGGCTGTTTAAACGCGCCCATTATCCATCCTCGAAATGTTTGTCCATCAATTTAACTTTACACATAATCGAAACGCCCCGTGAAGTGGCGCAGTGCTGGTGGCTGCCGGACGAATTTCATGCCTCGTAAGCTCTCGCGGCTCTCGAAAACCCCGGTAACCACCTCGACCACGTAGTCCATATGGGCCTGCGTGTACATGCGTCTCGGAATGGCCAGCCTGACCAGGTCCATGTGGGCGGGCTCCTCCATGCCGTCCGGACGGAGGCCGAACATCGCTGTGCCGATTTCGCAACCACGGATTCCGCCCTGCCGGTAAAGCTCCACGGCCAGAGACTGCCCCGGATATTGCAGTGGCGGAATATGCGGCAAAAACCGTCGGGCGTCAATGTATACGGCGTGGCCGCCCGCCGGCTTCATGATCGGAACACCGGCCTCTGAGATGTGCCGGGCCACGTATTGGGTGGAAGCAATGCGATAGCGCAGATAATCTTCTTGCACTACTTCCTCGAGCCCAACTGCGATGGCATCCAGATCGCGCCCGGACAGGCCGCCATAGGTCGAAAATCCCTCGGTCAGGATTAGCCGGTTACGGCATTCTACGGCCCAGTCTTCGTTATTCATCGCCAGCCATCCACCGATGTTGGAGAGGCCGTCCTTCTTGGCGCTCATGGTGCAGCCGTCGGCATAGGAAAACATTTCGCGAACTATGTCGATCACCGGCTTGTCGGCATAGCCCCGTTCCCGCAGCTTGATGAACCAGGCGTTCTCGGCAAAACGGCACGCGTCGATGAACAGGGGAATGTCGTAGCGATCACAGATTTCACGCGTCTGCCGTATGTTTTCCATGGATACCGGTTGGCCGCCGCCAGAGTTGTTGGTCACGGTGAGCATGCACAGCGGGATTGTTTCCGCGCCGCGTTCCCTGATGAACCGGTCGAGAGCGGCGATATCCATATTGCCTTTGAAAGGGTGTTCGGTTTCCGGTTGCCGGCCTTCTTCGATCACCAGGTCCACCGCGGCTGCGCCCTGGGACTCCACATTGGCCCGGGTGGTATCGAAATGCGTATTGTTTGGGATCGCGTGTGACGCATTGGCAACAACCGTGAACAGGATACTTTCAGCTGCTCTGCCCTGATGCGTGGGTATCAGGTACTTGAACGGCATAAGATGCTCCACCGCCTTTTTGAAACGATAGAAAGACGGGCTTCCGGCATACGATTCATCGCCTTCCATCAAGGCCCCCCACTGTCGCGCGCTCATGCTGGACGTGCCTGAATCGGTCAGCAGGTCGATCAGAACATCATCAGAGTGCAGGGTGAACAGGTTGTAGTAGGCATCCTTCAGGCATTGTTCGCGTTCTTCCACGGACGTCATGCGAATCGGTTCGACGGACTTGATACGAAAGGGTTCGATAATGGTTTTCATGGTTTGGATTATTCCTTGGTATTGCCCGGCCAGATCGGCAGAGCAGTTGTGTATTTGACCCGGCGAAGAGCAAAACTGGAGCTCGCGGAGTGCACACTGGGGTGATCCAGGATCATGGTATTCAGAAAATCATTGTAGGAGTCCATATCTCTTGAAATGATCAGTAAAACGTAGTCCCTGTCTCCGGAAACCGAATAGCACTCCATCACTTCCGGTAGCCCTTCCACGTGAGCTTCAAATTTCTCACGGGTCCGATCGGAGTGTTTCACCATGCTCACCGACAGCATGACGTGAATCTGGAACCCCAGGCCTTTCGGGTTCAGCAACGCGACTTTTCCTTCGATCAGTCCGGCCTCCTCGATTTCCCGGATCCGGCGCCAGACAGAGGTCCGGGACTTGCCTGAAAGTTCAGCAAGATCGATCTGGCTGAGGGTTGTGTCTTTTTGCATTGCATCCAGCAAGCGGCGGTCTGATCGTGTCAGTTGTGACATAACAGATGTTCCATTATTGGAGGAATATAGAAATTAATGTTTTAAATATACTCCTTTATTACCGATTGTGAAACACTTAATTTGCTATTTTTGGATATAATGTCTAACTATAAGAATGGCTGGGAATTTTGATAATCGGAAGGATGAAAGGATGAGCTCATGAAGGACAAAACCGGACACAGCTGGGCCGAACCCTACAAGATCAAGATGGTTGAATTGCTGCGGATGACCACTCGCGAAGAACGTGAGCAGGCCATCAGGGAGGCGGGGTACAACACCTTCCTTTTGCGCAGCCGGGATGTCTACATCGATTTGCTGACGGACTCGGGAACTTCCGCAATGAGCGATCGCCAATGGGCTGGGTTGATGATGGGTGACGAGGCGTATGCCGGCAGTGAGAATTTTTATAACCTGCAGGGGGCAATCCAGGAGTATTACGGTTACAAGTACCTGGTTCCGACCCACCAGGGCCGGGGCGCCGAACACCTGATGTCCCAGATCCTGATCAAGCCGGGCGATTATGTGCCCGGCAACATGTATTTCACCACCACTCGCCTGCATCAGGAAATGGCCGGGGGGCATTTTGTGGACGTCATCGTTGACGAAGCACATGATCCTGCCAGCCCGCACCCGTTCAAGGGTAACGTGGACATCGCCAAACTGGATCGCCTGGTGGCAGAGGTCGGTGCCAACCATATACCCTATATCAGCCTGGAAGGCTGCGTTAATATGGCCGGCGGCCAGCCATTCTCGATGGCGAACCTGAAGGATCTTCATGACTGGTGCCGTCAACACGATATCCCGATTATGCTGGACGCCACGCGCACCATCGAGAACGCCTGGTTCATCCGGCGCCGCGAGGAAGGTTATGCAGATAAATCCATCCGTGAGATCCTGCGTGAGATCTGTGATCTGACGGATGGCTGTACGATGTCAGCCAAGAAAGACCTGCTGGTTAATATCGGCGGGTTTTTTGCTTGCAATGACGAGGAAGTGTTTCTGAAGGCGCAAAACATGGTGGTGGTTTACGAGGGCCTTCATACTTACGGCGGACTGGCCGGACGTGACATGGAAGCCATGGCCCGGGGGCTTCGCGAGGCCGTCTTGCAGGAACACCAGGACGCCCGTATCGGTCAGGTCCGATACCTGGGTGTTCATCTGCGCAACGCCGGAGTACCGATTGTGCGGCCTATTGGCTCACATGCGATCTTCCTCGATGCGAAGATGTTTCTGCCACACCTGGACCAGGACCAGTTTCCAGCCCAGACCCTGGCGGCGGAACTGTACCTCGAGGCTGGTATCCGCAGTATGGAACGGGGTAATGTGTCTGCCGGGCGTGATCCGGAAACCGGGCAGAACCGGCGGCCGGCTCTCGAGCTGGTCAGGTTGACACTGCCCCGGCGTGTTTACACCCAGGCCCATATGGACGTTGTCGTTGAAGCAGTTGCCAGTGTCTATGAGCGCCGCACCGAGATACGCGGGTTGGAGATGGCGTATGAACCGGAATACCTGAGATTCTTCCAGGCCCGCTTCCAACCCCTGGAATAAGCAGGGCCGGATTGACTATATTAGAAGAGAGAACCTGGAGAAACTCATGGCAGATTTGTATGACAACCCGATGGGGCTCGACGGCTTTGAATTCGTTGAATTCGCATCGCCCGAGCCCGGCGTGCTCGAGCCGCTGTTCGAAACATTGGGCTTTACCGAGGTGGCAAAACACCGCTCGAAGGAAGTCACGCTGTGGCGGCAGGGTGGCATCAATTTCATCATCAACAATGAAAAAGGCAACTACGTCTCTTACTTTGCTGAAGAGCATGGGCCCTGTGCCTGCGGCATGGCGTTTCGAGTGGCGGATTCGCACAAGGCCTATGCGCTTGCGCTGGAGAAGGGCGCTCAGCCCATCGATATTCCCGCCGGGCCGATGGAGTTGCGGCTTCCGGCCATCAAGGGCATCGGCGGTGCACCGCTGTACCTGATAGATCGCTACGAGGAAGGAAAGAGCATCTACGACATTGATTTTAAATTTCATGAGGGCGTGGATCGGTATCCCGAGGGTTGCGGATTTGACCTGATCGACCATCTCACACACAACGTGTACCGGGGCCGGATGGAATACTGGGCAAATTTCTATGAACGCCTTTTCAATTTCAGGGAAATCCGCTATTTCGACATCAAGGGCGAGTACACCGGCCTGCTATCCAAGGCCATGACAGCGCCGGACGGAAAAATCCGGATTCCGCTCAACGAAGAGGCAACACAGGGCAGCGGACAGATCGAGGAGTTCCTGATGCAGTACAACGGCGAGGGAATCCAGCACATAGCCCTGATTTGTGATGATCTGCTGACCTGCTGGGATCGCCTGAAGGAAAAAGGTGTCCCGTTCATGTCAGCGCCGCCGGAAACTTATTACGAGATGCTGGATGAACGACTGCCGGGGCATGGCGAGCCGGTCGATGAATTGAAGGCGCGCGGCATTTTGCTGGACGGATCAACCGAGGAGGGAGATCCGCGCCTGTTGCTGCAGATTTTCTCGGAAACGATGATCGGCCCGGTATTTTTCGAATTCATCCAGCGCAAGAAGGACGAAGGTTTTGGAGAGGGTAATTTCACCGCCCTGTTCGAATCGATGGAGCGCGACCAGATTCGCCGCGGTGTACTGAGCGCAGAAGAGTCATGATGGATGGTGCCAAAAGCGGTATCGGATAGCTGTCTTCAGGACACGTTCGAGACATCCCTGTGCACTCTTCGGCTGTTCCCGACAGCCGAAGGTCCTGAAGACAGCTATCCGACACCGCTTCAGAATGTTCATCTCTCGATGGGTAACGGTTGACCTATGCCAGTTCCGGAGCTTCAGCCCATCGTTAAAATACCGGCATGACCAGGCTTTCCACCATCGACGGCGGTTTCCTGCTGACCGAATCGCACCATAGCCCCAAACACGTCGGCGGGCTGCAGATCTTTCGCCTGCCCAAAGGCAAAGGATCCGCCTGGTTGCGGTCACTGCTGGGAGAAATGAGGCAGGTCGAACCCGGCTTCCCATTCAACCAGAAACTGAAGAGCGGGGCCGGACCCCTGTACGAACTGGAAACCGATGATCACTTCGAGATCGATTACCATGTCAGGCACACTGTACTGCCCGGCCCCGGCAGCGATGAGCAGCTGGTGGAAGTATTATCGCGCATGCACGCCAACTTGCTTGACAGGGAGCGTCCCCTGTGGGAGTTCCACCTGGTGGAGGGCTTGTCCAAGCGGCGTTTTGCTTTCTATTTCAAGGTCCACCACGCTCTGGCTGACGGAATCACGATTGGCCGCTGGTATGAACAGTCCGGATCGACGTCTCCTGACAACATGAAAGTCGTGCCTATGTGGGCAGGCTCTGGTGAGCCGGCAGAGCAAGTAGACGACGATGTTGATCTTGTGCAGCTGATTCTTGATGGTGTGAAGTTCCTGGGTGGAGGCGTTAAGACAGCCGCCGGGCTTTCGGCCCTGGCTGCAAAACTCGTTCAGCGTCGATTTTTCGAGGGGGATTCAAAAATCGCGCTGCCCCTGTCGGCACCCAAAACTTCTATCAACGTAGTCCCCGGTGCGGCTCGGAAGATTTCGTTCGCGTCCTATCCTCTCGAGGACCTGCGAGCGATTGGAAAATCACAGGCTGGCACCATCAACGACGTGGTCATGGCCATGTGCGATATGGCCTTGAGCCGCTATTTTCGTGAGCATGACGACACACCGGAAGGACCGCTGGTGGCTTACATGCCGATCAGTATCCGCACGGAAGACGAGGACGGGGAAGGCAATCTCGTCACCCTGCTGCAGGTCAAGCTGGCATCCAGCCACAAGGATCCCATTACCTCACTGAACGAGGTGATGGAGTCCATCGTTTCGGCGCGGGAGGTTTATTCCGGTGCATCGCGGGCAGTCTTGCAGTATTACGCCCTGGTGGTCGCCCTGCTGTCCCTGTTCGAGGAGGTTCTGAGACTGGACAAAATCCTGCATCCGGTCGACAACCTGGTCATTTCCAATGTGCCGGGGCCAAGAGAGCGAATGTACTTCAAGGGCGCTGTGCAGTTGTCCATCTATCCCGTCAGCACCCTGCCGCCGATGACCGCTTTGAACGTAACCGCCTGCAGTTATGCCGGCACCATGTTTTTCGGTCTGACTGCGGGGCGTACCGCCATACCCGATCTTCCGGTTCTCACTTCCTACATGGATGATGCTTTCCTGGAACTGGCCGAAGCCAGCGGCGTGACCGTCACTCCTTGAATGGAAGAAATGATGAAAGTTTCCGAAGCTGTGTCAAAACGGTTTTCTGCAAGGGCGTTTCTGGATACGGAAGTAGCGGACGAGCAGATTCGACGCATTCTGGATCGCGCCAGGCAGGCGCCGTCCGGGGGCAACCTTCAGCCCTGGCATGTGCATGTGGTGACAGGCCAGTCACTGGATGAACTCAAGCAGTTGATCCGGGCCAGGCAGGCCAATTTTCCACGTGGTGAGCAGCCTGAATACCATGTCTATCCGCCCGGCCTTCATGAACCATATCGCTCCCGCCGCTCCCAGTGCGGCGAAGACCTTTACGCCGCCATCGGTATTCCGCGCGAAGACCGGCCAGCAAGGTTGCGGCAGTTTGCCAGAAACCTGGAAGGCTTTGGCGCACCGATGATTCTGTTTTTCTCTATTGACCGTCTCATGGGTCATAACCAGTGGGCGCACCTGGGCATGTTCATGCAAACGATCATGCTGCTGGCGGTGGAGGAGGGCTTGATGACCTGTCCGCAGGAGGCCTGGTCGGCGTTCCACGGAACGGTGGCAGAATTCCTGGGATTGCCGGATCATCAGATGTTCTACTGTGGTATGGCTATCGGATATGCCGACATGGAACACCCCATAAACCAGTGGCGCAGTGGGCGGGCCGGGCTGGAAGACATTGCCTGTTTTCTTGAGTAGTGACGGCTCCGGCCTTACCTTGTGGCTATGAGTATTGCATCCCAACATCTGAAAGAAATCCGCCTGCTGGTCAAGGACCACCTGGCGCACCGCGAGGAGGAACAGCTCTCCCAGGAGCGGGAGCGTTTGTTGATGCAGCGCATCAGGGATCAACTCGAACGGGAGAATTCGGTGCTGATCGCTCATTACTACACCCAGGACGCCGTCCAGGACCTGGCTGAGCAGACCGGTGGTATTGTCAGCGACTCGCTGGAGATGGCCCGTTTCGGCAAGGAACACACCGCGCGGACGCTGGTCGTGGCCGGCGTGAAATTCATGGGTGAGACGGCCAAGATCCTGACCCCGGAAAAGCGGGTGCTGATGCCGACGCTGGAAGCCACCTGTTCACTGGATATCGGGTGCCCGGTCGATGAATTCTCCGAATTCTGTGACCAGCACCCAGACCGCACCGTCGTTGTTTACGCCAATACATCCGCGGCGGTGAAGGCGCGCGCTGACTGGGTGGTGACCTCCAGCATCGCCAGGGACGTGGTCAGTTACCTGCACGGGAAAGGAGAAAAAATCCTCTTTGCTCCTGATCGCCATCTGGGTGATTACATCCAGAAATCAACCGGCGCCGATGTGCTGATCTGGGATGGCGCATGCATCGTGCACGAGGAATTCAAGGCCGATGGCTTGCGCCATTTGCTGGAAGAAAACCCGGACGCTGCCGTGCTGGTCCATCCCGAATCACCCGAAGCGGTCATTGAACTTGCCGACCGGGTCGGTTCAACCAGCCAGATCATCGATGCCGCAGTCGAAATGGCTAACCCGAAGTTCATCGTCGCCACCGACCAGGGCATCTTCCATACAATGCAAAAAGCCGTTCCCGGCAAGGAACTGATCATCGCCCCCACCGCGGGACACGGCGCCACCTGTTACAGTTGCGCAAACTGCCCCTGGATGGCCATGAACGAACTGGAATCGCTGGCGGAAGTTTTCGACCGGGATGACAACGAGATATTCGTTGACCCGGCACTGGGCAGACGCGCCATGCTGCCGCTGCAAAGGATGCTCGATTTCAAAAAGAGCTTGTAAGGCAGTGGACTCAGGCCGCAGGTAAATCCAGTTCGGCCCTGAGCCCACCCAATTCACTCCTGCCCAGTTTCAGCGCTCCGCCGTACAAATTGGCAATGTCCTCCACGATACCCAGGCCATGCCCATGGCCGGGTGACCGTTCATCCAGCTTCCGCCCCCGGCGCGTGATGGTTTTCAATTCCTCTTCGGCTATACCCGGGCCGTCGTCTTCGATGATCAAAGACAGTTTGTTTTGGTCGCTGTCGCAGCTGACCACGACCTTGCCCCGGGCCCACTTGAAAGCATTGTCAATCAGGTTGCCTGCCATTTCTTCGAGATCCTGCGCCTCTCCACGGAACCATCGGTCTTCCATGCACTGAAGCTCTATTTCGATGCCCCGTTCCTTGTGAATATGCTGGACGGCGAAAGTAAGATCATCGATGACGGAGCTGACACTGGTGCGATAGCCTATGGCGTCCTGCTTGCCGTAGATGCGCGCGCGGGACAGGTAATGGTCGATATTGTTGGCCATCACGTGGGACTGATCAAGAATCAGCTGACCCTGTTGACTCGACATGCTCCGGGCTTCGTTACGGATAACAGTTAGTGGATTCTTTACAGAATGGGCAAGGTCACCCAGTTGGTTGCGGGCACGCTTCAACAGCATCTCGTTGTGATCGAGCAGGAAGTTCAGTTCGTCGGCCAGGGGCTGCACATCGCTGGGGAAATCCCTGGGTAAGCGCTCGGTTTTGCCTGCTTTGATGTCGCTGATCGTGGACTGGATAGCATTAAGAGGCTTAAGTGCAACCCGGACCTGCATGACAACGGCGACCGACAGGCCGATGCCCAGTACCAGAAAACTGGTGATTATATGCAGATAGAATTCCTGAACGTCATCCGATATTGCCATCTCCGGCGCGGTCGCCACGATGGTCAATGCGCCTGCCTCGTGTGGATATGCGACATTCACAACCTGCGCCCTCAGTTTGTGCCCGCCCGGCCCAACCAGGTTTTGAACTTCATGGCTTTCACTGACTTCCGTGTTGCTCAGGTCCAGCAGGTTGGTGCCCAGCGAGGGTGACCTGTATAACGATTTGTTGCCTTCCAGGATCTCCCAGTACCAGCCGGAATTGGGCCGGTGGAAGCGTGGATCGGTGGGTTCCCGGGTCAATATCAACTGCCCGTTTGAGCCTGTTTCAACCGCCGCAACCAGTTCCTCCACGTGCGTAAAAACGTGGTCGTCATAGTGGCCTTCGGTGTGCTGCCGGTAAAATCGCCCCATCAAGATCGCCGTAAACACCAACGCGATCACGATCCAGAAAACGGAAAGTGTGATGATCCGTTTAGTTAATGATTTATGCATCGGATTTGGGCTCACCAAGTTGATAACCGAGGCCCCGGCGGGTTTTAATCATATCGGCGCAGATCTTGCCGCGCAGGCGATTGATCAATACCTCGATTACGTTGGAGTCGCGGTCGAAATCCTGGTCGTAAATGTGTTCGGTCAATTCGGTTTTGGAGATCACCTGTCCGTCGTGCTGCATCAGGTATTCCAGGGTGCGGTATTCCAACGCGGTGAGTTCGACCAGGTTGCCCTCCATTGTGACCCGGGCCGAGGTGGTGTCCAATACCACACGCCCGCAATCGCATTGCATGATCGGGCTGGAGTGGCCGGTTGCCCGCCGGATCAGCGCCTCCAGGCGCGCCAGCAGTTCTTCGAATTCAAAGGGCTTGGCCAGGTAATCGTCTGCGCCGGCGCGCAGGCCGGCCACTTTCTCGCGCCAGGTATGACGTGAAGTCAGGATCAGCACCGGCACATCGTTACCCTTGGCCCGCCAGCGTTCCATCACATCAATGCCGTCCAGTTTGGGCAGTCCCAGGTCCAGCACTACCGCGTCGTAATGTTCGGTCTCGCCCAGAAATAGCCCTTCCTCGCCATCGAATGCGACATCCACGACATAAAGGGCATGCTCCAGCGTGCTCTTGATCTGACGGGTCAATTCAGCATTGTCTTCAATTACAAGGATGCGCATGGATTTTCCTGGTGGAAATCGGGGCCAAAGGGCCAGTCACATTATGTAGTGACAAGGGAGCCGGCAGCACTGATTTCAATCAAGATGAAGGATGAAACCGCAGCAACAGGCGCGCGGCGTCGGGGTTGAGCAGGGGCTCGGGGGGTGTTGCTGCCAATACGGTGTTGAACACGGCCCGCGGCAATGCACGCCCCCCGCGCGCCGTTTTTCTATACCGGGTCAGGTCAAAAGAAAAGGCCAGCCTTCCGCAGCAGGCCGGCCCATAAAGGAGGCATATTGAGATTGAGGGTAACGCGGGGAAGCTTAACCCGGGCTTAAAAAATCTCTTTGAGTGGTAACCGAATCGCGGATTTGACCCGTTCCCACAACACCCAGGCGCTCGAGTGCCCCGTGGAGTTGCCGCCAGCGTTGCTCGGTCGTGCCGGTGAATCCCACGGACATGCGAACCAGCCCCGGAGAAATCCCGGCGCTTGACTTGTCTTCCTCGGTCATCTCGCTGGATGTCGTGCTGCCGGAGCAGGACATCAAAGTGTCGAAATAGCCCAGGCTGACTGCCATGTAGCCAAAGCGGTAGTCGTTTTGCAGCATGTCCATCAATTGGTTGGCCTGTTCTTCGGTACCCAGGTCGAGCGTCAGGATGCCGCCATAGCCATAATCGGGGCAATGCAGGTCACTGATCAACTCATGATCGGGGTGACCGGGCAGGCCAGGGTATGTCACGGCCAGGCCGAGCGCCTGCAGCCGTTCGGCAAATACCTGGGCTCTTTTGCCGTGTTCCGCCATGCGCAGGGGCAGGTGCGGAATGCGCAGATTGATGTTGAAAGCAACCTGCGGGTCCATGGTCGGGCCCAGCAGCATCAGCGCGCCGGTGTGCAGATCCATCGTCTGCTGGATGAATTCCCTGTCGGCGCAGATCGCACCGGCGATGTAATCCGATGCTCCGCCGATGAACTTGGTCATGCTGTGTACGACAATGTCAGCGCCAAGCTGCTTTGGGCTCAGAATCAGTGGGCTGAACGTGTTGTCAATGACCAGCTTGATGTTATGACGCCTGGCGATATCGCCAAGCGCGGGAATGTCCGCTACCCGCAGGGTAGGATTGGATATGCTCTCAGTAAATATGGCGCGCGTGTTTTCACCGATCGCCGCCTCGACTTCCTCCAGGTTGCTGATATCGACCAGCGTGGCGTTGATATTGCTTTTGACCGGCAGAAAATCGTGCAGAAGGGCATAGGTTCCGCCATAGACGGTGTTGGATGAGACGATATGGTCACCCGAGTCGCATAACTGGAAGAAAACGCCTGATATTGCCGCCATGCCGCTGGCCGTACAGTAAGCAGCCTCGGTTCCTTCCAGCGCCGCGAGTTGTTTGGACAGGCTATAAACGGTCGGGTTGAAATGCCGCCCGTACAGGTAACAGCCGCCCTTGTCCGGCCCCATGTGGCCGCTGAAAATCTCGGCGAGAATATCCGGGTGCATGGCGGTGAAAGTAGTGCTGGCCTCGATCGACATGTTGACGCCACCGTGTTCACCGAATTCGTGGCGCGTATTGGCCAGTGCCTCTACGGGGTTTCTGACCGTAGGATGGTCAATGACGTTACGTGGAGTTTTCATCACGCGGTCCTTGTTGCAGGGTTGCATGAAAATTCTGGTTAATAACTATATTTTAGAATAAAATATCTAATTGCAGTTAGATGACGAATAATGTTCGGATAAATGGCTGGATGAAAACACTTGATCGAATAGATTACAAAATTGTGCGTCTGTTGCGGAATAATGCTCGGTTACCCAACAAGCAACTGGCTGAAATGGTCGGACTGGCGCCATCTACCTGCCTGGTGCGAACCCGCATTTTGCAACAATCAGGGGTGCTTACCGGTTTCAAGGCAGAGGTCAATCCGGCGGCCCTGGGCGTTGGCCTGCAGGCGATGATTTCCGTCCGGCTCAAACGTCATTACAAGCCGGACGTGGAGGCTTTCCGCCAACACGCGCTGGAGCTGCCCGAGGTTGTCCGCCTCTACCATGTGGCCGGGCCGATCGATTTTCTGGCTCATGTGTGGACAAAGGATTCGGAACACCTGCGGGATCTGGCAATGACGGCGTTTACATCCCGCGAGGAGGTCTCACACATCGAGACCGAGCTGATCTTCGAGCACGTCAGTTGCCAGGAGCTTCCTGCGTTCCTCGATGAACTGTAACGGCGCGAGCGGGCATCTGCCGATAGGAGTCAACCGAGACGCCAAATTGTCGTTTGACTTGGTCCGCGCTAACATTGCAGCCCCCAGCAGCGGGCCAGGAACCTGAAATTCCATGTCAATCGACAATGTAACTTACCAGGACGTCGCTACCATCTCAGGGGGCAAACTGACCGACATCGAGCCGGATCAGCGTGAGGGCGCTCTAAGGGGGGCCGAAATCCTGGCGAAAAGCCTGCAGTTGGAAGGGGTGGACGTGGTATTCGGGTATCCGGGTGGGGCAAATCTCGAAATTTTCGATGTACTGCGGAACCACGACATTCGCTGTATCCGCGTCGAACACGAGCAGGGTGCCGCGCATGCCGCACAGGGCTATGCCCGGGCCAGCGGCAAAGTTGGCGTTTGCCTGGCGACATCCGGGCCGGGTGCCACCAACCTGGTGACCGGCATTGCAGACGCCAATAGCGATTCGACTCCAATCGTGGCGATTACCGGCAATGTGCCTACCCAGTTACTGGGCAGGAACGCCTTCCAGGAAGTTGATATCGTTTCCATCGTCGAACCCATTACCAAACGCGCCTACCTGGTTGATCGCGTGGCCAGAATACCGGCCGCGGTGCGCCTTGCTTTTGCCCATGCCCTGGGCAATCGCCCCGGTCCGGTATTGATCGACATCCCCAAGGACATCCAGCAGCACTATCCGCGTGATCCCGACGGTAACTATGCCGAGCCGCGAATGCCCGCGGTTATTGAAGAGCCCGAAGAACCCATCGGTGGTATGCACGAGGACCAGTTGCAGGAATGCCAGCGTCTGATTGTCGAGGCCCAAAAGCCGGTACTCTACGTCGGCGGCGGCATTGTCTCAGCAGGCGCCGAGCCGGAGTTGCTTGCCTTTGCCTCCAGGTCAGGCATTCCGGTCACCACCACCATCATGGGCCTGGGCGCTTTTCCGCCAGGCAACGAATTGTGCCTGGACGTGCTTGGCATGCATGGCGCCCGATATGCAAATATTGCGGTTAACGAGGCAGATCTCGTCATCGCACTCGGCGTGCGTTTCGATGACCGTGTAACCGGCCAGGTCAGCGAGTTCATCAAGCACGGCAAGATCATTCATATTGACATCGACCGCGGCGAGCTGAATAAAAACAAGACAGTAACCCTGCCGGTTTGCGCCGACGTCAAGCCGGTGCTCGAGCAGTTGATGGCCACCCCGCAATCGGATTATTCGGCCTGGCGTGAATACTGCGCCGGGCTGAAACGTGACTTCCCTTATCCGCTGGTGGAAAAACAGGGCATCAGCCCGCAAAAAGCGATCGCTCTTCTGAGCGAGATGACGCGGGGAGAAGCCATCGTCAGCCTGGGTGTGGGTCAGCACCAGATGTGGGCCATGCAACATTACCGGGCTGCCCGCACCCGGTCGTTTCTGTCCAGCTCCGGCTTCGGCACCATGGGTTATGGCTTGCCCGCGGCCATTGGCGCGAAAATTGCCCAGCCCCGGCGCCAGGTCATCGATATCGACGGTGACGGCAGCCTCAATATGACCATCCACGAGCTCAGCACCTGCCATCGCTATGGCATTGGTGTGAAAGTAGTCGTGATCAACAATCAGTGGCTGGGCATGGTCCGCCAGTGGCAGGACATGATTTACGATGGCCACCGGTCCTGCTCGGACCTCGCGGATCCGATGTCGGCGGTCACGCCGCAGGGCGAGCAGGGCGTATACCCGAATTTCCTTGCAATTGCCGAAGGCTATCGGGTTGGCGCCCAGCGGGTTTCCGATCCTTCGGAACTTGAAGCTGCATTCGAACGCATGCTCGCAGATCCTGATGAACCTTATCTCCTGGATGTGATCGTAGAACCCGAGGCCAACGTTTACCCGATGATCCCGGCGGGTGCGACCTATCGCGACATTATTATGAGTGATGATGACTTGCAGGGCGTAAGCGGGGAATCCCAGGGCTCGAACGTTTGAAGATTGGGCGTCGGCCGTTCATTTTTTGTCCGCGTTCGCTGTACTATATGTGGTTTGGCCAATTACCTGAGAGATAAATGGGGCGCAACACTCATTTCATAATGATCACCTTGCTGCTGGGCGCCATCCTGGGCTTGTCCGGCTGTGCCGGTACCGCCCGGGGCATCAAGAGCTCCGTCTACCAGCACGACGCGGGCCAGTCCCTGGTGGATGTCAGCACATCCCAGGCTGATGCGATGGTGACGATCCGCTACCCGGCGATTGTTCACGAAGACGCACTGCCGGCTTATTACCGTTCTTTCGAACAGCACTCTATCGGTGGCGCCCTTGATCTGGATAATCGCATGCGGCAGGATTCCGACCGGATCGCGCAGACCGTGATTGCCAAATCCAACTACTACGCGATGTCCTTATTTCGCGAGTTCAGGGACAAACTGCCGGAACAATCTGTGCTGCTGTCGCCCCACATAATCATTCTCGATGATCAGAACAGCTTGAGTAGCCGGCCGCTGCTGGCTTCCGAAGAAATACCCAGCGTCGTTACCATCGATTTCAATGTCTACAGCTACCCGGATCCCCGGGAGATGATGAATTCAGAACCACTTACCTTCGGCGATATCGTGACGCCCATGTTCGTGGTTCATTCGAACCGCTGGCTGCGCCCGTCGACCAATGGATTGCTTTTATCCAGCCAGCCACTGGTTGTATCGGCGTGGAATCAGTCAGAGCGTCAGGCGGACATGCAGGCGCTAAACCGGCTGGAAAACAAGGTTTTCGAATTTCAACGGCCGCTGGACTTTGTTTCTTTCCTGCACCACGGCTACGAGGGTTCACCTGATTTGCCGTTGAAAAGTGCCGCCCAGTCGGGACGCGGCGTGGCCGCAGTCGAGGTGCACCCGCTGGAGAAAATTCGCATGAACAGCGATTCTGTCGCTGTCCTGACACGCGATCACTCGGTCGATCCGTTTGCCGAGGATTTCGTCAAGGGGGCTGCAACCCGGGTGGTCAATGCGCTCAACGATACAGATCATGACCGCGCAACTTTTTTTGGCCGTCAGATTGCGCTGTCACGTTTCGACCCGGCGCTTGGTGAAGCTTTCCTTTCCCTGTCGAGAAGCGAAGATATAAGAGCAAGGCTGCAGATGGGCGAGGCTTTGATCTCGGCCGAGAAAAAATTCCTGGCCGCCCAGTCACAGGGACTGTATGAAGGTACCTATGAAGGCGTTTACGGCGACCAGATGCGCCAGATGATCTCCGCTGAATATCGCATGCTGGAGGACCGCCGCGACCTGGCTCGGGCCCAGAATTGGAGTACTGCCATGGCAGTGGTCGCCATGGCCGGGGCTGTCTATGCCGGTTCGAACAGTAATAGCAGCAATTTTTTACACTCCCGAACCGCCTCCAATGTGATGATGCTTTCTTCCATTTGGGCCATGAATTCAGCCATGAGCAATTACGCGGAGTCGAAAACCGTCGGGGAAAATTTTCTGGTTCAAATGGCGCCGGCTATCAACAGGCAGGTCTCGGTCCAGATCGAGTGGCTGGAATCGAGGGAGGAAATCACCGCCCGCGACTTTCAGGAATTTCGCAGCCAGACCATGGCGCTTTATCAACGCAGTGTAAGGTCGGTGTCGGCACATACTTTCGACCCGGCGTGCGAATTCAGGCATCCTGACCTGGACCAGGGCGGACGGTGGTTTGGTCTGTGCCGGGATGGCCTGGGCTTTTCGAGCGGGTACGGGTTGATCGCTGACGACGACGGGAATTTTGTCGAGTTTGTCGGGTCGGCTGAATCCGGTCTGGCAGCGGGTACCGGCGCAATGATTGTCCGCCCGTCCGGCGAAATCGGCGCCAGTTATTACGAAGGAGATTTTAGCCAGGGTTTGCCCAATGGCGTGATTCTGGTTGAGGAGCCCGGGCGAAAATCGCGGGTCAGAAAATTCCGGGCCGGCTCTGATGCCGGTGCGGCCGATGCGGATCAACTGCAGCGGTTGCAGTTCTAGCGCTTCATAACCACGGAGTTGATGTGAGGAACCTTGCCCTGCTGATTGCCTGTCTGATCGCCGCCGCGATAGTCGCTTCGATTTCAGGTTGCGCGGGAACGGCCAGGGGTTCCAAGTCCTCCGTTTTTACCGACTACGATGAAGTCGAAGTGATTGACTACAGCCTGTCCAAGGCGGACGCATTGGTCGTTATCCGGTATCCGGCCATTATTCATGCCGATGCGGAACAGCCGTATTTTCACGCTTTTTCAATCAACGCCATCGGTGGAGAGGTGCCGCCTGTCAATCGAACGAAAAAGGTCACCACGCGCATCGCCCAATCGGTCATCGCCAAATCCAATTATTACGTGATGTCTCTGTACCGCGAATTGCAGCGGGAGTTGCCGGAAAGTACCGTACTTCTTTCACCCCACATCATCCTTTGGGACAAGGATCGTGGTGTGTACAGCAGGCCTATTCTGGCGACCGAACAAATTCCCAGTGTCATCACGGTGGATTTCAACGTCTATTCCTATCCGGACCCCACGGCGCTCATGGATTCACCCCCCGTCACTTTCGGAGACCTGGTGACGCCCTTGTTCGTGGTGCAGAGCGATCGCTGGTTGCAGCCGACAACGAACGGGCTGATGCTGGCCAGTGGCCCTTTGTTGCAGGCCGCCTGGGAACTTTCGGAACAGCAGGTCGAAAGCGAAATTGAAAGAAAATTGAATGGCACGCGGGCCACATTCCAACGCCCGCTGGATTTCATCGCTTTCCTGAGCAGGAGAAATGACAGGAGCCAGGCCGTACCGGTGAAAAGTGTCGGTGAATCGCGCAACGAGCTGTTTGCCGTCGAAAGGTACCCGGTGGAGAAAATCCAGATGAACGGCGCGCTATTGACGAACCTGTCCGAGGATTTCTCGCAGGATCCCTTTTCGGAAAGTTTTGTCAAGGGGGCCGCGGCCCGTGTAAAACAAACCCTCAGTACCGTCGATCACGACCGGGCTACATTTTTTGCCAGGCAGAAGGCGCTGGCACGCTTCGATCCCGAACTTGCGGTTGCCTTCCTGGCGCGCTCAGGAGGCGAGGATGTCCGGGCGCGCCTGCAACTGGCCGAAGCCCTGATCGAAGCGGAACGAAAGTTTATCGCCGCGCAGTCCATGAGTGTATATGACGGAACTTTCATGGGCGATTACGGCAGCAAAATGCGACAGATGATCGAAGGCGAATACAATCTGCTGGAAGACAGGCGCACCGCTGCCCGCAAGCAAAACGTAACGACGGCATTTGCAGCACTGGCGCTGGCAGGTTCCATCTACGCCGCGACGGCTTCGGGCGCCATCGGTGGTATCGCAATGCAAAGTTTCAGCGGGGTATTGGTGCTGGGCTCACTGTGGGCGATGAGTTCAACTCTGGAAACCCGCGCAGAATCTGCCCAGATGTCCGAGCATTTCATGGCGCTCATCGCACCCGCTCTCGAACGCCAGATATCGGTCCAGATGGAATGGCTGGAATCCAAAGAGCGAATTTCCGCCCTGGGCTTTGCTGAGTTCAGGAACAAGACCTTGACGCTGTACCAGGCCCGAATCCGCTCACTCGAAAACCAATACGATGACAACTGTCAGTTTTCCCATCCGGGATTCACTGTCACGGGCCGGTGGTATGGTAGCTGTCGGGAAGGCCGGGCCACGGAGCGTGGATACGGCGTGATACGTGATACTTCTGGAAACTCGATCGAATATCTGGGTACCGCCAGCAACGGATATCCTTCCGGTATTGGCGGAATGATTGCCCGATACGCCAGGGAAACCGGCGCATTTTATTTTGAAGGATCTTTCGATCGTGGCCTGCCGGACGGTGTGCTGAGGGTCGAAGAGCCTGGCGGCAGGCCACGCATCAGGGAATTCAAGGCAGGAAAGGATGTCGGAAATGGAACGGCTGGCGAACTGCAGTCACTTACTTTCTGAGTCGCACAAGCATGAATAAATGGACTAAAATTCTGCTGTTTTCACTGTTTCTGACAGTGGTTTGTACGCCGGCCAGCAAAGCTTCATTCAATCTCGATTCACTGGAGGACCTCAACCCGGGTGAGCAGTACCGTCAACTCAGCTTGCTGATGCTGGTATCCGGCGGAATCGATCCTGCTTTACTTGACATGCTTCAGCCGATTGTTGAGCGGCACCCGGAAGTGACTGCTGCGGGAAACCCCGGCCTGAAACTGGATGACTACGTCACGCCCTTGATACGGATCGTTGACCAGGAGGTGCTCCTGGCCAATGCAGCGGAAATGTTCCGATTTGCCAAAACGAACAGCGCCGACATCCAGCTGCGGATGACCGACATAGCCCGCAACCACCCGATTTTGATCAGCATGCTCGACGTAAACGAGTTGGCCGCGGATGCGATCATCATCAGGAATGCGATTGCCGACAGCATTGAATATTCCGACGAGATTGACGATCCGGACGCTCAGGCCCTGGTGCAGGCTTTCCGTGTGCAGACGCTTTACCTCCGAAACATGATGGAGTACAACCAGTTCCAGAACGATTTGGCGGAGATTACCAACCAGGCGATACTGGATCTCGGTGGACGGCTGGACGCATATCAACGCATGTTCGAAGACGATGTGGATCCGGACCTGATCAAGCGGCGGGTGGAGTCTGCCCGGATCATGAATCAGCAGACAGGCGATCGCTTTGAAGACCAGGCCATGATGAGAAATTCCGAACTCCTGATGATGTTGATTTTAATGGAGAGCCAGGTCCACTGATTGCCGCTTCGGTTGTTTTCGCCCCCGTGTTTTTGCGTATTCGGGCAGATCGCCTAATAATAGATGCCCTTTTCCGGCATTCGATCCGTTAACGAGGTAGTAAATATGTTGAAGATTCTTGTTTCTGTCGCCTCCCTGTTTCTTTGCGCAAGCTCCGGTGTGCTGGCAGAAGGCGCCGACTCCGCCCGGCTGGCATCCGTTCTGGCTGATCAGCCTGAAGAAGTGCAGGCCAGGTATGTTTTCCGGCATCCACAGGAAACGCTTGAATTTTTCGGAATTGCACCGGGAATGACGGTTGTGGAGGCATTACCGGGCGGTGGCTGGTATACCAAAATCCTGTTGCCGTATCTGGGGCAGGATGGCGCTGTGATCGGCGCGGATTATTCCCTGAAGATGTACCCCCTTTTCGGTTTCTTCAGCGAGGAGCGCCTCAAGGAAAAGGAAACCTGGGTGACGGACTGGACCGCAGAGGCGAACGAATGGTCGAGTGACGAAGGCGCCAGTGTCTCGGCTTTTGTGTTCGGCGCACTGCCAGAGGAAATGAAAGGCACAGCCGATGCAGTGCTATTCATTCGGGCCCTGCACAACCTGGCCCGCTTCGAAAAAGAAGGCGGGTTCCTGACTGATGCACTGAATAATGCCCATGAGCTATTGAAGCCCGGCGGCATGGTCGGAGTCGTTCAACACATGGCTCGGGACGAAATGCCGGATGAGTGGGCCGGAGGGCAAAACGGGTACCTGAAAAAACAATTCCTGATCGACCGGATGGATGCGGCGGGATTCGAATTTGTTGCAGGCAGCGACGTCAACATGAACGATAAGGACCAGCCGGCAGATTCTGATATCGTCTGGCGACTGCCGCCGGCTTTCGCAACCAGCCGGGACAACCCGGAATTGAAGGCCGAAATGGAAGCCATCGGCGAATCCAACCGGATGACGCTCAAATTCCGCAAACGCTGAGAAAAAATATGATCAAACTCACTATTAACGGCGAGGCCAGGGAATACACGGGTGACGGCAATATGCCGTTGCTTTGGTATTTGCGTGACCTGCTCACCCTGACCGGAACCAAGTATGGCTGCGGTAAAGGCCTTTGTGGCGCGTGTACCGTGCACCTCGAAGGCCAGGCCGTGCGATCCTGCAGTGTCACCATGGATCGACTTGACGGCGCCAGCATAACCACTATTGAAGGTCTTGGCGCCGGCGGTGATCACCCACTGCAGATCGCGTGGGCCAGGCATAAGGTTCCCCAGTGCGGCTACTGCCAGTCGGGCCAGATCATGCAGGCCGCTTCGATGCTGGCCACCAACCCGAATCCGGATGACCGGCAAATCGATGACGCGATGAGTGGCGTTATCTGCCGTTGCGGCACTTACCAGCGTATCCGTGCAGCGATCAAAGACGCCTCCGGAGCGACATCATGAAAAGCATCCGTCAAATAAGTCGCAGGGACTTCCTGAAAACAGGTGGGGTGTTCGTTGTCGGAGTCTCGCTCTACGGATGCGGAAAGGAAAAAATCCCGGGCATAACGCAACCCCGGTCAACCGATCCCTGGGCGCCCGACGTGTATGTGAGTTTCGAAGCTGATGGCACGGCGCATATAATTTCTCACCGCAGCGAGATGGGCCAGGGCATACGCACCGGCCTGCCTGCTGTATTGGCCGATGAAATGGAGGCCGACTGGGGCCGGGTCAAGGTGGTGCAGGCTGCGGGTGACGCGAAATACGGCAATCAGAATACGGACGGATCGTGGTCGGTGCGCGGCTTCATGCAACGGATGCGCGAAGCCGGTGCGACGGTGCGGCTGATGCTTGAGCAGGCCGCCGCCAATCAGTGGGGCGTAGACCCCGTTGAATGCACGGCTGAATTTCACACGGTGGTGCACCAGCCCAGTGGGCGGGTGCTGGACTTCGCCGACCTGGTTGCCGGCGCCGCGGAGCTTCCGGTTCCGGGGCTGGAGCAACTCAAGTTCAAGACCCCTGATCAATTTCGCTATATCGGTAAGGGATTACCGATCGTCGACCTGCATGACATGACCCACGGCAAAGCCCAGTACGGGGCCGACATCCGCTTACCGGGAATGAAATATGCGGCGATAGCGCGGTGCCCGGTTCTGTTCGGAAAGGTGAAAAGCTACGATGCGGAAAAGACGAATGCACTCGGCGGTGTTGAGCAGATCATCGAGATTCCCGCTGCGGAAGCTCCGCCCATGTTCAAGGCTGTGGGTGGCGTTGCGGTGATCGCCAGCAACAGTTGGGCGGCGTTACATGGCCGTGACCTGCTGTCGATCGAATGGGAAGAGGGCGCTAACTCGGATTATGATTCGGCCGCATTCAGGCAGGCTTTGCTGGACACCGTGCAACAGCCCGGCACGCCCATTCGGGATCAGGGCGATATCGCGGCGGCTATCGAATCCGCGCAGGAATTGGTGGAGGCTGAATATTACGCACCGCATCTCGCCCACGCACCGATGGAGCCGCCGGTAGCGGTGGCCAACGTGTCCGCGGACTTCTGTGAAATCTGGGCGCCGGTCCAGGATCCGCAGTCCCTGATACCCATGGCTGAAGCCGTCACCGGCCTGAAGCCGGAACAGATCAGGATCAATGTAACGTTGCTGGGAGGAGCTTTTGGGCGTAAATCGAAGTGCGATTTCGTTGAAGAAGCCGTCGTGCTATCGAAACAGACCGGCGCGCCCGTGATGGTTGTGTGGAGCCGGGAAGACGACATCCGGCACGACTATTATCACTCCGTCAGTGCGCAAAAGCTGTCTGCCAGTCTCGATGCCCAGGGTGCGGTTACCGGGTGGCGCCATCGCGTGGCCTATCCCAGCATCATGTCCACCTTTGACGCTTCGATCAGCCAGCCGGTGTCATTCGAGGCCGGGTTGGGAGCGCTGAATTTGCCCTATGACGTGGCCAATATCCGGATTGAAACCGGAGCAGCCCCTTCAAAGGTCAGGATTGGCTGGTTAAGGTCGGTCTGCAACATCTTTCAGTCTTTCGCCGTGAATTCCTTCAGTGACGAAATTGCGTTCGCAAGGGGTAAGGATTCCCTGGAGAATTTGCTGGAGCTGATCGGGCCCGACCGTACCCTTGACCTTTCCGAATTCGGTGTGGAATTGACCGAAAACTATCCGTTCGAAACCGGACGCCTGCGTCAGGTTACCGAACTGGTGGCGGAGAAGGCTGGCTGGGGGCGCGAATTGCCCAAAGGCCATGGTCTCGGTATTGCAGCACAATACAGTTTTCTAAGCTATGTGGCCGCTGTGGTCGAAGTGGCCATTGAGGATGATGGCCGCTGGACGGTTCCACGGGTCGATATCGCCATCGATTGTGGACAGTATGTCAATTCCGACCGGGTCAAAGCTCAGCAGGAAGGCTCTGTAATATTCGGCCTGAGCCTGGCACGCGATAGTGAAATTACGGCTGCCGGGGGGCGTATCCAGCAGGGGAATTTCAACGATTACCGCGTTTTGCGAATCGAAATGACGCCGCAAACCCATGTTCACCTGGTGGAAAGCTCCGCGCCACCAGCCGGAGTGGGTGAACCAGGTGTTCCACCCATTGCGCCGGCGCTGGCCAACGCGATATTTGCCGCCAGCGGCAGGCGCTACCGCGAATTGCCCCTGGGTGGAATATTGGCACCTGGCGATGACGCGTAAAACAGCCCTGCACGACGCACATGTTGCTGCCGGGGCGCGCCTGGTCGATTTCGTTGGCTGGGAAATGCCAATCAACTACGGCTCGCAAATGGACGAGCACCACCAGGTGCGAACCGATGCAGGGATGTTTGACGTTTCACACATGACCGTGGTTGATATTCATGGCCCCCAGACCCGGGATTTTCTGTCGCGATTGCTGGCCAATGACGTGGCGAAATTACATACGGCGGGAAAGGCCCTGTATAGCTGCATGCTGAATGAAGCCGGCGGCGTCATCGATGATCTGATCGCCTACTTCATGGACGAAGAATGGTTTCGCCTGGTGGTCAACGCAGCAACACGCGACAAGGGACTGGCCTGGTTGGAGCGGCAGGGCGCCGAATTCAGAATAGCTGTGACCGAGCATCATGAACTGGCAATGATTGCTGTGCAGGGTCCACGGGCCCGGGACAAAGTACACACGTTGCTCGAAGCAGATGTCGTAGTAGAGCTTCTGGAGCTCAAGCCGTTCAATGCTGTGTTGCATGATGAACTTTTTATTGCGCGCACCGGCTACACCGGTGAAGACGGCTACGAAATTCTGATGGGTGCAGGCCAGGCTGTGTCTGTATGGAACAGCTTACGGGAAGCGGGCGTCATGCCATGTGGCCTTGCCGCCAGGGACACCCTCAGGCTCGAGGCTGGCATGCACCTGTACGGACAGGATATGGAAGAGGATGTCACCCCGCTGGAATCCGGGCTTGGCTGGACCGTGGCGCTGAATGACGAGCGTGATTTCATTGGCAGAAGCGCTCTTGAAAAGCAGATCGCGGAGGGAATACAGGACAAGCTGCTTGGGCTCGTGCTCGAAGACCGGGGGGTTTTGAGACCGGGCCAGAAGGTCATCACGCCTGCAGGCGATGGCATCACCACCAGCGGTAGTTTTTCACCCACGTTGCAGAAAGCGATTGGATTGGCCCGCGTGCCGATGGCGGCGGGCGAAGAATGTGCGGTGGAAATTCGGGGGAAGCTCTTGAAAGCCCGGATTGTGAGGCCGCCGTTTGTGCGCAATGGCAAGCCTTGCGAAGGGCTGTTGCAGGGGCTGGCAGGATAGGGGGTTCAGGACTAGAATAAATTTTGGCATGAATCTGAGGTATAACGATAATGAGTGATATTCCAACCGATCTGGGTTACAGGGAAAGCCACGAGTGGGTCCGGGCCATTGGCGACGAAACGGCGGTAGTGGGCATTTCGGACCACGCGCAGAGCGCCCTGGGTGACATGGTGTATGTCGAATTGCCTGAAGCCGGTTTGAGCTTCGAGCAGGGTGATGCCTGCGCCGTGGTCGAGTCAGTCAAGGCTGCTTCCGATATCTATGCACCGGTCTCCGGCGAAGTCATCGAATTCAATAGTGCGCTGGAAGATACCCCGGAACTGGTCAACACGGACCCGTACGGCGAAGGCTGGTTGTTCAAAATCCGGTTGTCAGATCCATCGGAAATCGAGGGCCTTCTCAAGGCCGCCGAGTACGAAGCAAAACAGGACGGTTAATCAGAGGAGCCGTGCTCCTTTGATGTCAGTACTTGTAGCCCGCCTTGCGGTAGATAAAAGACATCAACCAGGCTGGGCCAATCAGCAGAAATTGCAGATCCTTGAAAAAGGACGGCCGCTTGCCTTCGAAAATATGCCCGATAAACTGGCCTACCCAGGCGAGAATGAATACGGCCACCGCCACCTGCCAAAGAGGCCAGGGCGAGACTTCTTCGATCCATGCCGTGATCCAGAGCATCAGCAGGTTGTAGACCAGCAGGCCCAGCCCCAGCCGTCTTGACAGGCGAAAGTAATATATTTGTGCCAGGACCAGCGCAACCACCGCCCAGTTCAGCGGCACGATGCCTGAACCGATGTCAAACGGGAAGGGAATCGCCCAAAGCAAGGCGACCACGGTCCAGACAATGATCGGAACACACACCCAGTGAATGAATTTGTTGGCGGCGTTTTGATGGCTGTCACCATACTCGTCGAGAAGTACGTCGATTTGTCTCATTTTGTCAATCTCTCATAGGCTTCGCGATATTTCGCGGCGGTTGCCTCGATGATTCCCGGGGGAACCGGTGGTGGAGGCGGTGTCTTGTCCCAATCCAGCGTTTCCAGGTAGTCCCTGACGAACTGCTTGTCGTAGCTCGGCGGGCTGGTGCCCGGCTGGTAGGATTCCTCCGGCCAGAAGCGTGAAGAATCCGGCGTCAGGACTTCGTCCATCAGCCGCAATTGACCGCTTTCATCCAGGCCGAATTCAAATTTGGTATCCGCGATAATGATACCGCGGGCGGCAGCGTGCCGGACCGCGTGCTCATAAATACGAATGCTGGCTTTCCGCACGTCATTAGCCAATACGTCCCCGATCATTGCGCTGATCGACTGGAAATCGATATTCACGTCGTGTTGGCCTGCCGCCGCCTTGTTTGATGGAGTGAAAAGGATTTCCGGCAGACGATCGGCCTGGCGCAATCCGGGCGGTAATTCAATTCCGCAAACCGCACCGGTTTCCTGGTAGTCCTTCCAGCCCGATCCGATGATGTAGCCACGGACAATGGCTTCCAGGGGCAGGGGTTTCAGCCGTTTCACGACAACGGCGCGATGCCTCAATATGCTCGATATCTGCGGATCGTCAATCACTTCTTCCACGCCGATGCCGCTCAAGTGGTTTGGAATAATTTCCCGGGTGCGTTCGAACCAGAAATTGGAGATCCGGGTGAGGATCTCGCCTTTGCCGGGTATCGGTTCGGACATCACGACATCGAAAGCGGAAAGGCGGTCTGAAGCCACGATCAGCATGTGCTGATCGTCGATGGCGAAGCTGTCGCGAACTTTGCCCTGGTGGATCAATGGATACTGGGTGACCAGGCCGGCATGATAAGCCGCAGAGATTTCAGATTTCAAAAACTTTCCTTTCCATGACATTTGGGTATGGGAGAGTGACTGTGGCAATTATATACTTCGTTCCCATGTCCGGAAGCTCTTTCAAAATACCCCGCAATTGGTGGGGCAAAATTATCGGCGGAATCATCGGCCTGTTACGGGGTGGTATTACCGGTGCTGTCATCGGCGCCCTGTTGGGGCACTTTGTCGACCGTTTTCTGGCTGGCATTGTCGGGGTGGGCTCAACCCAGAAAGCCTTTTTCGATGCCCTGTTTGGAACACTGGGCCACCTCAGCAAGGCAGATGGCCAGGTGACCGAGACTGAAATTCGAATGGTCGAGTCGCTGATGGCGCGCATGCAGATTGCAGGCGAAGAGCGGCAGCGGGCTATCCGTTTATTCAATCAGGGCAAGGCTGATGATTTCAATCTGCAACAGGCTCTGCATTCGTTTGCGCAGCATTCGATGGTGCGCCACGACCTGCGTTTGATGTTCATGGAAATACTGGTCGAGGCAGCATTTTCCAGCGGCAGCGTGACGCAGGCGGAACAACAGGTGTTATTGCAGGTAGCACGCCTGTTGCGAATTCCGGGTCATGTCTTCTCGGCCATGCTCAATGCGCGTGGTGCGACAGGCAACGCTTACGGCGGTGGAGGTGGAAGCCGCATGCCGGGAAACCAGGTCGGGAGCCTGGCCCAGGCCTTTGCCAAGCTCGGGCTCGAAAGCAGCGCCAGCGATGCTGAAATCAAGAAAGCCTATCGCAAGCTGGTCAGTCAGTACCATCCGGATAAACTGGTTTCCCGCGGCCTGCCGGAGGAGATGATGGAAATCGCAAAAACGAGGGTGCGCGAAATCAACACGGCCTACGACCAGATCAAGCAATCACGTGGATTCAAATGATCCCGGCCAACATCCAGTCCGATTTTATATTAGAATAATTTAATACTGCGGAGAATCCCGATGAAACAATCAACCGTTATTGCACCGTCGATTCTATCAGCCGATTTCGCCAGGCTTGGGGATGAGGTGAGTGACGTGCTGGATGCAGGCGCCGATTGGGTGCACTTTGACGTGATGGACAACCACTACGTGCCCAACCTGACGATCGGGCCCATGGTCTGCGAAGCACTTCGCAGGCACGGGATAGAGGCCCCGATCGATGTTCACCTGATGGTTGAGCCCGTCGATGAACTGGTGCCGCAATTCGCACAAGCCGGGGCTTCCTTGATCAGCTTTCATCCGGAGGCCAGCCGCCATGTCGATCGTACCATCCAGCTGATCCGGGAAAACGGCTGCCAGGCCGGGTTGGTGCTGAACCCTTCCACACCCCTGGGCCAGTTGCACTGGACACTGGAAAAGCTCGATCTTGTTTTGCTGATGTCGGTTAATCCGGGTTTTGGAGGCCAGTCGTTCATACCGCACGTGCTGGATAAAGTCCGCCAGGTTAGGGAGATGATCGACACGACCGGCCGTGAAATCCGTCTCGAAGTCGATGGCGGTGTAAAAGTAGACAACATCGCCGAGGTAGCCGCTGCCGGGGCGGACACCTTCGTTGCGGGCTCAGCCATTTTTGGTTCGGACGATTACCGCGAAACCATCAGCCGGATGAAGGCGAACGCCGCTTAAGCGGTATAGCGGTGACCACGTAGCGCAAGGGCCCGCCAGACGTTGGGCTGTCGAATGGGTAACAGGTCACGAGGCTGACCCGCTGCAGCCCGGGTTCAATCAGCAAAACCCGGCGCCGGCTGTCCACCACCTCCATATCACTCACTTCAAACCACTGTTTTGATTGCCGGGTCTGAATTCCTATCAGGTCACCCGCCCGGAGTGAGGCCAGGAAACTGAAGTGCGTATCCCGGTGGCCGCTGATAATCATGTCGCGTCCATTGGTCGTTCCATCCGCAAAGGTTGGGCCGAATGCCAGGTTGCGGGGGGAGTTGCCCTCCAGCACAAATTGCCGGATTCCATGCGCGGGAACGGAGAGCACCGCCGCAGGCCGGGTGTCCGCCCAGGGCCAGGGCTGGGAAGCCGCATCACCGGCAGCCGTTTCGCTCCAGCTTCTCTCGATCAGGCGTTGAGCCAATTCGGCCTTCAGCGGTATCCAGAGAGAGTTCACCATCAGCAATACGGAAAAAAGTGCGGCGGTGAGGGCCACCGCCGCATAAGGCCCATGACAGGGGTTCTTCACGGAAGGGAAGATGTCATCGGCGAGCGAGCGCCACCGGCAGGTCGTACCCGGGAGGAGGGTAGGTACAGCAACATGCCGGTAGCGGTGAGTAGCGCAAGAAATGCCAGTATGAGCTGGGCGGGCCAACCCGTGGCGGTTTGTGAAAACCCGGAAGCGAGACCACTGCCCGCCGGCAGCAGGCTGGCGATTTCAGCGCGGTTCAATGCGGCGCCATCCGGACGCGACGGAGTCCGGTCGATGGCGACCAGGCTGGTGTACTGCGTCAGGACACCGAACTCCAGCGCCAGGGTCAGAATATCGTGGCGGACGGCTTCGGGATCTTGACCGAATATCCGGCTGTCTTCGAGCGCATCTATTTTGCTTCGCGCCCACAAGGTAGCCAGGTCGCTGTTTCCCTGCCCCGGGATTTGCCGGCTTTCCATCTCCCAATACCGGCCTTCGAGTTCACCGCAAATCGATACCTGGAGCGGCTCGCGGGGCAAGCGGGCAAACAGCCAGAGCGGCTCACCGGCATACAGATCAGGCACTACCTCGGGATAAAACTCCGCGTCCATCCCCCAGTCGACACAAATATTCTGAATCGCCGGGTTCTCAATGCGCGCCCACAACCGGGAAATCCGCTCTTCGACTTCGGCCAAGCGCCCGATGTGTAAATGGCTGCCCCGGCCGATTTCCGCTGATTTGCGCATGAACCAGGTATTGGGTGCCGATCCGATGGATATCGTGAACAGGCGACTGTCACGCAGGTCCTCACCGATCTTGAGTAACAGCTCATGCTCATTACCGACACTGCCGTCCGTCACGAAAACGATCTGACGCAGTAGTCCAGGCTGCTCGGGCAGATTCATGGCCATGCCGAGTGCCGGCGCCATGACCGTTCCGCCACTGGCCGACAAGTCCGCGATGAAGTCAGCAGCCTCCTCGAGGTAGGAAGGATAGGCCGGCATGGATTCCGTAAAGAGCGCCCGGCTGCCGGAACTGAAGCGGATCAGGTTGAAGTGGTCATCCTGTCCGAGAAACTCCAGACCCAGCAGTAATGCGGCCTTCGCCTGTACCAGAGACGTTCCCTCCATCGACCCGGAAGTGTCGATGATGAACACCACTTCGCGAGGCTGAGGGGCAATCAGCTCAGCCAGTGGAGGCGCCAGCAGCAGCATGGCATAGACCGCGTCACCACCATCGAAAGTGGAGAGAGTAGACACGGGTTCGGAGCCGAATTCAGGAGTCCAGTTCAATTCAAATACCCGGTCGCTGCGCGTATCCGGGTCGGCCAGAAAAATCCGATACCCCTGCAGGGAGGGGTGAATGTCGACATCGTGATAGCGGCTCTCGATACTGCTCAGGCTCATGCCGGTTTGCAGATCCACCTCGATCGAAAGCCGGTGGTCGTCGATATCACTCAGCGGCATGATCAGTGGCGATTGGGCGTTGGCAAAACCCGCAGATTCCAGTGATTCAGCCGCTGATCCGCCCCCCTCCCACCTTGGCGTAAAAGTCATCGGAATACTGAGCCCGAATGAACCGTCCCGGTAATCGACCCGCGCAAGGAAGCTGATTGAAACGCGAATTTCTTCGCCCGGTTCAATGTTGGCCAGACGGGTTTGGAACTGGTTGATCCTCTCCTGTTCCACCAGCGATGCAACCTTGCCGCTGGACCTGGCCTGCTGATACTGGCGGCGGGCTTCTTCTTTTTCCCGGATTTCACCTTCGAGCACCCGTTGACCCACGTGTAGCTGCATTCGGTCCACGGCGGAGCCCTCGGGCAATGGATAGCGATAAACGGCTTCTTCCCACTCCCTTCCTGAATTCTGAAATGCCTGGATTACGTTAATTCTGGCAGTCAACCCGGTCACTTCGACCCGGATATCGGTGTCGAGGGCCACCGCCCGTCCGGATCCGGCAGCACCCTGGAATTCGAGGCCCCAGAACGCGCCGCCGGAATCATCGGCGCGGGAAGTTTCAACGCGGACGATCAACAACAAAAGAAGCACCGCTGTGATGATCAGCAGTGCCCGGTCCCGCCAGTTCAGCGACTTGCGGCCGGTGAAGTTTGTAATTCTTTTAAAACGCCTGGAAAAATTTGGATGGTTTCGCCAGGCATCTGCTTCCAGTTGGTCACGTATTGAGGCTTGTCTGCGCATGGTTCGCTCCGATTCTGCTGGAACTCATTGAACCCCGGCGGTATGTCTTCTGCGTGACCGCTGATGTCGAAGCAACGGCGGAATTAGGGCAAGGTGATGGCAGTTGCAGTTGATCAGTGCGGCTTGTTTCACCTGAACGCGTTGTCACCGTATGATGAGACCATAAAAGCATCACCGGGAAGATTGGGAGGAAACATGGCACGGCATATTGCCATAGTGGAGGACGAAGCCACCATTCGGCATAACTATGAGGACGCTTTGCGCCGCTATGGGTACAAGGTAACCGGTTATGCAGACAGGGCTTCTGCACTGGCTGCATTGAGCCGCCGTTTGCCTGACCTGGTGATTATCGACGTGGGCCTGGGGGACGATGTGGAAGGGGGCTTCGAACTGTGCCGGGAATTGCGCAGCTGGTCGAAAGGCCTGCCGATTATTTTTCTGACCGCCCGCGATTCGGATCTCGACGTGATTTCGGGTCTGAGGCTCGGTGCCGATGACTACCTGACCAAGGACATCAGTCTGCAACACCTGGTGGCGCGCGTCGTGGCCCTGTTTCGTCGCGTAGAGGCCCTTTCCGGCAGAGCAGGTGAGGAGAAATTGCTGGAGCGAGGCCCGCTGAAATTTTCAGTCGATCGAATGGAAGTGAGCTGGAACGAAGAACCGGTCCCGCTGACCGTTACTGAATTCTGGATTATCCACTCGCTCATCCGCCACCCGGGCCATGTGCGGACCCGCCAACAACTGATGGATGATGCCAATGTGCTGGTAGATGACCAGACCATCACCAGTCACGTTAAGCGCATCCGGCGTAAATTTCTGCAAGCCGACAAAGAATTTGACCGCCTGGATACCGTTTACGGCGCCGGTTACCGCTGGAAACCCCAGGAAACAGATACCGGACCCGGATGAAACTCAGAACCAAGCTGGTGGCATTGTCCCTCCTGACTCTGCTTTTACCCTGGTCGGGCTGGAAATTGCTGCAGGAACTCGAACGATTTTTGCGCGAGACGCAGGAAGAAGCATTGCTGGCTTCGGCCCGAACCCTGGCCGGGGCGCTGCCCGTTGAGTACCAGACCCGGCTGTTGTTTGCGCCTGATCTGCAAGCCCCCCTGAGAACACTTGAACGACCACCGGTTCTGGATGGTTATGTCGACGACTGGCCCGATGCCGCTCATGGACTCGAATTCAGCTCGGAGGATAGCGAATTGAGCGTTATGTTCATATCCGGAGACTACGGGGGCCGCCTGTACCTGCTGCTCGAGATCGTCGAAGCGAGCAGGGGCCAGGAGTCGTCATCCGTTTCAGCTGTGCCCGAAACTCCCGGCGGGGTGGTTCTGCTGGCACGCAACCCGCGCGGCCTGTTCAGTTTTACTATCCGGCCCGAAGCGCCTGGGCCCCTTCAGTTGCATGGCGAAGGAAGTGACTCAGGCCAACTGGAGGGTTATTGGCTGGAACGTGAGAACGGCTATCGCCTGGAACTCTCTTTGCCCTTGTCCGCCGAAAATACAGACATCAGTTTCCAGGTTGGGGATTCATCGGGAGGTCATGAAGACGCGGCGCAAAGAGTGGCCGGCCCGCTTGCAGACCCGGACCGCCCGGCATGGATCAGTCTCACAACCAGGTGGCAGGGTTTGTCAGATTGGTTTGCGCGTTCCGAGTCTGCCTCCGCACATACGTGGCTGGTGGATAGCAACGGCTGGATCATGGCTGATTCCGAATCACCGTCCGGCCAGCAGGAACACTCCCCGGTTACCTTGCACAAGACCACCTGGCTGCAACGATCGCTTTATCGGCTGGTGGCTGGAGAACGAACTGAACTGACGGGTGAAACGTCGGTCAACCCCGTGCGTCTGAGTGATAAAGTGGTACTGCAGGCTCTGTCCGGGAACGACGCGGTGGGCTGGTCGCAGGATCTGGAATCTGCTTTTGTCTGGAACACTGTTGCCGTGCCGGTGCTGCTGCAAGGTGATATTCAGGGTGCCATCGTCATGCAATCGTCATCAGATGGCCTGCTACTGGTGACAAATCGCGCTCTCGGCCGCTTGCTGTTTACCACTCTTGCGCTGACCTTCGGTTTGGCGGCCGGTCTGTGGTATTTCGCCTCCAGGCTGTCACGCCGGGTCCGACGACTGAGTGAGGCCGTAAGCCAGGCGATGGAAGAAGGCGTGGATCTCGAGGTCTTACCACTCAGGAATGATCGGGATGAGCTGGGTGAACTGGCACGCAATAATCAGAAGCTGTTGCGTGCAGTGGCCGATTACAGCCAGTATCTGCAGACCCTGGCCGGCAAACTGTCACACGAGCTGAAAACCCCGCTTGCCATAACCAGATCATCATTGGACAACCTGTCCAATGAGTCGCTGGACTCCGGCGCCAGGCGATTTCTCGAGAGGGCACAGGAAGGTGTCGAACGCCAGGCAGCGATCGTACGCGCCATGAGCGAGGCCAGCCGGCTGGAGGCAGCAATGGGCGCGGCTGACTGGGAAATAGCCAGCCTGTCAGACCTGGTCAAACATTGCTGTGACGGGTACGGTTCCGTGCATGAAGGCCGGGTTCTCACAACACGTATTCCGGCAGAGCCGATGCGGTTGTTTTGCGCCCCCGACCTGCTGGCGCAAGCCCTGGACAAGCTGGTGGACAATGCCATGTCACTGAGCGGGCTGGAAGATGAAATATCGGTCATTCTGCAGCGCACAGATCAGCAATACGAACTTGTGGTGCGAAACACGGGCAGCCGGCTTCCGGCGGAGCTTCAGGAGCGGCTGTTCGACTCATTGGTCTCCTTGCGGGATAAAAGGGGTGAGGGGCCTCATCTGGGGCTTGGTCTGTATATCGTGCGACTGGTGGCGGAAGCTCATAAAGGGGCTGTACGGGCCCGAAACCTTGCTGGTGAAAATGGGGTGGAGTTCGTCATTACTCTGCCGTGCTAGAATTCCTGTTCATTGCCTCAATAAAGATGGATAGTCGTGAACAGGGATGTATTCGAAAATCTGAAGGCAGCGGGGTATAACCGTATTCCCGTTTACCGTTCCGTACTGGCGGATCTGGACACACCACTGTCTGTTTACCTGAAACTGGCGTCCGGAGCTGACACCTATCTGCTCGAATCAGTCGAGGGGGGTGAAACCTGGGGGCGTTTTTCCTTCATCGGGCTGCCTTGCCAACAGCGTTATTCGCTAAGCGGGACCAGGCTCACGACTTACCGGGACGGTGTTGCGGTTCATCAGGACGAGGTGGATGATCCGCTCGATTACATATCCAGCCTGCAACAGGAATTCAACGCTCCGCGTCTTGACGAGCTACCCGTGTTTACCGGTGGGCTGGTTGGCTATTTCGGCTATGAGATCGTTCAGCGGTTCGAGCCGCGGCTGATTGACGAAAACAAGCCGGATGAGCTGGAAACACCTGAAATGGTGATGCTGTTGTCTGAAGAAGTTGCCGTATTTGACAACCTGGCCGGCCGCCTGTACCTGATCGTCAACGTCGATCCCAAGCTACCCGGTGCCTGGGAAACTGCTCAGCAAAGGCTCGATGAGCTGGCTCACCGTCTGAGGAATGAAAGCACGGGTTATGGAGAGCGTATTGCCCGGCAACCCGTGGCGGAAAAAGATTTTCATTATGGTTTCAACCGCGGAGATTTCATCAACGCGGTGCAAAAATGTAAGGAGTACATCCTTTCAGGCGACATTTTCCAGGTCGTTTTGTCGCAACGAATGAGTGTGCCTTTCGCGGCGCGTCCGCTGGATGTCTACCGGGCGCTGCGCGCTCTCAACCCTTCACCCTATATGTATTTCATCGATCTGGGCGATGCCCAGATAGTCGGTTCATCACCTGAAGTACTGGTGCGCGTCCAGAATCGACAGGTGACCTTGCGGCCGATTGCAGGAACCCGTCACCGTGGTGACTCTCCGGAAGAAGATCAGCGGCTGGAGGAAGAGCTTCTCAATGATCCCAAGGAAAGGGCGGAACACCTGATGTTGATCGATCTCGGCCGTAATGACGCCGGCCGGGTATCCGAAATCGGTTCGGTCAAAGTGACTGATACCATGATCATAGAGCGCTACTCACACGTCATGCATATTGTTTCTCAGGTAGATGGCGCGCTGGCTGAAGGCCTGGCGGCCGCCGATGCCATCCGCTCATCGTTTCCCGCTGGCACCTTGTCCGGAGCCCCCAAGATCCGGGCGATGGAAATCATCAATGAACTTGAGCCCGTGCGGCGTAACGTGTATGCAGGTGCGGTGGGCTATATCAACTGGCATGACGAAACAGACCTGGCCATTGCGATCCGCACAGCCGTCATCAAGAATGGCATATTGCACGTGCAGGCCGGCGCCGGAATCGTGGCCGACTCCAACCCCGAACTGGAGTGGGAAGAAACCATGAACAAGGGCCGTGCGCTGATCCAGGCGGTCAACAGCGCCTCAATGGGTTTGTAGGGACGAGGAGCAAAAGGACATCAGCGATAAAATGACTGACCTGGAGCAAGGACTTTGATATGACGATGGAGCTGACCTTAATCCGCCCGGATGACTGGCACCTTCATCTTCGCGACGGTCCCCTGCTGAAAGATACCGTTCCCTCGGCGGCACGCTATTTTGGCCGGTCGATTGTGATGCCAAATCTGACACCGCCCGTTACGGACGCCAGGCAGGCCCTGGAGTATCGGCAAAGGATTCTTGAGCAACGGCCGGCCGACAGCAACTGGCAACCGCTCATGGTTATTTACCTGACCGACAATACCTCTGCCAGGGTCGTGGACAGCGCAAAAGAATCAGGAATCACCGCGGCAAAACTGTACCCGGCTGGCGCCACCACCAATTCGGATTCTGGAGTTACCTCACTGGAAAAGATTTTTCCTGCCCTGGAAGCGATGACCGAAGCCGGGCTGCCTTTATTGATACATGGCGAAGTCACCCATGACGATATCGATATCTACGACCGTGAAAAGAATTTCATCGACCAGCAACTGGTTCCCATCGTCGCGAAGTTTCCGGATCTCAGGGTTGTGCTGGAACATGTCAGTACCAGTGAAGCAGTCCAGTTTGTCTGCCAGGCGGGGGAAAATGTTGCTGCAACCATCACTCCTCAGCATTTGATTTACAACCGCAACGACATGCTGGTTGGGGGGGTCAGGCCTCACTATTACTGCTTGCCTGTATTGAAACGAAAAAACCACCAGCAGGCCTTGCTTGACGCAGTGGCCGGCGGCAGCCGCAAGTTTTTCCTCGGCACTGACTCGGCGCCCCATCAACGCCAAACCAAGGAAGCCAGCTGCGGTTGCGCGGGCTGCTTCTCGACGCATGCCGCAATCGAGTTGTATGCAGAGGTTTTTGAAGAACTGGGCGTTTTAGACAAACTCGAGTCCTTTGCCAGCTTCAATGGCCCCGATTTCTATGGGTTGCCACGAAATACGGATACCATCACCTTGCGTAAATCAGCGTGGCAGGTTCCAGCGAGTTATCCATTGGGTGAAAGCAGCGTTGTCCCGCTCAAGGCAGGTGAGACAATCAATTGGCAGGTGGTCAGCAGAAATAGCCGATGGAAAGATAAAACATGATCCTGATGATCGACAATTACGACTCCTTCACCTATAACCTGGTGCAATACCTGGGTGAGCTGGGTGCGGAAGTGGAAACCGTGCGTAACGACACGGTCAGCGTCAACGACGTGGTGTTGATGAAACCCGAGGGAATTGTCATTTCGCCCGGACCCTGCACGCCTAACGAGGCAGGCATCTGTGTCGAACTGGTGCGGGCGCTGGGCCCAACGATCCCGATGCTGGGTGTGTGCCTCGGGCACCAATGTATCGGCCAGGCCTTCGGTGCAAAGGTCGTACGTGCTGAGCGTATCATGCACGGCAAAACTTCCATGATCTATCACCGCAGCCAGGGAGTATTTGCAAACCTGCCGCTGCCTTTTGAAGCGACCCGCTATCACTCGTTGGTTTTGCAGCCCGATACAATTCCCGCAGAGCTTTCCGTGATGGCCTGGGTGGATTACGAGGGTGGCCATGAAATCATGGGCATCAAGCACAGCAGGTTTAACCTCCAGGGCGTACAGTTCCATCCGGAGTCCATACTCACAACCTGCGGCCATGACCTGTTGAAAAACTTCCTGAAGTCGGTCAATCCAATTTATTGAGTGAATCCGGAAATATGGATATTAAACAAGCGCTTGCTTTAATTTCTGAAAACCAGGATTTGTCGCTGGAAGACATGCAAACCGTGATGCGACAGATCATGAAGGGCGAGGCTGGTGATGCCCAGATCGGCGCCTTCCTGATGGGGCTGCGGTTGAAGGGCGAGACCCTGGACGAAATTACCGGGGCCGTCATGGTGATGCGTGAGCTGGCCAGTGGTGTCGAGGTATCCGGCGATCACCTGGTAGATATTGTGGGAACCGGCGGTGATGGCGCCAATCTGTTCAATGTGTCCACCGCTTCCAGCTTCGTGGTCGCAGCGGGTGGCGGCAGGGTTGCAAAACACGGCAACCGTTCCGTGTCGTCGAGTTCGGGCAGTGCCGACCTGCTCGAGACGGCAGGTGTGAAACTGGGGCTGACTCCACAGCAGGTCGTGGACTGTATCGAAAAGGTCGGCGTCGGGTTCATGTTCGCCCCGGCGCATCACAGCGCCATGCAGCATGCGATCGGTCCGCGCAAGGAAATGGCAGTGCGTACGATATTCAATATTCTTGGCCCGATGACCAATCCGGCCGCTGTCAAACGCCTGTTGATAGGCGTCTATGAAGCTGCCCTTTGCAGGCCTGTGGCGGAGGTGCTGAACCGGCTTGGCTCGGAGCACGTCATGGTGGTTCACTCAGACGATGGGCTCGATGAGATCAGCGCCGCGTCTGCAACCCACGTGGTGGAGGCGAGAGATGGGGCGGTGACGGAATATGAAATTTGCCCGGAAGATTTTGGCCTGGTCAGGGTAAGCCTGGACGGCCTCGAGGTTGCGGATGCTGACGAATCGCTGGAATTGGTGCGGGCGGCGCTGTCGGGTGCGCCGGGCGAGAGAGCAGGGCGGGCCCGCCAGGTGGTCGCGCTCAATGCCGGCGCGGCACTCTATGTTGCAGGCCTTGCTGAGACCCTGGCCGCGGGCCTGGGGCAGGCGAGCCGGCTTCTTGAGTCCGGTAAGCCCTGGGCCCGGGTGGAGGCTCTGGTCGATTTTACGGCATCACTCTGAGCAATCTGATGGCAGAAATTCCCTCGATTCTCAAGCGGATTCTCGAGACCAAGGCAGATGAAGTTGCCAGCAGGAGCAGGCTGCTCGACCTGGCAGCGGTTTCCGCCGCCGCCAAGGACCAACCTGCTGCACGCGGATTCGCCAATCGACTGACGACGAGCATCGGCAGGGGCCCTGCAGTCATCGCCGAGGTCAAGAAAGCGTCTCCCAGCGCCGGTGTGATCCGGGCGAATTTCCAGCCCGCAGAAATCGCCGTCAGCTACGAGCAGGCCGGAGCGGCCTGTCTTTCGGTATTGACTGACGAGCAGTATTTCCAGGGCGCGGATTCCTTCCTGCTTAAGGCCCGACAAGCCTGTTCAATTCCGGTTCTGCGCAAGGATTTCATGATCGATCCCTGGCAAATTTACGAATCCCGCTTGCTGGGTGCGGATTGCATCCTGTTGATTGTGGCAGCGCTCACGCTGGATCAGCTCCAGGAAATGGACGGCGTGGCCGGTGAAGCCGGCCTGGATGTGCTGATTGAAGTACATGACGAAGGTGAACTCGAGAACGCCCTGACCACGCAGGCCCGCCTGGTGGGTGTCAATAATCGTGACCTGCATACCTTTACGACTGACCTGAGTGTTTCCGAACGCCTGAGACCCATGATTCCCCCTGATCGCACCATGGTGACGGAAAGTGGCATTCACACGCAGCGTGATGTCAGGCGTCTGCAATCCGCAGACATCAACGCTTTCCTGGTTGGTGAAGCGTTCATGCGTTCAGAGAATCCCGGTGTTGCATTAAAATCGCTATTTTTTGAAGAGGTTTAACGTGAAACTCAGCTTTCGTTTCAGAGCCGCTTTGGTGCTCTTTTTCGTTTTTACGATACCGGCGCCGGTATTGGCGGAAATGCCCGCCGAAACCCGTTGGGCGGATCCTTCCAGCGTTCAGTTGAACATCGAGTTTCCAGGTGACGGGTACCACGCCAGCTGGGAATTGTTTCGCTGCGATTGTGGTGACTTGCTGGTAAGGGCAGAACTCAACGTTCCCGGGGAAGCCGTGGCTGGTGATTTGATACTGGTCAAGGATCGGGCCGTGCTAAGCCGTGGGTTTGGCAAATACCGGGCCGAGGCCGCTTCCTCGCTGGATGCCGCCGCTCTGATGATGCAACTGGCGTTGCGATTACTGGAGCGTTCCGAGCCGGGTGGTCCAAGCCAAATCACCGGGCCCTTGAAAGTTGACCTGGAAGACAAGGTCAACCCGATTGTGCTGGATACCGGCACCGCGGAGGGTGGGTTTCAGGCGCCATGGTCCATTGATGGAAAAATAACCCCGGCCGGTGAGTCGCTTCGCCGCTTCGATCTCCGCTTCACTTTCACCGCAGGGGCGCCCGGAGAAGTCCAGCAAGCCAGCATGCGTTTGTTTGGCCTGGCTGAATTTGCAGGCACGGAATTTCCCCTGGCGGGATCTACTGCCCTGGAAGATTGGGATCTGTCCTGGCGCGATGGGAGTGTTCCTGTTCCGGCAAAGCCGGGCACCCTGGATGATCTGCGGGCCCTGCTGGCAACCAACTAGGGAGCACGGAAGCTGGACTCTTTTTTTTCGTCTAAATCCGGTATACCAGTGATTTCATGATACCTGCCGTGAAAGTCATTGCGCGGCGAATGGGCGGCGGCAGCTCCCGGGCGCCGGCTTCTTGGGCCATCTGTGCGTGTTTGGCTTCGTCAATCTTCATCTGGTCCAGGATAGCCTGGCTGCGAGTATCGCTTTCTGGCAATTTTTCGAGGTGATCCTGCAAGTGGGCTTCAACCTGGTTTTCTGTTTCCCTGACAAAACCCAGGCTCCAGTCATCCCCGGCAATGCCGGCCACGGCGCCGATAGCAAAGGAACCTGCGTACCAGAACGGATTCAAAACACTGGGCCGGCTGTCCAGTTCTTTCAAGCGATCTTCACACCAGGACAGGTGATCAATTTCCTCGTCGGCCGCAAGTTGCATGGCGTCGCGGGTTGCATCATCCCTGGCTGTGGCGGCCTGACCGGCGTAAAGCGCCTGGGCGCAGACTTCACCGGTATGATTGATGCGCATGAGTCCGGCGACATGGCGGCGCTGGTTCTCATCCAGATCGATTGGAGCGAGGTCGCCAGCCGGGTTTTCACGGAAGGGTTCCGGCGCTTCCCCGGTTGATACCCTTAATCCTTCATCGATCGAGGCGATCAACCGGTCAATTTTCGAGTAGTTCCTGTCCATGGAAGCTATTCTAGTATAATGCGCGGCCCATATGGCTGACTGCTGTCAGATTCTGGAACAACTGCTTATGAGTTATTACAAGCACCATGTATTTTTCTGCGTCAACGATCGCGGGCCCGATTCAGACCGGCCGTCCTGTAATCGTTGCGATTCGTCCAAAATCCGTGATTACGCCAAGAAGCGAATCAAGGAAATTGGCCGGTCCGGGAAAGGAAACATCCGCATTAACCAGGCGGGCTGTCTGGATCGTTGCGAGGAAGGCCCGGTGTGCGTGGTCTATCCGGAAGAAACCTGGTACACCTACGTGGACCAGAGTGATGTCGACGAAATCATCGATTCTCACCTGGTGAACGGCATAACCGTCGATCGCCTGAAAATCTGAATGTGCAGGAGCGCCATGTGCCTGCGATTATAGAGCCGGTGGCACAATCCTGAATATGGCAGGTGCGGCCCATTCTGACCACTTATTAGGGTTGATTCCGGAGCCGTAAGCCAGTAGAATTCCCGCTCTTCACCTGCGGCCTTTTTTGGGCGTGGGTTTTTTTGAGAGAATGATATGAAAACGTACGTAGCAAAGCCGCAGACCGTAGAGCGCGATTGGTGCCTGGTCGATGCAACTGACAAGACGCTGGGCAGACTGGCCACCGAACTGGCAAGTCGTCTGCGCGGTAAGCATAAGCCCCAGTTCACGCCGCATGTGGACACGGGCGATCACATCGTCGTGATCAATGCCGAGAAAATCAAGGTTACCGGTAACAAGCTGAAAGATAAAATGTATCACCGCTATACCGGCTACATCGGCAATCTGAAATCCATCAATCTGGAAAAGCAGCTGGAGCAGCACCCTGAACGGGTCATCCAGTCCGCAGTTAAAGGTATGCTGCCCAGGAATCCCCTGGGACGCGCTATGTTCCGTAAATTGCATGTTTATGCCGGCCCGGAACATCCGCATTCAGCACAGCAACCCAAAGCGCTCGATCTCTGAGCCTGACCCATACGGATAAGCAATATGGCAACCGAACAATATTATGGAACCGGAAGACGCAAATCTTCTACAGCACGTGTTTTCCTGACCCGGGGTAAAGGTGAAATCGTAATCAACGACCGTCCCCTGGATGAATTTTTCGGCCGCGAAACGGCCCGAATGATTGTACGTCAGCCACTCGAAAAGCTGGAATTGACCGGTGATTTCGACATCAGGGCAACGGTCACCGGCGGCGGTATTTCCGGTCAGGCCGGCGCGATACGCCTGGGACTGACCCGCGCCCTGATCGAATACGACGAAGAACTGCGCAGACCATTGCGTAAAGCAGGCTACGTGACCCGCGATGCGCGTGAAGTTGAGCGCAAGAAAGTTGGACTGCACAAGGCTCGCAAAGCGACCCAGTACTCCAAGCGCTAATCCGGTCGGCAGAAAACTGCCGCTTGGGACCACTGGGGGATCGTCTAGTGGTAGGACTGCGGACTCTGACTCCGCCAGCGGGGGTTCGAATCCCTCTCCCCCAGCCATTACAATAATAAAAACAATAAGTTAGAGCTAAAAAATGGACTGTACATAAAACAGTACTAAAATTAGCAAACTGATAGCCCCGTCCCTAGTGTCGGGGCTTTTATTTTTTGCGGGTTTGCACGATCAAATCTGAATGTGGAAGCAATACTCCCTCACCTACTGGGGTGGATTTCTTACAGACATCGCTAATCGCTGTTAAAGGAGATTGGCGGCACCTCTGAATCTACTTCCGCTTTCGGGCTCAAAGCAGAGCTCAATTCGGCTGGAGTTTGGGAGATGGCTTGTTCGCCTAACGGCCA
>CALDVW010000042.1 GCA_937924405.1 uncultured Lysobacterales bacterium
GCGTAAGCTCATAGGCAATAATCCGGCCTCCGAGAGAAATTCGTACGGGCGGACTATACTAATGATGGGTGGGGATACTTACCTGCCGGGAATTTGTTCAGGAAATTGCGCCACGGACGGCAATGGGGAGTGTCATGGCTAAAAAGCTTTCAATAAATTCAGTCATCGCGGTTGTATTCGCCGTATTCTTCTTTCATTCAATAACCGCTTTTGCAGCGCAGTCCGGAAGGTGGGAAGGCAAAGCGGAATTCGGTAAGTTGGAATTCACCATTGGCCTGAATGGTTCGCAGTTCGAAACCATCACCTACTACTTTACGAAATTGAACTGTGATGGGACCGATATTTCAGGCGACCACACCACCATATTCGACCCTCCCTGGAAAATCTCGGGCAGTTCTTTTAGCTTCTCCGTCGAGCTGGAACCCGGTGTGAGTTTGAGGATGGCCGGAACGTTTGTCTCCAGCAGCGCAGCCGCAGGAACTTGGCAGATCACGGCAGCAGGCGGTTCCGGATGCCAGGGTTTCTGGGATGCCACGTTCGATGATTCCGGTCAATCTGTTGATCACGCTTTCGTCAAGGGCGTTTACTGGAGCCCGGAAGAGCTGCCCGGCTGGGGATTTTTCGCCGATGTGCAGGAAGAAACATTTTTTGGGGCGGTTTATGGCTATATGGATCAGGACTCCACTTTCATCACTTTGCAAGGGTCGCTGTTATCAACTTTCCCGATGATATTCCGGGGCGATGTCTTCTTCCTGAGCAACGGGGGCACAATGGCTTCGGACGTAGGTGATTTCAACTGGGCGGTGGGCGATTCAGAGGCCGCCCCCATGGCGACGCTGACGATCACCTCCAATATCCTCAACGCGACCGACCTGGAACTGATCAGATTCAGCTATGCAGAGAAAGACCGGGTAGACATGATTACCGGAGGGGACTGGAATATCACCCGCCGGTCATCTGATGGTACCTCGGGCAACCTTTATGGCATCACCGATGAGAGAGTCATCGAAGACGAAATCACCTATGCGACCGTTATTAACCGCGAAGAATCAGGTAAACGCGGAACGGTTGGCTATTTTCCGGATGACGATGGAGACTATTTCGGAATGATGGTTGATTTTGGTTCAACAAGTGAAGTTTTCTATATGTTTCTGGCCACCAACGCGAATATGTACGGGCAATACTGGATACTGGATCCGGGACAGCAGCCATCCGGCAGCGGCGACCATTTCCGGGCGTCCGCGGATACCATGCAGCAAGACGACCTGGACGGCTCCATAAGTGAAGCAAAGATGAAATCCCTTCACCAGGCGACTTCCCGCCAGCTCTACGCAAGCGAAAATGACACAGAGGCACTCGAATTGCTGCGGCACAGAGACTCGCATGCAGATAGTGAGCCATTATTTGAAGAATCCCGGGTTCTGGAAATTTTCGAGCAACTATCGCGTGTCAAGCGAGACTACTAGGCGTTTCCAGAAATAGCGATACGGGGACGCGGTCAGCGGCGGCAGCGAGCCAAATCATCATGCCGCTGAATTCAATCGCCGGATCCAGGCCAGAACGCCCGGCAGTGAGAAGTAATTTGGACATCGATCGCTTTGTTGAAGACTGTATTGCGGCCAACAGCGAGACCGACCCACAGGCTGCGGTAAAGGCCGTTCTGGCCCGGGCTGTGTCAAACCCCGGCGCCGCACTTGCCGCGCTTGGCGAACCACAAAAGGCGGGAATCCATGTACTTCACCGGTCGGAGACTCTGACCATATTCAACGCCACATGGACCCCGCAAATGAACCTGATGCCACATAATCATTTGATGTGGGCAAACATCGGAATCTACACGGGGCGTGAAGACAATATCATGTGGCGCAGGACAGACAACGGTGTCGAGGCCTTTGGTGCAAAAGCACTGTTTGCGGGTGATGCCGCTGCCTTACCGGTTGACGCCATCCACTCGGTGACCAATCCGCTTTCGCGTTTCACCGGGGGTATTCATATCTACGGTGGTGACTTTTTTAATACGACGAGAAGCCAGTGGGACCCCGAGTCATTGGCGGAAGAGCCATCTGATGGCGCAGTCATCCGTGAAATTTTCCAACGCGAGAATGAAAGATTTCAACTCGTTGGGGTAGGCTGAACAAGGGTTACCCTGACCCCGCCGTTGGCTTGATATTCGCGTTCAACCGGAACAGGTTGGTCGGGTCATAGCGATTCTTGGCTAACACCAGGCGGTCGTAGTTGGGTCCGTAATTCGCGTGCGTTTTCCGCTCGTTGTCATCGTTGAGATTGACATAAAAACCATGCGTGTAGGGCTCCAGGATAGCCCAATCGGCCTTCACGTCCGCGATCCGCTGCTCTCTTTGCTCACCGGTTTCAGGTTCGAACCACTTGTTCCAGCGCATCATGTTGCAGTGCGCAGAGCGGTGCGGATATGCGGTATCCGTTGGCCCAACGCGGGAGACCGCGCCGCCGGCCTGCATAAAGAAAAAATTGGCCTTCGGGTTGGGCCGGTACATGTCGATCAGTTGATCCACCAAATCCGCCGAAAAATCATTCACCATGCTGGATTTCATGTACTGCCTGATGCCGTGACGGTTGCTGTTGTCGTTGCGTGTCTGAAAGTGGGTGTATCGAACGGGCTCGACCGTATCCACCAATGTCTTTCCTGTGCCGCGCAGCTCTGCGAGCACCTTGTCCTCATCTCCCGGGTTGCCTGCCCAGACCGCTTCGATGGCTATCCGACGTTCACCGTCCGGCGTCGTCAGAAGAGTGAGGTTCATATTCAGCTCGTCCGGCATCTCGTTGCCATACTCTGCGTAATAGCCCAGAACGTTCCGTGCATCTTTCCAGCCAAAAACCAGGTCGCCCGCAGCAACCACCGGGTTCTGTTCATGCAATTGATACTCCAGGGCCGTGACCACGCCGAAATTACCACCACCGCCCTTGAGCGCCCAAAACAGATCAGCCTCGTTATGAGCGTTTACCTGCCGGAATGTCCCGTCGGCCGTCACGATATCTGCTCCCAAAAGGTTGTCGCAGGTCATTGCGTACTTACGGCACAGGCGGCCGTATCCACCGCCAAGGGTCAGGCCAGCAGCGCCGGTATGGGAGACGATACCACCGGTAGTCGCCAGCCCGAATAATGCAGCCTCGCGGTCAATATGACCTTCCAGGCAGCCGCCATCCGCACGCGCGGTCGAGTTTTTGGTATTAACGCGCACCGAGTTCATATTGGACGTGTCTATCATCAGGCCGCCCTGGCAAACTGACTTGCCCGAAATACTGTGGCCGCCTCCCCGTACCGCAACGCGAAGATTATTCTCGCGAGCAAAGTTGACCGAGTTCACGACATCCGCCGGGCCTTCGCAACGCGCAATCAGGGCAGGATGTTTATTGATCATGGCGTTCCAAACCGCCCTGGCATGGTCATAGCCGTCATCACCATTCAACAGCAACTTTCCGCGCAAACTGTTGCGGAAATCGTTGACTGCAGAGGCTTCCAGTGTTGTTTCTCCGCCGCTTGCCGTTATGGCCGGCACACTCCGGGCGATGTCCGTGTTCTGATCCGCCAACAAGTAATGACCGGGCAAAGCCGCAGCCACCGCCGTCGATAGTGCCGTTTGGCAAAATTCACGTCTTCTCATTCCACTCTCCGCTATCATCAAGTTTCAGCCTGTTCTCTCATATTAGTTCAGAAACTGACTTTTATTTGAGATTGCTCCGGATGCGAAGATAAGCGCCGGCTCCCGGGGAAAGGTTCTAAAGAGTGATCAGGGCTGGTGAATTCGATACACGCAGAGTGCCGGAAACAATGCCCGTGACTAAATGGAAATCATTGCGTGTCCGGTGATGTGCCCTTCTGTTCCGAAAACAGCCAATGCAGCCCCTGGCGGAAGGCCGCCGTCACCGAGGACAGGTGGGATTGCCCGGAAAGCGTTTGAACCTCCAGAACAAAAGGCTTTTCGCGCTCCGGGGCTGACCAGTACTCGATCCATTCCGCTGCAGGCTGCTTGAAACGGGAATCATTGAACTCACCCTCGGAGACAAACAGGCGCGTGGCTTGCACAGGCATTTCCCCGGCGCCCTTCCAACCCAGGAAATAACCCAGGTTGCTGTGTAATGCCGGATTGCTGGCAATATGGCCCCAGAACATTTCCGGCCGCGTCAACGCAGCGTAAAGCACATACTGACCGGCCAGCGATTGGCCGAATATGATTCTCTGTGCGGGATCCGATGCATATTCCGCTTCAATCAGCGGCAGCAGTTCGTGTTCGAGCACCGCTTGAAAAGTTGGCGCCTTGCCCCACCACTCGCGTTCCTTTGAGGGCGCGGTGAAATCACTGCTGCGGAAATTGCCGCCGTCAAACGTGTCGCTGCCGTAGGAAATACCGACCAGCAACATTTCAGGTACTTCCTCACCGATTCGCAGGTAATGATAGTAGGAAGACAGCAACGGAAAATTGATACCCCCGTCGAGCAGGTAAACCGTCGGGTATCGCTGGTTCGGATCCTGTGCAGAGGCTTCAGGAACACGCACATAAAGGTGCAGGGTATGACCCAGGGTTTCTGATTCAAACTGGTGATAGCGGGTGTCACCCAGGCCCTGCAGTTTAGACGGATCAAACTCGTCTGCATGCGCAGCGCATGGCTGTAGCAGTGCAAAAAATATCAAGCTGTTGATCAAGACGCGCATTCATCCTATTAAAAACGCTGACAGTGATGAACTCAAGGGCAATATGTCATTGGCATGGCCGCAACATCGATTTGCCATCATCAATGTCTGGCGCTCCATTGCAGGACCTGTTTTGAATAGCCCCCTGGCCTGCTGCGATGCACAAACCATCGACGCTACCGACCTGGTGGCAAGTGAGCGGCGCGCGAAGGAGCGTATCGGCGAACTGGAACTGGTGAGCTGGAACCCGGCGCGCCGGCCCGCGAAAGCATCGAATCGCGCCTGCTGGTATTTTTTTCATAAGGCAAAACTTCTCAGAACAGCTTTTCTGTCCCCGGCACCGTGCGGACAATGTCCGCAACGACCTGTTCGAGGCCGTCTTTTGTCCTGAAATCGACCGCCTCGGTGTCGATGATCAGGTAAGGAAACCCGCATTTCATGATCCATGGGCGGTACAGGTCATTCAGGTTGGAAAGATACGTGTTGCCGGGGCTGGCGAGCTCGGACTCCTCACCGCGGCTGCGGCCCACGATCCTGGATTTTAGCGCTGCCACGTCACTTTCCAGGTAAATAATGAGATCCGGTGTTGGTTTGTTTTTCATCACCAGCTTGAACAGGTCCAGGTACTTCCGGTAATCCTCGTCGGTGATGTATTCGTAGTTGTTGGAGTTCTTGGTGAAAATCTGGTCCTCGTAAATGCTCCGGTCCTGGGCCACCGACTGACCTTCACGAAGCAGCTCGCTCAATACACCCAGATCAAGCAGGCGTGACAGGAAATAGGTCTCCTGGATCTTGTAGCCCCAGTACTCGGCTGCTTCCTTTACTTCCAGGAAGCCGCTGCGGTCCCTGCCGCTGAGCTTGGTTCCCTTGAGCCGGTCGTAAGCGCTGACGGCTTCATAATATTTTTGCAGGTAGCCGTTCTTTTTCACGTAATCCACCCGCTCGAGGAAAGACACGATCTTGCCACCGGTTCTTTTCTCCAGGGCCTTGGTCAGGGTGGATTTTCCCGCAGCGATGTTCCCTGCGATTGAAATAAGATAGCTTTTCATGCCTGTCCTTTTTAAAACGCTGTCGTATTGGCTTTGTTCCTGCCCGTCCTGGCCTTACCGTAACTGATCAGCCAGTGAGCGGGTTTTCCCGGTCACCACATCGCCTGTGTGGCGCGTTGATTTGCGTTCGATCAGCAACAGGTGGCACTCATTCTCCGCAACCGGATTGTGGCGCACTCCCTTGGGAACAACGAACATCTCCCCGGCATCCAGTTCGACTGTATTGCCTTCCATTTCGATTCGCAAATGCCCCTTCAAAACCAGGAATAATTCATCTTCGTCCCGGTGGCTGTGCCACGCCAGAGTCCCTTTGACCCTGGCGACTTTTACATAGGCATCATCAACTTCCCCGATGATACGCGGAGACCAGAGCTCCGTAAGTGAAGCGGCTATCTGAGCGGGTGAGACTACCTTGGACATCCGAATTCCTGCGCGGTCAATGTGATTGTTCAGGACAGGATACACCGCGGCAGTGATCAGCTGAAAAGCAGATGGATAATGTTGCGATCACCACTGTAAATTGCGCAATGAATCCTGCAGCGGTGGCAATGATGATTCATGCCCCATCAGGTGGTCTGGCCGGTACTCCGTCATCAGTGCCTGGAAACTGATCGAAGGCAGAAAGTGATCGCGCAGATGATGAATTAACTTCAGCGTACGGAAAGCGTCGAACCAGGTGTGCATTTGCCGCATGAACTGGCTGGCGTCGGAGCTCTGTCTCAGCGCGTGCTGCAGTGCATCCGCCACACCGGCTTGCTCAAGACCTCCAATAAGCAACGGCAAATCCTTTTTGGGCAGAACGGCGCCGGGATCGTCGGAGCGCTCCTGCCAGAAAGCCGGCAGGCTCCCGATCCAGCTGCCAAGCAAGTCGAAAACAGAGGGGTGATACAGCAAAAACTCGCGGGCCGGGTCTTCCAGCTGCATGAGCTTGCCGGTCGCCGCGCCGGTGCCAAACGGAACGCGGTCTGAAAGGCGCGCAGCAATGTCGATGGGTTCGCATTCTGTCTCGACCTCGAGTTGCCTGACGGAGCCAACCTTGGCCAGCTTGTTGAGCAGGTAGAAATCTTCCCCGGCCTGGCGGCGGGGGAAGCCCCTGACTTTTGCGTAATGCAAAGCGTTGATCGCCATCGTGCTGCCGATGGTGTGGAAGGCATAGGGCGAGCGGGCGTAATTCAGCCCCGCGACATAGTAGCGCAGGGAATACTCGTACAGCCGGGTGACCTGAATGATTTTTTGCTGCTCACCCTCCGGTGTTGCAACATGCGGATCGTCCCTGGCGACAACGTGCCTGAAGGGATACACAAGGGCGGCTGTGTTTTGCGCTGTGCGATTGCCTATTGCTGCGCTGCAGCTGAAATAGCGCTGCGGTAAGCGCACATCGGCGTCGCTACAGTGTATCCACGGCGAGCTAACCCGTTGCTGGCTAATCAGGAAAGCGGCCAGGTCGGCGCCGGTTTTTCGGGCATGGCCGACGCCTCCTCCGGGTGGGAACCTCGATCCGTCACTGAAGCGGTCTACCAGCAACACATCACGGGGTGAGGCAGGGTCGTTGAATAGCGTGAGGCCGAAATCAGCGGCCGATTGCCAGCACTGCCGGAAACGCCGGTGTACTTCGGTGGAAAAATCCCGGTTGGCCAGCGCAACCTTGCGCGATGCGGCCTCAGTCTCGTTGACGACCAGCACCATCAGGCTGCGCCCGGGGCCTTCCGGCAAAGGGCGTAAAATTCCGGCCGACTCATTGCAGACAGGAATGACCACCACTTGCCGCCAGGGCTCGCCGGCCGGGATATCCGCTATTGCCGCGGTGCCCCGCTCAGCATAGTCGCGCAGGTATTTATCCACTGATGCTGCTCAGTGAAGTGCGGGCCGAATGGGCAGCTCTTTCACAATACCTGCTTCGATTACCAGCAACTCGTTCAGCCGCAAGCGCGTTTCCACGGGGTCAAAATAGAGTTCGGCCAGTTCGATGAACAGCTCCCGGTGCCCCTCTTCCGATTTAGTGATCGAACGGTAGAAACGCTGCAGCTTGCCCGGCGGCAAGGCATCGGCCACCAGCCCGAAACGCTCCGCGCCCCGCGCCTCGACAATGCCGCCAATCAGCAACCGGTCCATGAAATAAAATTTCTTGCCATCCCGGATAGAGCGCCGCAGCTGATTGATGTAAGGGTCTTTTTCATCGGGAAGCAGGCACAGGCCGCGTTCGTTCATCAGCCTGACGACTGCCCGGTAATGGCTCAGCTCTTCGATGGCGAGATCAATCATGGCCATCACCAGCTCCGTCCGGTCCGGATAATGGGAAACCATGCCCATGGCCATGCCGGAAGCCTTTTTCTCTGCTGCGGCATGATCGGGCAGAAAATCGTCCATCGCCGCGACCACGCCTTCGGCCCAGTTCCGCGGGGTGTTGTACAGAAGTTTAATCATGGGCTCCGATCCCATTATTTCGCGACCCACACCACCAGCTCATGTCGATTCAGGCAATGACCGGTCCATATGTGTTTCCAAACGGCTTTTGTGAGTCAGCCATACTTCCTCTCGTGCGAATCCAGCGTGCCACTGACCTTGTCCAATGCATTCACCATGCGGGCGTGGATGGAATCACCGCGGTTGTCCACGGCCAAAAGAGCCGCCGTGTGCGCTGCACAGAGGTTTTCGGCATCCCGCCAGCGTTCAATTAATTCATTCGCCCATGCGCGGAAGTCTTTCGCGGCGCCAGCCCGTCTCTCCAGTGCCTTGGCCAGGGTGGGATGGAAACTCACCGCATCGCCCACCCCAAACAGACGCATCATCGAATGCAGCCTCAGGTACATCAGCGTGTCGTCAGAGTGGATGGTCAAGGAAGATCGATGCTTGACCAATACCGAGGAGAAGTGAACATTTTCATTGGCGGAAATAAAATCCACTCCGCGCGGCACCGAAAATTCGAAATGTTCAGCAAACTGCTCATGCAGAGCCGGATCTTCGGTGCACCTGTCGGCCCAGGGAAGCTCTGGGAAGCGGCTTTTATGTCGCGCCGTGCCATACAAGGTGGCATGCGGATACAGTTCGTGCATTTTGCGCACATGGACCGTGTGGAAGGGGTGAACATTCAAGATGGCATCAATGTCCTTGCCTCCGCTGGTCAGTTCTCCTACCTGGCGTTTGACCGCCCCGCTCAGGGTATAGGAATCGAGCATGACGAACTTGCCGCTGGCCAGGCGGACCAGCGAGGCCTGCGTGCCCACATCGATGACTCCACCAACCCTGTACGAGCCGCGGATGTTCCAGAAATCGTCGGCGACATGGAGTATTTTTCCACTCATGTTTGTTTATCCTTGTCAGGCCTGGCCTGGTCTGGAAAGTTTACCGCTGCGGTAGACCTTCACTGACCGGGCCATGGTGTAAGAGCGGTGTTTCATCGACAAAGCCCTCGAACCGAGGCAGCGAATCGGCAATGTCGAACCAGGATATCCGTTCAGGATAAAACGCATGACCGGTTGGCACCAGCGCTTCCGGATCGTCGAAAGTGCTGAGGTGAAGCTCGACGATCAGGCCCAGCTCTTCGCCGCCGTCGCCTTCCCAGGTCAGCGGGGTTCCGCATTTGCCGCAGAACGCGCGGCCTACGCCCGGTGATGATTCGTACATTTTGCGCTCGTCACCCTCAAACTCGACTTGCCCGCTACTGAATCCCGCCAGGGTCACCACCGGCCCGCCATTGTGTTTGCGGCAACTCAGGCAATGGCAGTGGCTGACCAGGAAGGGATCGCCGGTGACCTGGTAGCGCACGGCCCCGCACATGCAGCCGCCGGTCAATTTGGTGCTTTCATTCATGTCCATTCTCCTTGATGGATACCGTCGGCACTGATTTATCGCAACCAGGCAGGTATCGATTTCCGCATTCGATTTAATGAACGGATGCGGACAGTAAATATACGCGAAAACAGCTTGGTCGGGCGGATGTTGGCGCTTTCCCCGGCAGCAAGAATCGGGTGGCAGGCAACATTCCCGGTCACGTAAGCTAAGCTCCAACGACTAATGACTGGAGAAATAATGTCTTTTCAGATTCATGCGCTACCCCCTGAACAATTTGAGCCGCTCTTTGCCTTATCTGACAAAAAGCTTGCAGAGGTTCGTGCAAGCCGAAAGACTGTCGACGCCAAACCCGGCTACCCTTGCCGGGTCAGCCTTGCTGACGCAGAAATCGGCGAAACCATAGTGCTGGTGAATTTCATACACCAGTCAGCAGAAACGCCCTATCAGGCCTCACATGCCATTTATATTCGTGAGAATGCCGAACAGGCGTTTCCGGAGGCAGGGGTCGTTCCCGAAATGCTGCGAACCCGGCTGATTTCAGCCAGGGCCTTTGATGACAATCATCATATGGTCGATGCACAGGTCGTTGATGGTTCGGGTCTGAGCGAGTCGATTCCTGTCATGTTGCAAGATCCAAAGGTCGCCTACCTGCATCTTCACAATGCCAGGCAGGGCTGCTTTGCCGCGCGCGTTACGCGAGCCTGAAACAGATTTGCTGGTTTGGTCAAGTACCGCAAAATGTTTTGCTCACGACTTCGTCCGGTTGCGGCGGCCTGGCGTAGTCGGCCAGGCCGGGCTCGTATTCGCAGGTCTTTCCAAGTAGATCAACCAGCCGGTTGAACGGCTCAAAATCATCATTATTGACGGCCGCGTCGATGGCTGCCTCCACCAGGTGATTGCGAGCGATGAATGCCGGGTTGGCCTGGTACATTCTGGCCTGGCGCTCGCCGGATGCCTGGGGGTCGTCTGCGATACGCTGTTGCCAGCGCTCCAGCCAGGGATCGAAAGCAGCCGGAAATTCAAACAGGTCGCCGACACCGGGGCGGGTTGCGGGCCGCGCCAGGTCCGACAAACGGCGGAATGCCAGGGTGAAGTCGACTTGCTCGCGCGCCATCAGCTCCAGCAATTCTTCGGCCAGGTTTTCATCATCGTCCCCGGTGTGGGCCAGGCCCAGCTTGCGGGCCATTCCACTATGGTATGCCCGCTGGAATAGCGCCGGAAAAACGTCGATGGAAGCCTGGGCCAGCACCACCGCTTTTTCCTCTTCAACCTCCATCACCGGCAGCAGGGCCTGTGCCAGGCGCGCCAGGTTCCAGTGCGCAATGCCTGGCTGGTTGCGATAGGCGTAGCGACCCTGGTGGTCGATAGAGCTGAATACCCTATCGGGATGGTAAGTATCCATGTAGGCGCAAGGGCCATAGTCGATGGTTTCACCCGACAGCAGCATGTTGTCGGTATTCATCACGCCGTGAATAAAACCGAGCAACTGCCATTGCGCCAATAGGCTGGCCTGCCCTGCAACAACTGCATCAAGCAGTGCCACGGTTGGGTTTTCAGCTTCGGCTGCCGCCGGATAATGGCGCTCGATCACGTAGTCGGTCAGCAGGCGCAGCGCGTCTACATCCTGCCGGGCCAGGAAAAACTGGAAGGTACCGATACGGATATGGCTCTGGGCCACACGGGTCAGGACAGCGCCAGGCATGGCCCCCTCTCGAAATACCTGGTCTCCCGTGGTTACCGCCCCGAGCGAACGGGTGGTCGGAACGCCCTGCGCCGCCATCGCTTCACTGACAATGTATTCCCGCAGCACCGGCCCCAGCGGCGCCCGGCCGTCGCCGCCGCGTGAATAGGGCGTTGGGCCGGATCCTTTGAGCTGGATGTCGAACCGCAATCCATCCGGGGCAATCACCTCACCCAGCAGAATCGCGCGGCCGTCTCCGAGCTGCGGCACCCAGCCGCCGAACTGGTGACCTGCATAGACGGTTGCAATGGGCTCGGCCCCGGCGGGCAGACGATTTCCGGCCAATACTTCGGTGCCTTCCGGCGACGCCAGCCAGGCAGCGTCGATACCAAGTTGCTCTGCCAATTCACGGTTGACGCGGATGGGTCCGGGGCTGGAAACCGGCGTGGGTGCAAGTTCCGTGTAAAAGCGCCCGGGCAGTTGCAGATAGCTGTTATCGAAACGCAAGGGGCCTGATCCGCCTGGGAACGATGCGCAACATGTGAGTCTCCGGACAAAATTGACGATGTCGAACTATAGCAGCTCGCCGTGAAGGGCCAAAGACGGGGGCCGGAAACAAACGTTTTCTAGTAGTATCCGATCCTGATGACTGAATTTCTTGGCCAGCACCAGCTTCTGTTGTGGATCCTGACGGTTTTCATCGACCTCGGATTTGCGGTGCTCTGCTACCGCCTGTTCGGCCGCACGGGTCTCTATGGTGTGGTGATTTTCAGCCTGTTACTGGCCAACATCATGGGGCCGAAACTGACCGTGATAGGCGGCCTGCAAACCAGCATGGGCGTCATTCTCTATTCCAGTATTTTCTTCGCGACCGACCTGCTGAGCGAGAAATACGGGCGCAAGGAAGCCCAGCGCGCTGTTCTGCTGGGCTTTTTCGTCAGCGTCGCCCTGGTGGTCATGACGCAGATCAGCATGCTGTTTCTGCCCTCTTCCATGCCGCAGACATCAGCTTTCGCATTGTCCGTGCACGAGGCGACGGTCACCCTGTTCGACTACACACCCCGCTTCGTGTTCGGCTCACTGCTGGCTTACCTGATCAGCCAGTCTTTCGATGTGTGGGTATTCCACCGGATTCGCAAAGCGACCGATGGGCGTCACCTGTGGTTGCGAAACACCGGCTCGACCCTGCTTTCCCAGGCCATCGATACCCTTATTTACGGGCTGGTGGTGTGGTGGGGCCTGGTCGACCTGGTCACCGCACTGCAACTGGCCGGGGCCAAGTACGTGTTTAAATTTGCCATTGCCGTTATCGATACGCCGTTCATTTACCTGGCTTGCCGCTGGCAGAGTAAATAGAGGGACCGGATACCTTTACGCATAACTGTGCCCACCCCTGTTCGGCATTATTGGTAAACTGCCTCAACCCACCCCGGCTACATGAGTACCAACCATGTCTTATCGAATTTTCCCCGCAACCACCCTGTTCATTGCCTGCATGGCGTTCGCCGCCCCTGACGCGAGTTCGGCGCAGATTGATGCCACACAACTTTCCGGCATCGTCAAGGTCCTGGCTTCGGATGAATTCGAGGGCCGCGCACCGGGCACCCCCGGCGAAGAAAAGACCGTCGCCTACCTGGTTGACCGCTTCCAGGCGCTGGGGCTGGAGCCCGGTGGTGAGAACAGCGGCTGGACCCAGACTGTGCCTTTGATCCGCACCCAGGTGCGGCAACCGGCCAATTTGGAGTTTAATGTTGGAGGGGAACAACATGCCCTTGAGCAAGCCAACGATATCGCCATCGAAACCACCCGCCCCCAGGAAAAAATCTCCATCAGGGAGGCTCCCGTGGTGTTCGTGGGCTTCGGCGCCAGCGCCCCCGAACGTCAGTGGGATGACTTTGGCGAAATCGATCTGACCGGCAAAGTCGCAGTGTTCCTGGTCAACGATCCGGATTTTGCGGCCGGCCCGGACGAAGCCGTGGCCGGGCTTTTTGGCAACAGGCGCATGACCTACTACGGCCGCTGGATGTACAAGTTCGAGGAGGCCGAACGGCGCGGCGCACTTGCGGCGCTGGTGATTCATGAGGACAAGGCAGCCGGCTATGGCTGGAGCGTGGCTTCTTCGGCCCCGGGTGAGAACTACTCGATCGTGCGGGCGGAAGGGTCTGCCAAGCCGGTCACCCTGCAGGGTTGGCTGCACGGCGATGCCGCGGCACGGCTGTTTGCCGGCGCCGGGTTCGACCTGCAAGAGCAGCGCACGCTGGCCCGCAGCCCGGAATTCCAGGCCTTTGAACTGGAGGGCGTGACTTTCAGCGCTGAACTTGACGTGACCGTTGAGCACATCGAAAGTCAGAACGTATTGGCAATTCTACCCGGCACCACCCGTGCCGACGAGACTCTTATGGTCTCCTCGCACTGGGACGCCTATGGCCTGGGTGAACCCGACGCGCAGGGCCGTACGGTTAGACCCGGCGCCAACGACGATGCGCTGGGTACGGCGGGTGTTCTGGAACTGGCCCGGGTGCTCAAAGCCGGTGCGCCAATGGAACGCAGCGTGGTATTCGCCGTGTGGACGGCAGAGGAAAGCGGCCTGTTGGGCTCAGCCGCCTACGCCGCCGACCCGGTCTATCCGCTGGAAAAGACCGCGGCCAATTTCACGCTGGACATTCTGCAGACTGCCGGGCCGGCCCGGGACGTCATCCTGGTGGGCGAAGGCCAAAGCGACCTGCAAGGTGACCTGGAACGCGCCGCTGCGTTGCAGGGCCGCGTGGTGACGCCGGAGAACCTGCCCGAAAACGGCCTGTTTTTCCGCGCCGACCACTTTTCGCTGGCCCGCGGCGGCGTGCCGGTACTGCTGATCATGGGCATCGCAGGCGGTTCCGACCTGGTCGAAGGCGGCCGCGCAGCGGGTGACGCATGGATCGCCGAATTCATCGGCAACTGCTATCACCAGACCTGTGATGAGTGGAGCGCCGACTGGGACCTGCGCGGCGCCGTGATGGACGTGGAGTTGTTCCACACCATCGTCAGGGATCTGGGTGACTCGCGGCGCTGGCCGCAGTGGAAGCCTTCATCTGAATTCAGGGCCATTCGCGCAAAGAGTGACGCGGTGCGGCGTAACGGACACAGTACGAAGCCATGAAAACAGACTACCCTGTTTGCGAATTCACTCTTGAGGGCAACCTCGATGGCCCGACCCTGGTTTTCATCCACGGCTGGCCGGACAACGCCAGCCTGTGGCGCCACCAGGTCGAGGCGCTGGGTGCGGAATTCCGCTGCGTGCTCGTGACCCTGCCGAATTTCGGTGAGAAGGCCGTGCAGGCAGGTGGTTTCGATTTTCCGGAACTGGTCGGGCGGCTGGCTGCCACGATCGAGCAAGTACAGCCGGATGGCAAAGTCAGCCTGGTCACGCACGACTGGGGTGCCTACCTGGGCTACATGCTGGAAAAAAAATACCCCGGCAAGTTTGAAAAAATGGCCGCCCTGGACATCGGCGGACACCTCCAGCCCATAGGCCTCAAAGCAACCCTGATAATTATCGGCTACCAATGGTCGCTGGTCGCCTGCTGGTTGGCCGGCGGACTGATCCCGCCGCTGGGCGGTCTGCTGTCGCGGGGCGTGGGCAAGGTAATCAGGGTGCCGGCGCGCCAGCGCGCCAACCTCCGCTCGCGCTACAACTATCCCTATTTCTACCTGTGGCGCGGTATGTTTTTACCCTGGAAACGCAGCAGTCTGCTCAGCCGCTACCGTCCAAAATGCCCGGTTCTTTACCTGTTCGGCGAGGCCAAACCCCTGATGTTTCATTCGCCCAAATGGCTGCAAATCGTGGCCGGCAGCAGCGGGCGCGCAGAAGGAATTGCCGGGGCCGGGCACTGGTTGATGGAGACGCATGCCGGGATCGTCAACGAATTGCTGGTTGACTGGTTTGAAGGCTTGCCGGATTAAGCCGGTCCTGACTACGACTGCCGGTAGCGTGTTCCGCTTCAAACAGTTGCTGCTAACATGAGCGGGAGTCCATTTCAGGAAAAATCCGGTCATGTCCGATCGAAAGCGCGTTTCTTCTGACAGCCCCTACGAGTCCATCGTTGGATTTTCACGGGCCGTGCAAATTGGAAATGTCATTGCCGTTGGGGGGACTGCGCCGATCGGA
>CALDVW010000043.1 GCA_937924405.1 uncultured Lysobacterales bacterium
TGAAATCTTGGCCGGGGCGAGGTCCGCTTTTCGCGAAGGCAACGCCGAAAGAGCGATCGCCCTGATGGGCGCAGCGAAACGGATGGAGGGCCGCATGGACGGCTTCTACGATGAGTTGTTCGCAGAAGACGATCGCATGGATGCCACCACCATGATGGTCATTTTCGTTGTTTTCAACCTGTTCAAACGGGTAGCCGACCAGGCCAAGAATGTCTGTGACCAAACGGTCTTCGCGGTCCGCGGTATCGCCAAGCTGCCCAAGGTTTACCGCATCCTGTTTCTCGGCCAGCCCGGATCCGATCTGGTTCAGCTGGCCACGGCCATCGGACGAAAAAACTTTCCGGAAACGGCCGAGTTCACTTCGGCTGTTGCGGGGGGCTCAGGGCCCATATCCGCGGAGCTGATGGAGTTTCTGGAACAACATGGCCTGGAAGACGGCGACCTGAGCAGTGAACCCGTGGAGGCGCTCGAGCACGATTTTTCGGATTATATTGTCATCATCAGTCTCAATGGCCGCGTCGCGGATTACGTTGCAAAAGTGCCTTTCCACAGCTCGGCCCTGAACTGGACGGTTGCCGAGGATGCCGAGCGTGCGGACCAGTACCGCCAGTTACGCGGCCAGATCACCGATCTGATCACGCTGATCGCCGGCGAAGAAACCACGCAGGCCTGATTTGATGGAGAGACAGTCAACCGGTGCGGTCGCCGGCGTGGATTCCAGTTTCGACCAGTTGAACCGCGACTGGTATATCGACAAGGCCGTCCAGATCCTGGTATTCCTTGGTGGCATCTCCGCGATCGTTTTCATCATAGGAATCTTTATTTTCATCAGCAAGGAAGGTTTCGGCTTTCTGGTCGGGGATTTCAATTTCAGGGAGTTTTTCTTCTCGCCGAACTGGCGCCCGACGTCCGAAAGCAGGGAAACCTTTGGCATCCTCGCCCTGATTGCCGGTACCGCCAGCGTAACCGGCCTGGCCATGCTGATTGCGATTCCTTTTTCGCTGGGTGCGGCGATCTTCATTGCCGAATTCGCCAGCGGTAAAACCCGTGAATTCCTCAAGGTCACCGTGGAGTTACTCGCTGCCATCCCTTCCGTGGTCTGGGGTTTTATCGGTCTGGCCATCATGAATCCTGTCATCATCCAGACTTTCGATGTTCCGGTTGGCCTCAATGTCCTGAATGCCGGCGTGATCCTTGGCCTGATGGCGGCGCCGATCATGACGTCAATCGCCGAAGACGCACTCAAAGCCGTGCCGGACCGTTACCGGGAGGCGGCCGAAGCCATGGGCGCAACCCGTTGGCAGGTCATTTACAAGGTCGTTTTGCCCGCTGCCAAGAACGGCCTGCTCGGCGCCGTTTTGCTGGGTGTGGGGCGCGGATTTGGTGAAACCATGGCGGTGTTGATGGCAACCGGCCATTCCATCAACATTCCCACCAGTGTTTTCGATTCAGTGCGGGCGCTGACCGCGACAATTGCGGCCGAGCTGGGCGAGACCGCCGCGGGATCGTCCCATTACCAGGCCCTGTTCACGATCGGAATTTTCCTGTTCGTCATCACATTCATTATCAATCTGGCGGCCGACCTGATCGTCCGCGGCATACGCAAAGGGTGATCGGAAATGTTTGAAGCCAGCGCACTCAACCGCAAGAACGAAACCCGCCAGAAACTCTTCCGCTTCGGACTGGGCACCATGACCGGCATCCTGATCCTTCCGGTAGTGCTGATCATGGGCACACTGATCTACAAGGGGGCCCCGGTCATTTCCTTTGAATTCCTGTTCGCAAGCCCGACCAACGGAATGACGGCGGGCGGCATATTTCCTGCCCTGCTGGGTACTGTGCTGTTGGTGATCGTCGCCCTGCTGGCTTCCGTACCACTGGGCGTGGCGGCCGCCATTTATCTGAGTGAGTACGCACCGGATAACTGGTTTACCCGCGCCATCAACCTGGCCATTATTAACCTGGCCGGGGTTCCGTCCATCGTGCACGCATTGTTTGGTGTCGGTGCTTTCGTGATTTTCTTCAAGTTCGGGACCAGCATTCTGGCAGCCAGCCTGACCTTGGCCATCATGACCCTGCCGGTGGTCATTGTGGCCACGCGTGAGTCACTGCAGGCCGTTCCAATGGCGTTCCGTGAGGCCTGCTGGAACATGGGCGCAACCCGGTGGCAGACAATCCGGCGCGTCGTGCTGCCCAATGCCATCACCGGCATACTGACCGGTGTGATCCTGGAGGTATCCCGCACGGCAGGTGAAACGGCCCCGATCATGTTCACGGGCGCCGCGTTCTTCCTTCCTTTGTTGCCGCAGACGGTTTTCGATCAGACTATGGCGCTGTCCCTTCACCTGTTCGTTGTATCGACCCAGGTACCGGGCATGCCCGAGCAATTGCCTTTCGGTGTCGCCCTGGTATTGATCTCAATGGTGCTGTTAATGAACAGTTTGTCCATTGCCCTGCGCATGTATCTGCGGGGTAAGAAAAAATGGTAGGCCCGGAAGCCGGAAACCCGGCTGCGGCGCCGATGGAAAGCGCGGTGAAACTGGGGGTGCGCGACCTGCAGATTTCCTACGGCCGGGAAACCATTCTCGATGACGTCAGTTTCGACATCCACGAACATGAAATATTCGGCATCATCGGGCCCGCCAACGCGGGGAAGACCTCCTTCCTCAAGGCGGTTAACCGGATGGATATGTTCAACCCCGAGATGACCGTGGGCGGCAGCATCACGTTCAATAATGTCGCCGTTGACAAGATCCGCAATGTTTACGGCCTGCGACGCAGAATCGGGGTCGTGTTTCCGTTGCCGGTGGGGCTGCCGCTGTCGATTTACGACAACGTGGCGCTCGCGCCCAGGCTCGGTGGACAGAAAAACAGGGCGGAACTGGATATCATCGTGGAGCGCTGCCTGACCCGGGCGGCGCTGTGGGACGAGGTAAAAGACCGTCTCAACTCACTTGGCAGCATGTTGTCCGGCGGCCAGCAGCAGCGGCTGACTATTGCGCGCGCGCTTTCCCAGGACCCGGAACTGCTGATGCTGGACGAGTTCTCTATTGCGGTTGATCCGGTTACCACCATGCGCATCGAAGACGTGCTGAAGGAACTCCGCAGCGAAGTAACCATCATCCTGGTTACCAACCTGGTGCAACAGGCCCGCCGCCTGGCTGACCGCACGGCATTCTTCCTGGAAGGCGGCTGCGTTGAAGTGGGCCTAACGGAGGATCTGTTTACCGGGGAAGTAAAAGACCAGCGCACTCGCGACTACGTCGAGGGGAGGTTCGGTTAATGTTCGAACAGGCAACCACCCCAATTCAGGAACTGGCCATCAGCACGGAAAAACTTAACCTCTGGTATGGCACTTTCCAGGCCCTGTTCGATATTGATCTGAGCATCCGTCAGGGCATCATCACCTCGATGATCGGGCCATCCGGCTGCGGCAAGAGCACCTTTTTGCGCAGCGTCAACCGCATCAATGAACGCCTGGGCTACGTACGCATCTCCGGCACCATTGATGTCATGGGCGAGAATATTTACGACCCCGCTGTCGAACTGGTCCAGGTACGCAAGCAGATCGGAATGGTCTTCCAGCGGCCCAATCCCCTGCCCATTTCAATCCGGGATAATGTGCTGTTTGGCCATCGCATCCACAATGCCGGCACAAGAACGACGAAAATCGAAGATGATGAAATCGTCGAAAACGCCCTGCGAACCGTGTTGTTGTGGGACAAGGTAAAAGACCGCCTGGACCAGAAAGCCACGGCGCTGTCACTGGAAGAACAGCAAAAGCTCTGCATCGCCCGCCTGTTGCCGGTCAAGCCGGGAATCCTGCTGATGGACGAACCCTGCTCAGCGCTGGACCCCAAGGGCACCGAGGCAGTTGAAGAGTTGATCTGGGAACTGCGCGGCCAGTACACCATCCTGATCGTGACACACAATATGGCCCAGGCCCGGCGCGCCAGCGAAGAGTGCATCTTCATGCTGATGGGCAAAGTGGTGGAGCATACCGAGACCGGCCAGATGTTCGTTACACCGAAACATAAAGAAACAGCGGATTACATCGAGGGCCGCTACGGCTAGCTGTGGTTTGGGGGGACCCGGGGAGGGCTGACGCCTAGTACTGCTCCTTTGGAACAACCTTGAAAATTTTGTCCATAATGCGCTGCCCGCCGTCTCGTGCGGGTTGTTTGTGCACGGTCTCGTCACTGTTGATCCAGTAAAGTTTGCCTTTATCATCGAGCAAAACCTGCCAGGCATTTTCCGGCCGCATGTCCCTTTCCATCACTTGCGCCAGGTCTTCGGCCAGGCCCGGGCTGTGTACGAACACCCCGCCTTCGGCATTGATATTGATAGAGCGTGGATCGAAATTCATCGAGCCAATGAACACCTGCTCCCGGTCCACCACCACCGCCTTGGTATGAAGGCCGGTAAACCCACCCTCTACCGGCGGCACATCAACGATTGACTGAATCGCTGGGTCTGCCCGTAATTCGTACAATTCGGCACCGGCAAGGATGAAATCGTCTCTCCAGTCCTTGTAGTGACTGTTGACTGCCGGCACATCATGAGAAGCCAGCGAGTTGGTGAGGATGCGTACGTTCACGCCGCGCCCGGTCAGGTTGCGCACAAACTCAATACCCCTTTCGCTGGGAATAATGTACGCATTGGTGATCAGCAGTTCATTTTGTGTCTGGGACATGAAACCGGCCATTTTCTCGAACACGGCCTGGTTCACCGCATCCTCGACAATTTCATCGTAAATCAGTTCGCTGCTGCCGATATGCAGTTCATCCGCCACGACCGCCAAGGCCTCGCTCCAGTCATTGGGCTCAGTGCCAAAGGCCTGCAGCTCGGGAGCCGCCCGGTTCTTCATCTGGATTTCGGCCCAGGTCTGGCGTGCAAATTCCGGATCCGGGTCGGTATCCAGGTTGATTGCGGATACGACCCAGTCACTATTCCAGAATGCATCGAACATGTGGTTGGCCTGACGCGCCACGTGCCCGAATCCGAGCAGGTCGAGGTCATGAAAGTTATAGTCTTGGCTCAAGCCGAAATAGTGATCACCAATATTGCGCCCCCCCACAATGGTGGCATTTCCATCCGCGATCACCAGTTTGTCATGCATTCGCGTATTCAGACGCTCCATTTCCGCGATCATTTGACCCCCCCGTGCCAGCGTGGTGCGATCCTGCCAGGGATTGAACAGCCTCATCTGTATTTGAGGGTGCTGATTCAGTTCATAGATAACCTGGTCCTGGCCGATGGTCAGCAGGTCATCGATGATCAACCGGACAGAAACACCCCGCTCCGCCGCCTCGACAGCACGTTCCAGAATCAGGCGGCCACTGTTATCCGGGTACCAGAGGTAGGTTTGTATGTCGATGGAAGAAACCGCTGAATCAATCAACGCCAGTCGCGCGGACAGGCCGTCATGACTTGCGTCGAGCAGCCTGAAACCGGAATATTCCGGGCCGTGTTCACTCATGACATCGTTTGCCATTTCCCACAGGATGCCCTCTGTCGCGGGTTCTCTGGCGTAACTGGCATCCTCTTGCACCCGGTCTTTTTTGAGCGATGGGCCGGCACAGGCGGCCAGCAACAAAATCGCAACGGCCAGGGACAACGTTCGCGAAACGTTCGTGGCCATTGCATAAAAATCGGATTCAGGTCTCATGCCCGTCACTCGCTTTTCAATGAGAGTTCGATCATACCAAATGAAAGTGCAACATTTTCGAGCCGGGCCGGGCCGGGGAATCGACCCTGATTCCCGGATAAAAAGCAGCTTCAGGTGATCATCCAGCTGATCAACATTACCCAGGCGACGATGAGCAGCGGTCCGAGCAAGCCGATCAGCAATCCTCCGGGTCTCAGGTCCCGGGTCTGGATTTCTCCAGTACTGTAGGCCACTGCATTGGGTGGTGTGGAAACCGGCAGCAGCAAGGCGCACGATGCGCTGAGGCCCAGTATCAGGCACGTTTCCATTTCACGCCCAGGCAGCAGGGCGACCGCAACCGGCAATATCAGGGATACCGTTGCGGTGTTGCTCATGAAATTCGAAAGCGTCACCGTGATCAGCGCCAGCGCTGCGAAAACCAGGCCATCCATGTCGAAAACCGTTAGAAATTCCAACCAGGATGCCAGCCGGTCGGCCAGCCCGGTATCGACCACGGCGGCGCCCAGGGAAAGCCCGCCGGCAACCAGCATCAGGGTATCCCAGGGCAACCCCCTGACCTGCGCCGCACCCATTACCTGAGTCATGGTGAGCCCGACAATCGGGATCAGCGAGATGGCAGCCACGTGGATACCATGAAGCGGAGTGGTCATCCACATCAGCACCGTGGCAACGGACAGGGCAGCGACTATTAACCGATCCCGTTTTCCGGGCAATTCAGGTTCTTCCATCCCCTGCAGGTCGAGACTGAACTCTTCCATGGTCGCAGGATAGAGTTTCAACATGAAAAACCAGGCCACGATGACCAGGCCCAGTGCAACCGGCACGCCCAGTAACATCCACTGGATGAAATTAATATCCTGGCCAAAGCCGGCCGCGACGCCGGCCGCGATCGCATTCGGCGCACTGCCGATGATGGTCCCCATTCCACCAACCGATGCGGCGAGGGGGATGGCGACCATCAGCGCTTTTGAGAACGGCTCGTCGCGCCCGGCCTGCCGCACCAGCGGTAACACGGCGCCGATCATCAGAACGGTAGTCGAGGTGTTTGAGATGAACATCGAGGCCACCGCACTGGTTAGCATCACCGCCAGCAGAACGCTGCCTGGCCGGGTCCCTGCCGGCTTGATGGCCCATGCGAACAGCTGTCGGTCCAGCCCGGTGCGGGACAGGCCTTCAGCCATGAAGAAACCACCCAGCATCAGCCAGATCACGGGGCTCGACCAGGTATTCAGGTAAGGGCTGACATCCCAGGGCTCCGGATGCAGCAAGGGTGTGCCCAGCGCAAACACCAGATAACCCATGATCAGCAACCCTACCGCAAAAGCCGGCACGGCCTCGGTGATCCACAACCCGACCGCCAGCAGGAACAGGAACAGAACGGCTCGTTCTTCAGGGGGAAAGTCGCCGGTCAGCGTGCGCCAGACGTAGACAACAAGTGCCGCAACAAGTACAAAGGACACAAAACGCCGGAGCGCATGAGTTTTGCCTGGCTGCAGAATGCGAAAAGCGGCTCGCCGACTATCACGATAAGAGACTTTCTCACTGAAAGAATTGGAATTATCTGCCATGAATGATTCTCACCGTGAAGTACCGGAAATCGAGTAGTTTATACTACCGTTTTGCGATCAGCTTAATGCTTGCTTTTTCCACTCAACCCTGAAAAGGATCTATGGCCGGATCATCTAAAATAGCCATCTACGGAGCCATTGCAGCCAACAGCGCTATCGCGGTCAGCAAGTTCATCGCCGCTTTTTTTACCGGCTCATCAGCCATGCTCTCGGAAGGTGTTCATTCACTGGTGGACACCGGCAACGGCATACTTTTGTTGTTTGGCATCAAGCTCAGCAAAAACCCTCCGGATGACAAACATCCTTTCGGCTATGGCAACGAAGTATTTTTCTGGAGTTTCGTGGTGGCGATCCTGATTTTCGCACTCGGTGGCGGCATCGCTATTTATGAAGGCGTCCGGCACATCCTGCATCCCCGTCAGCTGGAAAACGTGCAGTGGAATTACGTGGTGCTGATACTGGCCATGATTTTTGAGGGAGCAGCTCTGCGGGTTGCTCTGAAGCAGTTCAACGCTTCGCGCAGGAACAAACCGTTCATGAGGGCTTTAAAGGACAGCAAGGACTCGTCCACGGTCGCCGTGGTGGTGGAAGACACCGCGGCTCTGCTGGGCCTGATGATCGCATTACTGTCGGTTTTGCTGGGCCACCTCACCGGCTGGCCCTATTTCGACGGGATCGGATCGGTGTTGATTGGCGTACTTCTGGTCAGTGTTGCCTTTTTCTTCGCTGTTGAGTGCAAGGCTCTGCTGGTCGGCGAAGGTCTGCTGCCCGAAGAAGTAGAGAAGATCGGTCAAATACTTGACGAAGAACCGCGTGTATCGGTTTACCGCCGGCCTCTGAGCCTCTATTTTGGCCCCAGTGAAGTGCTGGTCAACCTCGATGTACATTTTATCGATAACCTCAACTCTGACCAGATAGAGCAGACCGTTGACCGGATTGAAGACAGGATCAAGGCCGCCCTGCCAAGCGTCAATCGGATTTATATAGAAGCAGACACTATAAAAACGAAGAAATGAGCAAATTCATTAACACCATGTTCACAGAGGAAGGCGAATCATCGTCTTCCGAGGCTGCTGAGATCGGGTCGGAAGAAAACGCAGCGGAATCGGTCGCAGATATTATTGTCCGGTTCGACATTTCGCCCTACCTGAACGAGCCCATGCAGGATGTCTGGAACTTTCTGCAACACTATCCCCTGCTGTTCGCCATCATGCTGGTCGCGCTGGGCTATGGAATCGGCCGGGCTCTCAAGGCTTTGATTCACATCCTGCTGGATCGCCTGCGCAAGAGTCAGAAATCCGAGCTGGACTACCAGATCGCCCATTACCTGAGCTCGCCTATTCTGCAAACCATGGTCACTTTATCGATGGTCCTGGCGTTGGCGACACTGGATTTTCCCGGGGCGATCGAGCACCTGTTGATCAAGGTCTGCTTTACCACCTTGCTGATTTTGTGGGGGCGCGCCTGGTTCCGGGCCACCAAGGTCATTCTGCAGGCGCTCGAAGCAGAGCGCGATCGATTTCATTTATTTCAGCCCCGGACGATTCCGCTTTATGAAATGGGTATCAAGCTCGTCCTGGCGGGTTTGTTCATCTATTTCTTTTTCCTGATTTGGGGCATAGACGCTACGGCCTGGGTCGCATCAGCGGGAATCATCGGTATCGTAATAGGCTTCGCGGCCAAGGATACCCTGGCCAACCTGATTTCGGGTGTCTCGATCGTGGCCGATGCGCCCTACAAGATTGGCGATTACATAGTGCTGGATAGCGGTGAGCGCGGCATTGTTTCCAGTCTCGGAATCCGCTCCACAAGGCTGATCACGCGTGACGACGTCGAGGTCTCGATCCCCAATGCGATCATAGGCACGGCAAAAATCATCAATGAAAGCGGCGGCCCCTACGTGCGCCACCGCATCCGGATTCCCGTCGGCGTAGCCTACAGCAGCGATATCGACCTGGTTATTGAAACAATGAAGAGTCTCGCGAAAGAAAATGAGCACGTGGTCGATGAACCTGTTCCGCGCGTACGGATACGCGGTTTCGGCGACAGCTCGATCAACGTCGAGCTCTTGTGCTGGATCAGGCGGCCGGCCGAACGCGGCATGGTCGTTCACCATCTCAACCACCAGCTCATCAAACGTTTCCGCGAAGAACAGATCGAGATTCCGTTTCCCCAGAGAGACCTCAACTTCAGAGACAAGCCACCGGCAGGCGATGCGGACACCCCAGCCTGAACTACCGGGCATAAGAGCGGCTATTGTGAGGACATCTGCTGGTCTGCCGCCGCGATTTCGGGTCAATTCCCGGGTCAGTCCTTGTCTCTTTGTCGTTATGTTCTGACCACAATCACGCTGCCTGAAAATAAGCCTGAATTGTAGAACTATTCTGACCTGAATCATGTTCAACATAAGCCTCCGGTAGCACTCTTTAGTCATCTTCAGTTCTCGGGATTTTCCGCAAAATGCAGCTTCCGGAATCCCGCTCGCTACGGCGAAAGGAAGAGGCTTTGAACAGGAAAAAAGTTCGAAGATCCGGCAGACAAGAAGCAGGTTTGACTGTCAAGCGCACCGAATTGCTCGACTACCTGTGGCAGGTACAGAATGAACACGGCCATATCCGCTCGGAAGATATCGCTGCGGTTAGCCGTGCGCTGAATATCTCCACCATCGAGGTCGAAGGTGTCATCTCTTTTTACCATTTTTTCCACCGCAGGCCGAGCGGCGAATTCACCATTTACCTGAACAACAGCCCGGTCTCGGAATGCAAGGGGTTTGAAAGAGTCAAGGAGGCCTTTGAGATGGCCACCGGAGGGAATTTCAACGGAGTAGACCCGAGTGGCCAATGGGGGCTGTTCGAAACGGCCTGCATAGGACTCAGCGACATGGAGCCCTCTGCCCTGATCAATTTTTTTCCGTTCACCAATCTCAACAGCCTCAAGGTGAAGGACGTCATTGCCCGGCTGAAGCAAGGCGCGTTACCCGGAGAAATTTGTGACCCCGTGCCGGACCACATTCGCTCGGTTCCCGGCGGGGAAAAAACGATACTCCTGCGCGACTATGACCCGGGCTGCGCCCTGGCCGTGTTGCGCCGGCGATCTCCGGAATCGGTGCTCGAGGACATCCGAAGATCCGGGCTGCGTGGTATGGGGGGGGCCTATTTTCCGACCGGGCTGAAATGGGCTGCCTGCAGGAATGACCCCAAGTCCCCCAAATACATATTCTGCAATGCGGACGAAGGGGAGCCGGGCACCTTCAAAGACCGGGTGCTGATGAATTCCTTACCGGGACTGATGCTCGAGGGAATGGCCATCGCGGGATACGTGGTTGGCTCGGCCAACGGTACGATTTACCTGCGCGGCGAATACACCTGGTTGAAGGACAAGTTGCAGAACACCATCGATCGCTTCCGGAAAATGAACCTCCTCGGCACCAATATTTGCGGAATCGAGGGATTCAACTTTGATATCCGCCTGCAGTTAGGCGCCGGCGCTTACGTCTGTGGCGAGGAAACGGCCATGTTGAACTCGCTCGAGGGTAAGCGCGGTGAGCCCCGCAACAAGCGCTATTTTCCTACGGAAAGGGGTTACTTGCAGAAACCTACCGTGATCAATAACGTCGAGACTTTTTGTGCCGCGGCGCGAATTATTCAATTGGGCGTCGATCAGTACCTGCAAACCGGCAGGCCAGCTTCTCCCGGGACCAAGTTACTGAGTGTCTCGGGGGACTGCCGCCTCCCCGGAATCTATGAGATCGAGTGGGGTACGACCGTACGGGAAATCCTGGAAAAGTGCGAAGCGGACCGCCCTTACTTCGTGCAGGTCAGCGGTCCTTCAGGAGAATGCATCTCCATGGATGAGTTTGACCGGGCGATTTCCATGGACGACCTGGTCAGCGGGGGCTCCATCATGATATTCAGCCGGTCGCGGAACATCCTGGATATCCTCAGAAATTTCAACCGCTTCTTCAAGCACGAGTCCTGCGGGCTGTGCACTCCCTGCCGTGCGGGTAATTTCATCCTCGAGAAAAAGCTCAACCTGTTCGCGGCGCACCTGGCGCATCCGTCGGATGTCGAGGATATCCGGTCTTGGGGAAAAATCATGAAACTGACTTGCAGGTGCGGACTCGGTAAGACAGCCCCAAATGCCCTGTTGACGGCCCAGGAAAAGTTCCCTGAATACTTTGAAAGCATCGTTGCCCAGAACCCTGATCGCCTGAGCAAGGGATTTAGCCTGAAAGATGCGGTGCGGGAATACGACCGGTTCAGCAGCTGAGTGTCCAGGTTATGAGTAAAGCAAAAATGAAGACAAACGGCCAGGCTGGGAACACAACGGAAAAAGAGCCTGCTCAAATCACCATTACGATTGATGGCAGGGAGATCAGGACAGAAGCCGGTCGCAACCTGGTGCGGGTTGCCAACGAAAACGACATATTCATTCCCAGCCTGTGTTACTTCGAGCACATTGAACCACCGCTGGGCACTTGCCGGGTATGCACCTGCAAAATCAACGGTGTCGCAGGCCCGGCCTGCACCGAATCCGTGAAAGAGGGGATGGTCGTTGAAGCCTCCACCGAAGAACTGGCGGACGCCCGCAATGCGATTGTCGAAATGATGTTCTCCGAAGGTAACCATTTCTGCCCGGGCTGCCAGAAAAGCGGTGACTGCGATTTGCAGCACATGGCGTATGAACTGGGCCTCAGGCAGACCCGCTTTCCCCATTTGTTCAAGGACCGCCTGATTGATTTCAACCCGCAACGCATGATCATGGAACACAACCGCTGCATCAAGTGCGGACGCTGTGTGAAGGAGGTCTTTACAGACGATGGCCTTGCAGTCTTCTCCTTCCGCTACCGGGGTAACGAAACCCGCGTGGGAATCGACTATGGGCAGGAGGCCAAGCTCACTGACCGCCAGGCAAGGGACGCCATGAACCTTTGCCCAACGGGGGCCATCATCGTCCGCGGCGAGTTACATGCGAGGCCCTTTGGGGAGCGGCGCTTCGACCTGCAGTCAGTACAGAAGAAAAAACCGGTCGAAGATCCCAGGATCACATTGCCGGCGGAAAAGAAAACCATTGCGACCGTCTCGCTGGCCGGGTGCTTCGGCTGCCATATGTCACTCCTTGATATCGACCTGAAACTGATGGATCTGGTCGAAATCGTTGAGCTGAACAAGTCGCCTCTGAACGATATCAAGGAATTCACCAAGCAATGTGATATCGGCCTGATCGAGGGCGGCTGCTGCAATGCCGATAACGTGGAAGTGCTACGGGAATTCCGGCGTAAATGCGACGTGCTGGTGGCCTTCGGAGAGTGTGCGCTCTGGGGTGGGGTGCCCTCTATGCGCAATACCATTCCCCTGGGCGAATGTCTGGAGGAGGCATACCTCAATTGCATCACGTCGATGCCGGATGAGTGTGCGGTTCCCTACCACGATGATCTTCCGAAGATTCTCGACAAGGTCTACGCCTGCAGTGAAATCGTTGAAATCGACTATTTCATTCCCGGCTGCCCGCCGGACGCCAATCACATATGGAAGTCAGTACTGAGCCTGATATCAGGTGCGCAGCTGCCAGTTCTGTATTCCGAATTCAAATACGACTGAGCCATGAACACCACATCAAGAAAGATCACGATTGATCCGGTCACCCGGGTCGAAGGGCACGGCCGCGTCACCATCCAACTGGATGAACGGGGCAAGGTGGAGCGGGCACGGTTTCACATTGTCGAGTTTCGCGGATTCGAACGCTTCATTCAGGGACATCCCTACTGGGAGGCGCCACTCCTGGTGCAGCGGCTCTGTGGTATCTGTCCGGTCAGCCATCACCTGGCGGCCGCCAAGGCCATCGACCAGGTTTACGGTGTCGATCCGCAAGACCTGCACCCGACAGCTTCCAGGATCCGGCGGCTGCTGCACTACGCCCAGGTATTCCAGTCCCATGCCCTGCACTTCTTTTACCTCGCATCACCCGACCTGCTATTCGGCATCAACGCTCCGGTGCAGAAGAGGTCGGTCGGTGCCGTTGCCCTGGAACACAGCGACCTGGCCCGCAAGGGCATCCAGATGCGCCAATTCGGCCAGGAGCTGATCAAGGCGCTCGCTGGCAAAAAGATACACGGAATTACGGCAATTCCGGGCGGTGTGCACAAGAACTTCTATCCCGAGGAACGCGACTACTTCCTGCAGGAAAATGAGACACCTTCCATCGACACGATGATCGAATGGTCACAGGAAGTCGTTGCGTTTATAAAAGACTACCATGACAGGCACTTTAGCTGGCTGGACTCATTCGCCAGCTATCCGTCAGGCCATCTTGGACTGGTCGGTCACAACGGCACCCATGAGTTATACGATGGGTGCATGAGAGCCATCGACAGTAATGGCGAAGTCACTCTCAACGATGTGCACAGCGACAGCTATCTCAAGTATTTCGGTGAAGGCGTCGAAAAATGGTCCTATATGAAATTCCCCTTCCTGCGGCACCTGGGCCGGAAGTCAGGCTGGAACCGGGTTGGACCACTGGCCCGCCTCAATGTCTGCGACAGCATCTCCACACCGCTTGCCAACCAGGAGTTGTGCGAGTTCAAGGCCTATACCAATGGCCGACCCAACAATCACACGATGCACTCACACTGGGCGCGTCTGATTGAAGTCCTGCATTGCGCAGAGCAGATTCGGAACCTGCTCACTGACAGGACCATTCTGGACGAAGTCGAACGGCCCCCGGTCAACAGGCGCCCCGAGGGAATCGGCATCATCGAGGCGCCGCGCGGCACCCTGATCCATCATTACAAGGTGGATGAGAAAGGAAGCATTACCAAATGCAACCTGATTGTATCGACCACGCATAACAACGAGCCCATGAACCGGGCCGTGCAGTGGGTAGCGCAAAACGTGCTGGACCAGCAACAGGAAATAAGTGACGGCATGCTGAACCAGGTGGAAGTGGCCATTCGCGCCTATGACCCCTGCCTGAGCTGCGCAACTCATTCGATGGGTCAGATGCCACTGATTCTGACCGTTCTGGATGCCGCCGGTAATGTAACCGCCGAGCACGTAAAAGAAAGCAATGAGTATCGAACTGCCAGTTAAGGGTCAAACCGGTTTCGAACCGGCAACCCTTGTTTTCGGTATCGGCAACAGCGGCCGCAGTGACGACGGTCTGGGCTGGGTTTTTCTTGATTGGCTACAACAGGACTCTCAATTTCCCGGCCAGGTCGAGTACCGCTATCAGTTGCAGGTCGAAGACGCGGCCCTGGTCAGCCGTGCCGGCCGCGTCATTTTCGTCGATTCGTACAAGGGAACACTGCCCGGCGGTTTTCAGTGGAAATCCTGTGGGCGAACGAATGACTTTGAGTTTACCTCGCATGTACTGCCACCACGGGCCGTGATGTACTTTTGCCGGGATCTTTACGGCAAATCACCACCGGCAGATATCCTGATGATCCAGGGCTCAAGCTGGGGCCTGGGCACAGAAGTGTCGCCTGCAGCAAAACATCACCTGGCCAGCGCCCTGCGGTTCTTCAAAAACAAAGTGCTGTCCTGAAGCACGACCGGCAGACTCAACCTTGACCACATATATTTATGACCTGCCTCCTGCGAGCTTTATAATTCAGAAATGCCCCGAACCCGCATCAAAAACGGCTGGAACATCCTCCCACCCGTAACCATCCCGGCCGGAGAGCGGCTTGAGCACGTCCGATATTGCAGCGACTTTGCCGCCGGACTCCTGGACCGCTATCCCGGCTGGATCGAGGGCTTGGATGAGCCCTGTGCCCCGGAAATCACGCGATTTTCGTCCGTCGCCAAGAAGCACGGACTGGATGACGGTCTGAGGATTTTCCGAAACCGGGAAATGCTCCGTATCGTGTGGCGGGATTTATGCGGGTTGGCGACCCTGAAGGAGACTTTCTCAAGCCTGACGTCCCTGGCGGAACTGTGCCTGCAGGCGGCGATCGAAGAGCATCATCGCCGCCTGGAAGAGAAGCACGGCACGCCCAGGGGTGAGGACGGCAGTCCGCAACGCCTGTTCGTGATCGGCCTGGGCAAGTTCGGTGGCGGCGAACTCAACCTGTCTTCGGACATCGACGTTATATTCTGCTACCCACAGCCCGGAACGTGCGATGGCCGTCACGGCCTGGCGAATGACCAGTTTTTTACCCGCCTGGCCCGCGCCGTCATTTCCAGCCTGTCGGAAATCACCGGGGAAGGGTTTTGTTTCCGCGTTGATACCCGTCTGCGTCCTTTTGGAAATTCCGGCCCCCTGACATCCAGCCTGGCTTCACTGGAGCAATATTACCAACGTGAGGGAAGAGACTGGGAGCGCTATGCACTGATAAAAGCCCGGCCGGTGGCGGGTGACTTCGAAGCGGGCGCGCGTTTCATTGCAGACATCAGGCCATTCGTCTATCGCCGTTACATCGATTACAGCTCGGTCGAAGCGCTGCAGGAAATGCATGCCAACGTGCAGGATGACGCGAGGAGAAAAGACCGACTGGACGATATCAAGCGCGGTCCGGGCGGCATCCGCGAAATCGAGTTCCTGGCGCAGTGCTTCCAGATCCTCAGGGGGGGCAGGGAAACCAGCCTGCAAACATCTTCACTGGACGGCGCCCTGCGTGTGATCGGCAAACTCGGCCTGCTGGAATCGCAAACCATCCAGGAAATTCGCCACGACTATACTTTTTTGCGCTTCCTGGAAAACCGCATCCAGGCTTTGCGTGACCAGCAAACCCACCAGGTCCCCGGGGGAGAGGACCGTGAGCGCGTTGCCCGAGCGATGTACGAAACGGACGTTGAGTCTCTTGAAAAGAGCCTGTCCAGAACCCGCAAACGGGTCAGCAGACGCTTCCGGGATATCTTTCCCTCGCGACCCGCGCCTTCATCCAATCAGCAGTGGGCTGAGCTTTGGCGACGACTTCAGGTTGATCGCCAGGGAATCGATCAGCCAACCCAGGTGCCTGAAAACAACCCCCTTGCTACCTTCATGCATCGTCTTGGAAGGGTCGTATTGAGCCAACGGGCCAGGCTGCGGCTGGATCGTTTCATGCCGGAACTGCTGGACCGCCTGGATCAAACTCCACTGGATGATGACTCGCTCAACCGTGTATTCGACCTGGTGCTGGCCATTTGCCGACGCAGCGCCTACCTGGTGCTGCTGGTGCAGCACCCCAAAGCGCTGGATCGAATGCTTGAGTTGTTTGACGGCAGCGAATGGGTCGCCGCGAAGGTCATCCGTTTTCCAGCCCTGCTCGACGAGTTGATCGATCCGGCGCTCGGCCGGCAGATCCCCGTTGGCGAGGAATTACAGAGAAGCGTCGACCGGGTGCTCGCGGCAGCGCAGGGAACGGAAGCGGTACTGGAGGGGCTTAACTACCTGAAACTGGCAACGGAATTACGAATTGCTGTCAGCCAGCTCAAGGGCAAGCTGGGCGCGGAGGATGCGCAGGCGGCTCTTGCCGACCTCGCAACCGCTGTGCTCAGGGGTGTTCTCAGGATCGCAGCCCGGGAAATTGAACTGCGCCATGGCGGATTTAACGGTGACGCAAGCGACCCGGGGCGTCACCACGCAACCATGGGAATAATTGGCTACGGCACCCTTGGGGCCGCTGAACTGGGGTACAACTCGGACCTGGATATCGTATTCCTGTTCGAAGCCATTGCAGGTGAGTCGGACGGCGACCGCCCATTGCCGCCGGAGCGCTACTACGCTCGAATGGCGCAACGTGTTCTCAGTTTTCTCACCGTGATGACCCCCTCCGGCCGTCTCTATGAAGTCGACACCCGCCTGCGCCCCAACGGCCGCGCCGGTTCCCTGGTCAGCAGCATCTCTGCTTTCCGTGAGTACCAGCTCAATCAGGCCTGGACCTGGGAACTGCAGGCCCTGACCCGGGCACGCTACATTGCCGGCGATCAGGACGTAGCCGTGCAATTCTATAGAATCCGGCAGGAAGTTCTCTGTAGTCAGCGGGAAGAGTCACAGCTGGCTTCCGATCTGCTCGAGATGCGTAAAAAAATGAACAGGGAACACTTGGCAGACAACCATATCGATACCATGCGGTCACCCAAATACCGTCCTGGCGGGCTGGTCGATATAGAGTTTGTCGCTCAACTCGGTGTGCTGGCGTCAGCACGCCTGTACCCCAGGGTATTGCAGGCAACAGGCACTCTGGCACAACTGAATGAACTTATGTCCATCGGCTGGCTCACGAAGCAGGAGGTTTCCATATTAAAGAGCACGGCGATCGCTTTGAGACAACAACGCCTGATGGCCTCGCTGATACAGGGAAAATCCATTGAAGCGGCGGACACCAGCAAGGCCGCAGAAATATTCGAGCGTAAGCTGGGTAGCCGTAGAGAATGACTGATATTGATAATTAGCTGCCATTCATCAGGGGCTGTGCCGTAAAATACGCGGATGCAACCACTGCTTATTCACGAATTCCGGGAGATCTCATCGTGACACACCCCACCGATGCAGCCGATGCAGGGCTGGAAAACGCCAATACACAACGGGAATACGAGGTCAGGCTGGCGGACCTGCCGCTTTCCTGCCCCACTCCTGAGCAAAAACTCTGGAACTCCCACCCCAGGGTCTATCTTCCGATCGAAGAGACCGGCTCAGTGATCTGTCCTTATTGCAGCGCCAGTTATCGACTGGTCGACTGAAACGGACAACTCGCCATGCACATCGTCCAGGTTCTGGTTTCGCTCAACCTGGGTGGGTCCGAACTTGTCGCTGTAGAACTAAGCGAGTTTGCGACCTCTACCGGCCATCGCGTTACCGTGATTGCGGCCGACGGCCCGCTGGGTGACCGGCTCAGATCCAGTGGTGCAACACACCTGGACTGGCCGGTCGGCAAAAAGCGGCTCGGTACACTCCGTTACATCTCGCGGCTGAGCGACTGGCTGGCCAGGCAGCAACCTGACGTGATTCATGTCCATTCGCGCCTCCCTGCCTGGATATGTCTGCTGGCCCTTCGTAGACTCGATCCAAAACAGCGCCCGGCTCTGGTCACCAGCATGCACGGACATTATTCGGTCAGCCGCTACAGCGCTGTGATGGCGAGTGGTGACCGTGTCATAGCCGTCTCCGATCACATCCACGACTACAGCCTGCATAATTATTCAGGTACAGACCCTGACCGCATGATTACGGTACACGGCGGTATCAGTCACGAAGCATTCCCTTTTGCCTACCAACCCGGCGCGGCCTGGTGGGAGCAAACATACCGTGAATTCCCTGAGTTGGCCGGTCGGCGACTGCTTTGCCTGCCCGGACGCCTGTCCCGGTATAAGGGACACGGAGAATTTATTGAACTGATCAGTGGCTTGCTTCCGGATCAACCTGACCTGCACGGCATTATCGTCGGCAAAGCCAAGCCGGGATCAAGGTATCGTGACGAACTCGAAGGACTGGCGGAACGATACGGAGTGCTCGAGCATCTCACTTTCACCGGTGCGCGAACCGATATGCGCGACTGGATGGCCGCATCGGAAATCGTTTACAGCCTGTGCAGCGATCCGCCGGAAGCTTTTGGCCGAACCGTGCCGGAGGCATTGCACCTGGGCGTACCCGTTATTGGATGGGATCATGGCGGTGTGCAGGAGACGCTCGCCGTACTCTTTCCACAAGGCGCTGTCGTTCCGGGCGATACCATTGAACTCCTGCAACGTAGCAGAGCCTTCCTGGCGAAACGACCATCCGTGCAACCGAATCTGGCGTTTGGCCTGAATGAATCCATGCAGAAAACCATGCGCGTTTATCAATCAGTACTAGCGGAAAAAGACCAATGAAGCTGTTTATCAGGCGATTTCAATCCGATTGGGCCAGCTGGCTTGCAGTAGCCTTTATTGCATTACTGCCGTTTGGCCGTTGGTCAGAGTTGCCACTATCAATATTTGCCGTTTCGCTGGCGTTCCTTGCGCAGTCCGCGGACAACCGTGCCAAAATCCGCTCCGCGTCGAAGTTCGTATTGCCCCTGTTTCTCTGTTTCTGGATTCCAATGATCCTGTCCAGCCTGGATTCGATGTATCCGGCAAAAAGCTGGTCGTCGAGCCTGGCTGCGCTGCGTTTCCTGGCGGCAGCGCTGGCCATGTCCCTGTTGCTGAATGCTCCATCGGCCCGCGAACGCGTGTTGCGCTGGACAGCTTATCTGCTTCTATTCTGGGCCTTGGATGCTTTTGTTCAACTTCTCTTCGGCCGCGACCTGCTCGGCATTGCGATGCATCCGGACCGGCTCAATGCTCTTTTTGTCAAAAAATACCAGTTTTTCGGACCCACGCTGGCCATGCTGTCGCCACTGGTTCTGGAACACGCCCGGCGGCAATGGCGGCCCTGGGCATGGGCGGTTTCTTTCGCGCTGATCCTCGGCGCGGTGATGATTGCAGGCATGCGCGCGGGCTGGCTCACCATGGCCCTGGTTTTGGGTACCTACCTGGCACTGATGCTGAAGCGCGAGAACCGGGAACTGCGCCGGACGATCTTCACCATTCCCGTTCTGGCCGTCGTCGTGCTCGCCGTCAGTTATTTTTCATCACCCCTGTTCCAGCAGCGTATCGATGTCACGCGGAGCTTCGCAACCGGATCTGAAATAACGCTTGACGAATCGTCGATGGAGCGGTTACCCATTTTCGAAACCGCGCTGAAGATGTTCCGCGAGCACCCGATCAACGGGGTTGGTGTGAGGGCTTTTCCGAAGGCCTACCTGGTTTATGCAGAACCCGATGACATACACCTCAGAAAATCTGGGGGAAAATCGGGTGCTACCCACGCGCACAATGTCATTCTGGAAGTGATGTCCGACACGGGTACGATAGGTCTGGTGGGCATGCTCGCAGCCCTCGGATTTCTGTGGATTCACTACACCCGGATCACGCCTGGTGAGCGCCGGGACGCTTTTCCTTTTGCGCTTTCCGTGTTCCTGATCCTGTTCCCGCTCAACTCGCACTTTGCAATATACGGTACGTATACTTCGTCGCTGGTCTGGTTTCTTGTCGGGCTCTGGGGGGCTTCCCTGCGGCTCGGTGCCCGCTCCTGATCCGCGCGCTTAAAATGTTGAGCGCAGTATGGATGCGGTGATGACCGCAACGGTCAGGATGAAAAAAATCCGGATAAGGTTTTTCATAATATGGCGTCCTGGCCAGGTTCAGTCATAAAAAGGCGGCTCGCCTTCAGGGCGGGTTTTGAATCGCCGGTGAATCCACCAGTATTGATCCGGCGCCTGCCTGATTTGCTCCTCTATCATCGCATTGATCCTGGTGAGGGTCTGCACAATATTTTCATCCGGGATTTTTTTCATCGCCGGATACATCGTGACCGTGTATTTCCCCGTTTTCGAATCGAACACCGGAAACATGGGCATCACTTCGCAGCCGGTCATCTCGATGAGTCGGCCGGTCGCTTCCAGGGTCGCGGTATCAATGCCGAAAAATGGGGCAAAAACACTTCTCCTGGCGCCAAAATCCTGGTCAGGTGCATACCAGAGCACGCCTCCACTTCTCAGGAACCGAATGAACGATCGCATATCTCTTTTGCTGATAACACCCCCTGAATATTGGGCGCGGGAGCGGTTCTGATACCACTCTATGACCGGGTTCTTCAGTGGCCTGTACACGCCTTTCAAGTCCGGAATCTCGAACGCGGCCAGCCTGCCGCCCATTTCCAGGCAGGTCACATGATGGGTAATGGCCAGCACTCCTTTTCCTTTCGCAATGGCGTTCCGTGCATTTTCCACACCCTTGACCTGACCCATCTGTTGTATGCGCGAGGTTGATGCGGACCAGGACCACGCCAGTTCGAACACCATCCGGCCGAGTGAATGGAAATGCTCCGCAAGCAGTTGGTTGAGCCGGGACGGCGTCCAGTCAGGAAAACATCGTTCGAGATTTCGCTGCGCTATTTTGCGCCGCTCTTTCATCAGGCGCAGCAAGACCCAGCCCATTGGAATGGACAACGCCAAACCCAGCTTCCGTGGACTCTTGCCGAGCAGCCACATGGCGCCGACGGCCAGCCAGCTCAACCAGTAACGTGGCGTGAACGGTGGCCTCTTCGTCACTCCGGATGTCATGGCGCTATTGTCGCCCTTGTTGATTCCTGATCCAAGCGCCGATGATATACTTGAATCATCGATGCGCGCGCTTTATTCCCTTCTCCTTTATCTGCTGACGCCACTGGTGCTTGTGTACCTGGCTGTTCGAGGATTACGCAGCAGTGACTACCTGAAAAGGTGGCCGGAACGATTTGCCTGCTTCAAGGCGCCACAGCCGGGCAACGGGATCGTCGTCCACGCTGCTTCAATGGGAGAAGTCAACGCTGCCGCTGAGCTGATAAAGGAGTTAGCGAACCGATTTCCCGGACTTCCTCTATGCCTGACCACCTTTACCCCAACCGGATCGGACCGGATTCGTTCGTTATTTGGCGAAAGTGTGTTTCACGTGTATGTGCCCTTTGATTTACCGGGTGCGGTCCGGCGCTTCCTTGATCGCGTAAAACCCCGGCTCCTGATTGTGATGGAAACCGAAATCTGGCCGAATCTCTACTTCGGCGCAGCATCGAGGGAGATTCCGATCCTGATCGCGAATGCGCGCATTTCAGAAAAGTCCATTGGTGGATACCTCCGCTTTCGCGGGTTGACCTCGGCGGCACTAAGCCAGGTGTCCTGTATCGCCGCGCAAAGTGAACAGGATGCTGAACGTTTGATCCAAATTGGCGCCAATCCTGATCGGATAGCCGTTACCGGCAATCTGAAATTCGACTTCAGGCTGCCGCCCAGCCTGATGGAACAGGGAGATTCCATCCGGTTGGCCTGGGGTACAGACCGTCTCGTGTTGCTGGCGGGGAGTACACATGAGGGCGATGAAGCACCCGTTGTAGGAGCCTTCCAGGCGATTCTTGACGCCTTCCCGACCGCGCTGCTGGTGCTGGTGCCACGCCATCCAGAACGTTTTGGCCGGGCCGCCCAGTTGGCGCGCGCGGCCGGGCTGAGCGTATCCATGAGGAGTGACGGCGTCAGTTGCCCGCGAACCACGCAGTGTTTCGTGATCAACGCCATGGGAGAACTCCTTCGTTATTATGCTGCTTGTGACGTGGCCTTTGTGGGCGGCAGCTTCGACCCGATCGGCGGCCATAACGTACTGGAACCGGCCGCCCTGTCAAAACCGGTGCTGGTCGGGCCGCATACTTTCAATTTCAAGGACATAACGCAGCAATTACTTGACGTTCATGCTGCCATGAGGGTTGCGGATGAGAACGCTCTCGAGGCGGCCGTGTGCCGGTTGTTCAGCGAACCCGAACTTCGGGACAGCATGGGCCTGGCCGGTTCAAAACTGGTTGCAAGTAATCAGGGCGCACTCGAGCACACCCTGGACATCACGAAGAACCTGCTTGGGGCTTCAGATCGCCCGCCATCCGCAGACGGTTGAGGCGAACTGCAGGACTGTCTTTTTTACTCTAGCAGTTGATTGACGACGCTCAGGTCATCGGAATTCAACAACCCGGCCACGCTTTTAAGACGAAGGTGTCGAATGATGTAGGCATGGCGCGCTACCGAGTTATCCCGTTGCGCCTGGTATTTTCTTTGTTCCGCGATCAATACATCAACGATGGTCCGGGTCCCCACTTCGAAACCCGCCTGGGTCGCCTCGAGTGCACTTTCGGCTGAAATACTCGCTTGTTCGAATGCTTGCACTTCCTGGATACCGGCCAACACGGCCCGGTAAGAGTTCTGGGCTTCGCGAATAACGGTGCGCTGAACGTCGTCGAGGTCCTGCCCGGTCGCATCCAGCAGAAGCCTCGCTTGGCGGGTTTGTGCGTTGACGCGGCCGCCCTGGTAAATGGGAACATTCAGCACCAACCGGATATTTGAATCGTCAGATCGAAGAGTGGAATTCAGAATTCCGCCTTCGATCGGGTCGAAGAAACGGTATTTGTCATTTTCAAAGCGGTTTACCGTACCTAACAGATCAAGCGTGGGAAAATAGCCGGAACGGGCCAGGCGCATATTGGCATCGGCTACGTCAACCCCGGAACGGGCGGAAAGCACCGCCGGGTTGCTCTGCAAAGCCATAGCCACCCAATTATCCGCATTGACGGGATCGGGCTCAACCAGTGGCAAAACTTCCTGCAATGTGTCGTATTCCTCGAAATACTCACCCGTCAGTTGGCGAATGGCTTCCTTGGCGTCCGCCAGGTCATTGCGGGCCACGATGGCACGGGCCCGCGCGTTGTCGTAGCTGGCCCTTGCCTCGTGTACATCGGTCACGGCCGTGAGGCCTACTTCAAAGCGTTGTTCGGCCTGTTCGAACTGGCGCTGAAAGGCTTTTTCCTCTGCCTCGGCAAAGGTCACGCCATCAATCAGCGTCAGCGTGAGAAAGTAAGTCTCGGACACCCTGAGCAAAAAATCCTGGTAGGCGATTTCATAGATGGCGTCTGCCTGGGTGATCTGCCCGCGGGCGATATCCAGTGACTCGTAATTCGCCTGCCGGTAAAGGCTCTGAACAAGGGACGCCTCGTATATGGTGGTTTCCGTGTCCTGATCCGGCAGGTCCTGACCTGCTATCTTGGTGCTGGTCTCACCCCAGGACCAGTTTCCACCAGCGTTTATCTGGGGCAGCAGGTTGGCGCGAGCTATTTTGCGGTTTTCGCCGGTTGCATCACGCCGGAATTCAGCAGCCTGCAGGCGGGGATCGCTTTTCGACGCCAGGTCATGAACGCCGACGAGATCTACGGCCATGGCTGGAGATGTAATGAACAGTCCCCCGCTAACCAGGCAAATCAGTTTCCACTTTGTCGACATAAATGACTCCATCAAAATTCGAACTTCGGTTGCGGCTCGGCGTTTACCAGCCTGGGAAGGTCGGTTTCCAGCAGGCTTTCCTGTGTCCAATCGGTAACATCCAGGCGGGTCAGTAACTGAGCGTCCATGGCGGGTGATTTGCCACTGACGATGAACATCCGTCCGCCAGGGTTGACCCAGCCGCGAAACGCTTCCGGAATCTCGGGTACTGATCCGGTTACAACGACCACATCGTGCGCCTGCTCGGGTTGCCAGCCACGCATCACGTCTCCGGTGAACAACTCAACGTTCCTGATCTGCTTGTCGTCAAGTTTCTGGGCAGCTTCTTCGTGAAGTTCCCCGAATATTTCCACGCTGACGACGCGTTTCGCCAATGTCGCAAGGCAAGCTGTCATGAAACCGCTGCCGGTGCCGATTTCCAGAACCGTCTCATCTTCCTTGAGATCGAGCGCCTGCAGCATGCGGGCTTCAATCTTCGGCCGCATCATGGCCTGCCCGCAATCCAGTGGAATGGCGAAATCAGCAAAAGCCAGCTTCCGGTAACGGACCGGAACGAAATCTTCCCGCTGGATCGACTCCAAAAGTGACAGGACCTTGCTGTCCAACACTTCCCATGGCCTTATTTGCTGCTCGACCATATTGAAACGCGCTTGATCAAAATTCATATTCATTTGCAGGCCCCCGGCCCAATTTAGCGTCACGCAATAAACGCCCAAGAGTAAGGCCTAAGGCGTTTAGCATCAAGCGAAAGAGTGCGCATTCATGACTCAACAATTAAGTGCCATAAGTAACAGCAGGAATTTGAGCCAGGTCACCGGCAGCGGCATTCTTTTCTCCCGTGGATACACCGCACGATTCCCCGGCAAGTGTTGCGCGCGGCGCGCGGCACACGTTATGGTTCCCGGTGTTTCCCTGGGCATATCCCATGCCAGGCTCATTTTTCGAAGCGGGGTTTTCGAATCAGTGTGAATAAAAAGGTTAAATTTTTGCAAGATTTTTCTGCCAATGCCGGTCATGAACACTGAAGCCGGCCGTCAGGCGAAATTTAATCAGCTGGCTCAAGCCTATGGCAGCGATCTTTATCGTTATGCCATGTGGATATGTGGCAACGACGCGCTTGCCAAGGACCTGGTGCAGGAAACTTACCTGAGGGCCTGGAAAGCGCTGGACAAGCTAAATGATACAGGGGCTGCGAAAAGCTGGCTGATTACGATTCTGCGCCGGGAATACGCCCGCACTTTTGAGCGTAAAGTACCGAAATTTACAGATGTGGATTCGGTAGTTGTTCCCGATGACAGAGAGCTGGAGCCTGATGACCGGGCAGAAATCAAGCAATTGCGCCAGGGCATCATGAAGCTGGCGCCGAAATACCGGGAACCCCTGTTGATGCAGGTAGTGCTTGGTTACAGCTGCGAGGAGATTTCCAAGCAGCTGGATATCAGTAAAAGTGCTGTCATGACACAGTTGTTCAGGGCGCGCGAGCAGTTGAAACAGCGCCTGCGTAAAGATGGAGTAACGGGAAATGTCCATGAACTTTTCTGAGTTCAAACGAAAGCTGGGAGCCGAACCTCGTAATGAGGATCCGGAGTTTCTCCGCGCCCGTCATTCTTCTCCGGAGTTCAAGGAAGCAGCTGAAGCGGCAGACCGTTTCGAAGCAAAGCTCGAACGTGCCGCCTCTGTCCCGCTTCCCGAGGGCCTGATCGACGATATTCTGGCCCTGGCCGAACATTCACCAGAACGCTCTGCCGGCCGTAATTGGTGGCCAATGGCCGTGGCAGCCAGCGTCCTGATCGCAGTGGGTGCAGCGGGGCTGGGCTGGAAAATGAATCATCGTTGGGAATCGGTCGAAGAATACCTGGTCGACCACTACCGCCATGATGGCGATAAAATGGTTGTTATGGCTGACGGCAGCAGCGCAAACGACGTCCAGGCGGTGCTCTCCAAATTTGATGTGAGCGCGGCCCCGGCTTTCGCGGAGATCGTGAGCGTCATCAAGTATTGCCCGACACCTGACGGAAAGGGCGTCCACATGGTTGTGAACACAGAAAATGGGCCCGTCACGGTCATCTACATGCCCCACACACAGGTTGCTGACCGGGAAATGCTCGCTTTTGACAACGTCGAAGCCCTGTTGGTGGACCTGCAAAGCGGCTCTGCGGCCATAATTGGCGCAGGCGTCAAAAGTGTCTCGGAGTTGTATACACTCGTCCAGGCTTCCATCATTCCGACCCCAATCAGCTCCTGATCAAGGCGAAAGCCTTGTCCTTCTGGTATGTTGACAGCATGATCAGTCAACTATCGCCTAAAGCTCGTGCACTGTGGATCGGTATCCCCGTAACTTTGCTTCTGATCACTGCAGTGATGATGTTTTTTCTCAATCACGAACCGCCACCGTTCAACCCGGTTGAGCGGGCCACACTGCATGCCCAGGAGCACGGTCACCAGGTGGTAACCGGCTACACAACAACCGCGACATTGATTGAAACGGTTGATGTTTTGTTGCACAAACGCGGTGGCTATATGTCAAACGACATCATGCCGCCCTGGATTTTCCTCGACAACGTGCCCAACTGGGAGTTCGGTGTAGTCACCCAGGTCCGCGACCTGGCCCGGGCGATGAGAAACGATTTCAGCCGGTCTCAGACCCAATCCACCGAAGATGCCGACCTGGCCCAAGCAGACCCGCTTTTTCACTATGACAGCGGGCGCTGGATTCCACCGGATACGGAAGGCCGCTATGCCAAGGCCGCCGATTCGCTTGAAAAATACCTGACCCGACTGTCTTCACCGACCGAACCCGAAGCCCAGTTTTTTGCTCGCGCGGATAACCTCACCGATTGGCTCTCGATCGTGGAAAAACGCCTGGGTTCCCTGTCCCAGCGGTTATCTGCCAGCGTAGGCCAGGTTCGATTGAATACCGACCTTTCCGGCGAGCCCGAGGCGCGCCAGTCTACCGCCTCACCCGGTGTGCTGATGGTCAAGACGCCATGGACGCAAATTGACGATATCTTCTACGAATCCCGGGGAACCGCCTGGGCGCTGGTGCACTTTCTTCATGCCATGGAAGTGGATTTCGAGGAAGTGCTTCGAAAGAAGAATGCGACAGTCAGCTTTCGACAGATCATCCGGGAACTTGAGTCCACACAGGAGCCCCTGCATAGCCCCATGGTGCTTAACGGAAGTCAATTCGGGCTGTTCGCAAACCACTCTCTGATCATGGCCAATTACATCGCTCGCGCCAATGCGGCGATTATCGATCTGGGAAGACTGCTGCAGGAAGGATAAGCAAGGTGAGCCCCTTTTCTGAACGGCCGCTTTCAGCCATCGAACCGGTCATTGTGCGCAATCATCTGTCCTACGTTGCGCGGCTGAAGCCCAGAGAACCTGCCACCATAGATTTAGCCGTTATTCACTGCACAGAATTACCGGACCGGACTGCAGCACGAAAATTCGGTGAAGAGATTCATTACCCTGAATCGGGCACAGGAAATTCAGGACATTACTACATAGAACAGAATGGGGGGATTGAACAATGGGTTCCAGAGGACCGGGTTGCCCATCATGTCCGGGGTTTCAATGAACGCAGCATCGGGATCGAACTCGATAACAGAGGACGTTACCCATCATGGTTCGATTCCCGCCAACAGAAAATGACAGAACGCTATACCCTGCCGCAGTTAAACAGCCTGATCGGTCTTATTAACCGGTTAAGCGTGCAGCTGCCTTCGTTGCAGTGGATCGCGGGGCATGAAGATCTCGACAGGACACGGATACCCTCGACAGACAACCCGTCTGTATTTGTAAATCGAAAAATGGACCCCGGACCGCAGTTTCCATGGAAGGAAGTTATCCCACTGATAAATCTGAAGGTATTCAGTCATTAACGGCGTCTCGTTTCCCGGCACCAGGTGGCAGATCAGTCCCGCGTACCAACCTTGATTCCGGCAACAACGCCACGGTAAATAAGTATCACCCGTTCCAGGCTGCGTTTGCTTTTTTGGTAATACCAGCGTTCAACCCGTGTTTTCTGAAGAACGCCTTCGATTTTGATTTTTGCGTAACCCCTGTCCTTGTAACCGGGTTCACCGCAAACCCTGATGACGTCGCGGCTGGAATCGCCTGTTCTGATCAGCTTGCGGCCGCAACGGTAACTGTCCGCCGAAAGATTTTCAATGATCGTAAAACCAAACAAAGAGATGATTATCACAACTGAGGATATGACTCGCATGGCCAGAGAATAGACGAAATATCAGGTACTGATCAGTAGTATATTTCGCAGTTTTTTGTAGGAAAACCGCACCGGTTCCTTCAGGCACTCAAATATAGCGGTAACCCATACCGTAAACTGACTCTATCAGGTCGAGCCCACCGGAAGCCGTGTACAGTTTTTTCTCAGGTTCTTTACCTGTTGGGAATACTGATAACGGGAAAGGACGCCGCGGTGGAGGCCATCACGAGCTGGATTGCTCCGGCTAGCTCCTGGCGATAACGATGGCCCGAACAGGCGCCGGCAACCCCTCCACGGTCTGAGACGTATCCGAGGGGTCAAGGGCTTGTTCGAGTGATTCGAACCGCATCCAGTCCGTGGTTCTCTGTTCCAGGGAAGTGGTGGGCGTCACGTCCACCACTTCAATATTTTCAAAACCCGCCTCCTCTACCCATTGCAGCAGACAATCCGTGCCGGGAATGGCCCAGACGTTGCGCATTCGGGCATAGCGGCTATCCGGTACCAGTAAATCTTCCTCCATACCCTCTGGCAGCACCAGGGTCTCCAATACCATGCTGCCGCCGGTTTTCAGCAGGGAGTGGATTCGCTGTAAATGATGTGCCGGATCTTTGCGGTGATAGAGCACACCCATGCTGAACACCGTGTCCAGATCCACGGCGATTTCCGGTAGCTCTTCTATACCCAGAGGCAGTACGTAATTCGGAATACCGCCTGAAAAATGACGGCAAGCCAGCCACTGCATGACATAAAGCAAGGTCGGATCGATGCCGACGACCAATTCTGCACCGGCCCCCAGCATGCGCAGACCGAAGTAGCCGTTACCGCAGCCGATATCTAGAACGCGCTGCCCATGCAGGTCGATATGCGGCGCCAGCCGCCCCCACTTCCAGTCTGAACGCCACTCGGTATCCAGGGTCAGGCCACCCAGGCACAAGGGGCCCTTCCTCCAGGGGTGCAGCTCCATCAGGGCCTCCCGCAAGCCGTGCTGGTCCGAAACGCTGCAACCCAGCTCCGGAGCCGGCTGGTTCAATAAGGCGCCGGCCCGGACTTGGGGTAAGGCGTCAAGCGCCGCACGCCACCGGGGCAGGTCTCCATGCCGATGATCGCGCAACTTCGTTTCCGCCAGGGCGCATACCTCAGCCAGCCACTTGCTGTTTTTCCAGCGTGACCGGAGAGAGCCATAGAGCATTTTGTTGCGGCTCATCCGGTAATTTCCTCACCCGGGTAGTCTAAGTGCGTCAATCTTCTCATTTCGTGACTTTTGGCGCATTCCGTTTGCCAGTCCTTCTGCTATCTTTTCAATGGGAGAAAATTCCTGCAACCACAAGGCATCAAAGGGGGTTCAGGAACTGCTTATTGCCAGTTGCGGAGGTCACCATGTTAGACAGCGTATTGATTTGGGCGGTCGTTGCGGCCGTACTCGGCATTACTGTCGTTCGCACCGCAGTCATCATCGTGCACCAGGGTTACGAATATACACTCGAGCGATTTGGCCGTTACCAGTCAACGATGCGCCCCGGCTTTCATTTCATCATTCCATTTGTGAACCGCGTCGGTCACAAGGTCAACATGATGGAGCGTGTGCTGGATGTGCCGTCGCAGGAAGTGATTTCAAAAGACAACGCCTTGTTGACCGTAGACGGAGTCGTGTTTTTCCAGGTGCTGGATGCAGCCAAGGCCGCCTATGAAGTATTTCGCCTGGAACATGCGATCCTGAACCTCACGATGACGAATATTCGTACGGTATTGGGTTCGTTGGATCTGGATGATGCACTTTCCAAGCGTGACGACATCAACGCCCGGTTGTTAATGGTGGTCGATGAAGCGACTACGCCCTGGGGTGTCAAGGTGACCCGAATCGAGATCAAGGATATCAGCCCACCCAGGGACCTGGTGGAATCAATGGCCAGACAGATGAAAGCCGAGCGTGAAAAACGGGCGACCATTCTCGAAGCCGAGGGTACGCGTCAAGCCGAAATTCTGGAAGCTGAGGGCCTGAAGCAGGCTGCAATCCTGCAAGCAGAGGGCCGCAAGGAGGCTGCTTTCCGCGATGCTGAGGCCCGGGAACGACTGGCTGAGGCCGAAGCGCGCGCCACCTCAATGGTTTCTGAAGCGATTGCAAGCGGCGATATCCAGGCCGTGAACTATTTCGTGGCGCAAAAGTATGTTGAAGCACTGAGTGATTTTGCAACTGGAACAAACACCAAGACTTTGCTGCTGCCGATGGAAGCCACCGGCATTCTTTCCAGCCTGGCAGGTATCACTGAAGTAGCAAAACAGGCATTCAGTAAGGACGACAGCCAGTGAGGGCAGCGTGATGGATTGGTTGCAACATATCGTATTCTGGCACTGGTGGATCCTGGCAGGCATGCTGCTCATCCTGGAGCTGACCTCACCCGTTTTCTTTTTCCTGTGGCTTGGCTTTTCCGCCGCCGCCGTAGGATTCCTGCTGCTGGTGTTTCCCAACATCCCGATTGAGGCTCAACTCGTTCTGTTCGGCATGCTTTCCGTTGTTGCGGTGCTGGCCTGGCGGCGTTACCGGGAACAACATCCCCCGGTTTCCGACCAGCCGCTTTTGAATCAAAGGGGGCAACAGTACACGGGGCGGGTATTTACCCTGGATCACGCTATCGTCAACGGCATCGGCAAGATTGAGGTTGATGACTCCACCTGGCGGGTCAAGGGCCCTGATCTACCGGCAGGTACGCCTGTGCGCGTCACCGGAGTCGACGGCGTTATTTTCATTGTAGAGAGCGCGGAACCCTCCTGAAACGGCTATACTAGCTGGCTTGAATTTTCCGGCGTAAGGTCGAATTTCGGTTTCCTTATCGCCGTATCCAACCCGGCTGATGGCAATGACTTTTCAGGATTTTATAAAAACACTCGAGGCTTACTGGTCCGATCAGGGCTGTGCACTGGTGCAGCCGCTTGATCTCGAGGTCGGCGCAGGTACCTTTCACCCGGCTACTTTCCTTCGTTCGATTGGCCCTGAGCCCTGGAGCGCAGCGTATGTGCAGCCCAGCCGGCGACCCACCGACGGGCGCTATGGTGAAAATCCCAACCGGCTGCAGCACTATTACCAGTACCAGGTCGTGATGAAGCCCTCACCGGAAAACTTCCAGGAGCTCTATCTCGGATCGCTGGAAGCCGTCGGTATCGATCTTCATGTCCATGACATCCGCTTTGTGGAGGATAATTGGGAGTCTCCGACACTGGGTGCCTGGGGCCTGGGCTGGGAGGTCTGGCTGAACGGAATGGAAGTGACTCAATTTACCTATTTTCAGCAAGCCGGCGGTCTTGAATGCAGGCCGGTCATGGGGGAAATCACTTATGGCGCCGAACGCCTCGCAATGTACCTGCAGCAAGTGGACAGTGTCTACGACCTGGTCTGGACCCGGAACAAAGGCCGAACTGTAACCTATGGTGAGGTCTTTCATCAGAACGAAGTAGAACAATCGCGCTATAACTTTGAACACGCTGACACCGAAGCCCTGTTCCAGTGGTTCGATACCTGTGAAAGAGAAGCGCGCAAGCTGGTTGATCTGGACCTTCCACTGCCCGCGTATGAGCAGGTTCTCAAGGCCTCACATACTTTCAACCTGCTCGATGCACGTAGGGCGATCTCCGTCACCGAGCGGCAACGGTTCATCCTGAGGGTGCGGGACCTTTCCCGCCGGGTTGCAGAAAGTTACTACAACAGCCGCGAAGCGCTTGGATTTCCCGCTCTCGAAGACAGCGGAGTCGGAGCATAAAATCATGAAAAAACAATCGGATACACTGATTGAAAAAGCCGACCTGTTGATTGAGCTTGGCTGTGAAGAACTTCCGCCCAAAGTACTGGATAAGATCCGGGAAGCTTTTTTCGATGCTCTGTGTTCCGGCCTCGAGAAAGATCATATATCTTTCGATGCGAGTGACAGTCATAGTTATTCCAGCCCCCGGCGCCTGGCCATTTTGTTGCGTAATGTGGCATCCGGGCAAGCTGATCAGAGTCAGGATCGCCGTGGCCCGGCAACCAGTGCCGCTTTTGATTCCGAGGGTAAACCCACCGGCGCCGCGACCGGCTTTGCCAGGTCAGTGGGGAAGGAGGTTTCCGAGCTCGAAACAATTGCCACAGACAAGGGCGAGTGGCTTCATACCCGCGTTCATCTGCCAGGCAAGCCTCTTGCAGAGTTGATTTTTCCCATATTGGAACAGGCCATCAGGCATTTGCCAGTGCCCAGGCCGATGCGCTGGGCAAACCATGATTTCAGCTTTATCAGGCCGGTTCACTGGTTGGTCGTGATGCATGGAAGCCGCATTCTTAACGGCTCCTTGCTGGGCCAACACGCCTCGAACCACACACGTGGTCACCGCGTCCATTCACCAGGCCCGCACCTCCTTGCCTGTGCATCTGATTATCTGGATGTTCTGGAACAGGCCTGCGTCCTGGCCGACCAGGCGCAAAGAAAATCCCGCATCAGGGAATTGTTGTTGGAGGCGAACCCTGATGTCTACATTGACAGCGAGCTCCTGGAGGAGGTCAATAATCTTGTCGAGTGGCCCGTAGCAGTTCCATGCTCATTTGAAGAGGAATTTCTGAAAGTACCGCATGCCGCGCTGATAGCCAGCATGCAGGATCATCAGAAATTTTTTCCGGTGCGCGACGAAACCAGTACAGACCGGGTGACCAACCAGTTCATTGCCATATCCAACATTGAAAGCACGCAGACACAGTCTGTTCGAGAGGGTTACGAGCGGGTGATCCGGCCCCGGCTCGCAGATGCCCGATTTTTTTTGGAGCAGGACAAAAAAGAACCCCTGGAGTCCTATTTACCATTGCTCGATCGTGTGATATTTCAAAAGAAGATAGGTACTGTTGGTGACAAATCAAGAAGAATAGCCAATATATCGGCGAGATTAGAAGAAATTGTTGTTGGGGATATGGGCTTTTCCGGTCAGGCTGGCCGTCTGGCGAAATGTGACTTGATGACTCAAATGGTGGGTGAATTTCCTGAACTACAAGGTGTCATGGGGGAAATTTACGCTCTTTCATCCGGAGAGGCGGATGAGGTGGCTGAAGCCATTGGAGAGCATTATTTGCCGCGTTTTGCCGGTGATGATATTCCATCTTCAATGGCCGGCAGGCTCATCAGTATTGCCGACCGAGTCGATACCCTGGTTGGGATCTTTGCTGCCGGCTTACGCCCCAGCGGCAACAAAGACCCGTTTGCCCTTCGCCGCGCCGCCCTCGGGTTGGTCAGGATTCTGCTCGAGGCGGAGATCGGCCTGCCTCTGAATCAACTGCTGGCCATTGCAGCTGAAGAGCTTGCCGACCAGGTAGAGGTTGAGCCCGCCCTGCTTCAGGAGGTGCGAGATTTCGTTATAGAGCGTCTCAGGCATTACTACCGCGAGCAAGGACATGGCGCCACCCTGATCAGTGCAGTTTTCAATTCCGGCTGGGACACCCTGCCGGATCTCGAAGAAAGACTAAAGGCACTATCCGGATTTATGGGTCAGGAGTCAGCGGAAAGCCTGGCATCAGCAAACAAGAGAATTGGCAACATTCTGCGAAAATCAGAAACGGATATTTCAAATCAAATTGACGAGGATATATTGGTTTTCGACGAAGAACGATTGCTTTTCGACGAAATTATCAACATGGAAAAGTTGGTGAATCCTCTGCTTGAACGAAGCGATTACCAGGCCAGTCTGAAATTGCTGGCCGGCCTGAGAGATCCCGTGGATAACTTTTTCGACGCCGTGATGGTCATGGATGAAGATGTTGCCCTCAGAAACAATCGGTTAGCACTTTTGACCCGCGTCAAATCACTTTTTGACCGGATTGCCGACCTTTCGGTCCTGGCATAGAGCAGTGATTGATTCACGATTGCTTCTGATCAGCAGAGACGACATTCTGGAGGTCGCTGACAGTAAAGACGGCGCCAAGCTGTTCCGTCTGCTGGCCCGCTTGACCCGCCAGGGTTTTCAACTTCTTTCCACCGCACCGCAACCCGATCGATGGACGCGAGAACACGGTGGGCCCGATGATGCTCTTCTTGGCCCGGACAGTATCAGAAAACGGTTGCTCGACGCCGGCGGAGTGTTGGATGGGGTTTATTATGTGCCAAGATCCTCCTGGACACAGCGCCGGAACCGCGAGCAGGCACTTCATGACATCATCGATCGATACGCCACAACCGCCCGGAATTGTTATCTTTTCAGCTCAAGTAAAAAATTTGTCAGAGTAGCCTCAGGGGAGGGAATCCATGCGAAGTTCCTCGACAGACACGCTTCTTTGATCAGTGAATTGAAAAACCTGGCCAAACAATCAAAGTCCGGGAGCTCCGCCGACACCTAGACATCCAGGTTTGCGGCATCCAGCGCATTTTTCTCAATGAAATCACGGCGAGGTTCTACCTCGTCGCCCATCAGTGTCGTGAATATCTGGTCGGCCGCGACTGCGTCTTCAATGGTAACCTGCAACAGACGCCGTGTTTCAGGGTTGACTGTAGTGTCCCACAGTTGATCGGGGTTCATCTCGCCCAACCCTTTGAAACGTTGAATGCTGCGGCCTTTTTTGCTTTCCGACATCAGCCACGAGTAAGCCTCGCGGAAAGAAGATATGTCTTCCCGGGCCTTTCCCCTTTGAACGGTAGCACCATCCTGAATCAGGCCTTGCAGCGTGTCCGCAAGACCGCCGATCAGACGGTATTCGGGCCCTTTGAAGAAGTGGGCTTTGATCGGTTTGTCAACTGTGACACCATGCGTGGTTTTGCTGAAGAGCACCTCGTCACCCTCTTCTCCCTGGATTACCCTGACGCCATAACGCACGCTGGGCGCACTCACCTTACCCAGTCTCGTATCCATTTCCGCACACCAGTCTTCCACTTCTTTTCTGGCCCAATTAGTATTAAAACGTTTTATATCAAGAAGTTGATTTAAAAATAACTCATCATACCTTCTCGCTAAACGCTCTATTGTCAGGTTGACCGCCAGGAAGTCCCGCATGATCTGTTCGAGCGCCTCTCCCTTCAGTGGCGGCGCATCGGGATCATAGACCAGCGACGCATCGTCAAGGGCCCTGGCCAGCAGATAATCATTGAGCTCAGAATCATCTTTCAGATAATGCTCCTGTTTACCCTGCTTGATCTTATAAAGTGGCGGCTGGCCAATATAAATGTGGCCACGCTCTATGAGTTCCCTCATCTGGCGATAAAAGAAGGTCAACAACAACGTTCTGATATGTGAACCATCGACATCGGCGTCAGTCATGATAATAATTCGATGATACCGAAGCTTGTCCGGGTCGAACTCGTCACGCCCTATTCCACAACCCAGCGCGGTAATCAGGGTACCGACCTCTGCTGAAGCGAGCATTTTATCGAAGCGCGCCTTCTCAACGTTCAGTATCTTTCCTTTCAACGGAAGAATAGCCTGGTATTTTCTATTCCGGCCCTGTTTGGCTGACCCTCCGGCGGAGTCGCCCTCCACCAGGAAAATTTCTGAAAGGGCCGGATCTTTTTCCTGACAATCCGCCAGCTTACCGGGCAATCCCGCAATATCAAGAACGCCTTTTCGGCGCGTCATCTCACGCGCCTTGCGTGCCGCCTCCCTGGCCCTTGCCGCCTCCACCACTTTTGCGGTAATCGTTTTGGCTTCCGCTGGGTTTTCCAACAGGAAATCTCTTAAATGACTGGAAACAGAGGATTCCACAACCGGCTTTACTTCCGAAGAAACCAGCTTGTCTTTGGTTTGCGATGAAAACTTGGGGTCAGGAACCTTGACAGACAAAACCGCAATCAACCCTTCTCTCGCATCATCACCTGTCGTGGAAACCTTGTCTTTCTTTGCTATGCCGGATTCTTCGATGTAATTGTTAATGGTGCGCGTCAGTGCCGCTCTGAAGCCGGCAAGGTGAGCACCCCCATCTTTCTGGGGTATGTTGTTGGTAAAACAAAACACCGTTTCCTGGTAGGAGTCCGTCCACTGCATCGCCACCTCTACCGCGGTGTCCTTGGATTCGTCTGATACATGCATGACGGTGGAGTGAAGGGGGTTCTTGTTCCGCCCCAAGTGTTCGACAAACGACCTGATTCCGCCCTTGTACTCGAATACATCGGTTTTGCCGCTACGCTCGTCGAGCAACTCGACCCGCACGCCGGAATTAAGAAAACTTAACTCCCTCAAGCGCTTGGCGAGTATGTCATAGTGAAAAACAACATCACTAAAAACATCGTGGCTGGGTCTGAAATAAATACGGGTTCCGGTATCTTTGCTTTCACCCGTGACGCGCAGCGCTTTCTCCGGAACACCCATATGGTATTTCTGCCGATATACATGCCCTTCGCGTTTAATCCTAAGCTCGAGGTCTTCGGACAGGGCATTTACGACAGAAACGCCCACCCCATGGAGCCCACCGGAAACTTTGTAGGAGTTATCATCAAATTTTCCGCCCGCGTGAAGCACCGTCATAATGACCTCGGCGGCTGACACCCCCTCTTCCTCGTGTATGTCTACCGGAATACCACGCCCATTATCCTCAACACTAAGGGCGTCATCAGCGTGGATGGTAACCTTGATCGCGTCGCAATGACCCGCCAGGGCTTCATCTATTGAGTTATCCACCACCTCGAACACCATGTGGTGAAGGCCGGTGCCATCATCGGTATCCCCAATGTACATACCGGGTCTTTTTCGAACAGCGTCAAGGCCTTTTAGGACCTTGATATTTTTGGAATCGTAGTCTGTTTTGCTCATGAGCGGTCTCGACCCTCTGGTCGGGTTCATAGCCTTTTGAAATAGTGAATTATTTGTTCTTGTTACAGAGAGAAACGGCTGATTTAAAATGGGTGCGTTTACACCCTTTTGCAAGGCTTAATTATAGCACTTCCCTCACCCGCCCATGTTCCACGTGAAACACTTTATGCCCGTGGATTGTTTCTTGCCCCCTCGCCCCCGTTACCCAAACCTGCCCCCCACAAGAAAGGGCTTGCTCGAGGACAGCTTCAAAATGCTTTTCGTCAAACTCTGAAGCAAGATCGTCCAGAAGGATTAACGGTTTATCACCGTGCTGGGACAGAATTATGGCCTGGGATATAAGTAACGCCGCTGATAAAATTTTTTGCTCCCCCCTGGAAAGAATAGCCCGGGCCACCGTATTGCGCCACTTCAATGATATGTCCGCCCGGTGCGGACCCAAACAGGTCATACCCCGCTCCAGATCTCTCTCTCTGCTCAACAACAGGGCTTCTTTAAGGCTTTCTCCTCTCCACCCCGGTTCATATTCCATATCCACACCGGACAAGTCCTTACTCAGTGTGCCTAACAGGCTTTGAATAATTCCAGATATTTCAGTGAAGTGGTCTTTTCTCAACCGGGTCAGCCGGGTTCCCGACTCCGACATGACCTCATCCAGACTATCCAGCAGGGTTTCTTGCCTGGAACGTAGTGCGGCATTACGCTGTTTTAGAATTTTGGAGTAACGCCGCCAGGTGTCCAGAAACTGTTGTTCCACGTGGAACATGCCCCAATCGATGTATTTGCGACGAATTTCCGGGGTACCACTGACCAGCAGGTGGCTGTTGGGCTCCATCAACATTAAAGGCATGCTTCTTGTCAGTTGACTGAGTTGAGAAAGCTCCTGGCCGTCTTTTCGCGCCCTCCAATGATTTCCCGAACGCTCCAGGCCCAAGCGTTGATCTCCGCGCTCCGCGCCTGACGTCTCAGCATATACGCGAAAAGTTTTCTGTTCCGGGCCAACCAACTCGCCTGACTGGTTTGTACGAAAAGACCGCCCCCGTGACAGTACGACTATGGACTCTATGACACTGGTTTTCCCAGCGCCGTTTGCGCCATTAAAAAAATTGAGCTCATAATCAGGTTCGATTTCCACCTCGACCAGATTCCTGAAATTTTCAATTTTGAGTTTTTTGATTAACAAGGGGTCGCCGACAAGCTTCAATACCCTGGTCTGCCAGCTCCACGACTGACAATCACTTAAAAAACCTTTTCAGTCAGAGTTTTAACGGCATTACGACGTGTTTGTCATTGCCACCGGCCTCACTGGAAATAAGACAACTGCTGTTGGCATCCTTCAGCGCCATCACGACTGAATCACCCTCAATCGCACTCAGGGCATCCAGTAGATAGGTTACGTTAAAGCCAATGGCGATTTGGTCAAAATTCAGTTCGGCCTCAAGTTCTTCTACCGCCTCTTCATGTTGGGGGTTGTGAGCGACAATTTTTACCGAGCCGGAGGCCGCCTCGAGACGGACACCGCGGTATTTTTCATTTGAAAGAATGGATGCTCTTTGCAGTGCCAGCATGAAACTGGTCCGGTCAAGACTGATATGACGATCGGTCCCCTTCGGTATCACTGCCTGGTAATCGGGAAAGCGGCCGTCGATCAATTTGGAGGTAAAAATCACACTTCCCTTGACCAGGCGGACATGGTTCTTCCCAAGAGCCAGCTCAACCAAGTCTTCGCTGTCCGAGAGCATTCTGGACAACTCCAGCACTCCTTTCCTGGGAATGATCAATTGCCGGTCCTGTGCCACGCCCAGATCGGAGGCCGAGTCACAAACGGCAAGGCGGTGCCCGTCCGTTGCAACGGTGGTTAGAGAGCCATCATGAAATTCGAACAGCAACCCGTTGAGATAGTATCGGACGTCCTGGTTTGCCATTGAAAATGATGTTTTATCGATAAGTTTTTTTAATTCAACTTCTTGTATTTTAACAGTTTCTAGGGTTTCTACCTGATCGGTAGCGGGAAACTCGGTAGCCGGCAGTGTGGAGAGTGTGTAGCGGCCCCTGCCCGATGAAAACAGTAGCTTATCCCCTTCCAGGGTTGCGGTAATTTTTACCCCTTCTGGCAGTTTTCTTACAATTTCAACGAGCTTTCGGGCGGGTACTGTCGTTTCGCCTTCTGCCTGGACATCAGCTTCAACAGAAGCCACCAACTCCACCTCCATATCGGTCCCCGTAATGGACAAGCGGTTTCCTCTGGCAGAAACCAGGAAGTTGGCCAGTACCGGCAGGGTTTGACGTCGCTCAACGACCCCGACGACCTGATTGATCGGTTGCAGGAGGGTTTCCTGTTGAATACTGAATTTCATATACGCATTCCTTTCAATGATTATTTATATTCTTTAAATATAAGAACAGTAGTAATAATAACCACGGTGGATAACTTAGTAAGTCAATTATTTTGTTTAAAAACAAATCTTTATTGATAAAAAAAGCAAGCATAAATCAATCTGAAAGCTGTTTAAACCCTGTGGGTAAAATAAGCTGCATTCGGCTTCCAACGATTATCCACAGCTTTCGCAGGGCTTTTGCACCATGTTATCCCGTTCCGCTTCATCATGCTGTTAACTGCCGCACCAACTTTGCTTTATCCTCCCGGATTCGGCCGTCCGTTTCACACAACTCCTCGACCTTACGACAGGCATGCAGGACAGTAGTGTGATCCCGCCCGCCGAAGGCATCACCGATTTCAGGCAGACTGTGCTGGGTCATTTCCTTACACAGGGCCATGGCGACCTGCCTTGGCCGGGCGATCGTTCTGGGCCGCCTGGGTGATAACAGGTCAGATACTCTGAGCTTGTAATATTCAGCCACCGCTTTTTGAATATTCTCAATGGTTATCAGGCGATCGTGAACGTGAAAAAGCTCCCTTAAGACCTCCTGTGCAAACCCTTCAGTGATTGACCGGCCGGTGAACCGGGCGTTTGCAAACAGCGTGTTAAGCGCGCCTTCAAGGTCGCGTACGTGGGATCGTACTCTACGAGCGATCAGGTAGGCGACAGGCTCTTCAATAATGACTCCCCGCTCCTGGGCCTTGTTCATCAATATGGCCACGCGTGTTTCGAAATCGGGTGGCTCAATCGACACGGTCAGCCCCCAGCCGAAGCGCGATCTAAGGCGTGCTTCGATACCATCGACCTCCTTGGGGTAGCGGTCGCAGGTTAGAATGATTTGTTGCTGGCTATCCAGCAAAGCATTGAAAGTATGGAAAAATTCCTCCTGCGTGCGTTCCTTTCCCGCGAAAAACTGGACGTCGTCAATGAGCAGCGCACTCGCTGTACGATAGTGCCGCTTGAACGCCTCTATACGATCTCCGCGAAGAGCGTTGATCATTTCACTCACGAACTGCTCCGAGCCCAGATAAATGACCTTTGATTCGGGACGTCGTTTGTAAACCAGGTTGCCTGCGGCGTGAAGCAGGTGAGTCTTGCCCAGACCGGTACTGCCGTATATCACCAAAGGGTTATAGGCAGTACCCGGTTTTTTGGCGACCTGTTGAGCAGCCGCATAAGCGAGTTCATTCGACTTACCCTGTACGAAATTCTTGAACAAATATCTTTTGTCCAGACCGGTTTGGTGGCTGTTGGTTTTTGACTGGGGAGGGTTGACCGGAGATCTTACGCCGCCCTGCCTGCTCACATCGGCGACGACGGAGCCTCTGGTGGCGCCCAGGTGTTCAAAGATATCCCGGATTCTTTCCAGGTGATTCAGAGAAATGTAGTCGCGAACATACTCGTTTGGGGCCAACAGAACGGTGCGGCCCTTGGAGGTTTTGATTTGCAACGGACGGATCCAGGTGTTGAAATCTTCCGCCGGGAGCTCACGCTCCAGATGTTTCAAGCAGGTTTGCCAGTATTTTTGGGACATTCCGGAAGTTTATCTTCGAGTTGTTGTCATATTGCCTTTGAACTATGTCTGCAGGCCCGGATGGACAAGTCTAACCTGCTGTGGATAACTTGACCACACCAATAAAATTCATTCAATGCCTTCTTGTTTGAGCACGCTAAAAACGTTACAATTGTCCTCTTTTGTCGGTCACTTTAGCATGCGGGTATCGTTGAGGACTCAATGAAACCGATCAGCAGGACAGGGCCGGTTTTTATAATGAAATTTTGAAGGACTAGAGAAATGAAGCGTACATTTCAGCCAAGCCTCCTGAAGCGCGCACGCAGACACGGTTTCCGTTCACGCATGTCGACCCGTGCCGGCCGGGCTATTATCAAGGCCCGCAGGGCAAAGGGAAGAAAGCGCCTGTCTGCCTGATAGCGAACAGGCAGCAGAATCACAACCAAGACCGCCCCAGACAGAAAAAACATGTCTCGTGCGGAATGTTCACGCAAACGAAAACTGACCAAGCCCACTGAATTTAAAAGGGTTTTTAAAAACCCTGTCGTCTCTTCAGATCATTGTTTCAAAGTTCTGGCCCGCACTAACGACAAACAACACCCACGCCTTGGAATGGCTGTTTCACGCCAGGTAGACAAACGCGCGGTGGGCAGAAACCGTATAAAAAGGGTGATACGAGAAAGTTTTAGGCACTGGTGTTCAGTGGACTGCCCCAACCTTGATATCGTCGTATTGCCCCGGAGGGAAACCGCCACCATATGCAATAGTCGACTAACCCGTTCATTGCAGGATCACTGGTCAAGGCTGGAAAGACAGCTTGAAGGATAATACAGATGGGAAATCTTAGACCGGTACTGATTATTGGCCTGGTTTTTCTGGGCTACATGATTTGGGTCCAGTGGCAAAAGGACTATGGGCCCACGCCCCAAACCCCCGCAACACAGGCTCAGCCCGCAAGCGATACACTGGACGTACCTTCCACGCCAACCGGTGTCTCCGCCGCCGCCAAAGACCTGCCAGAACCCGTTGAACAGCAGGAACCGCTGGCTGCCGGCGGCGAGGCTCCGGTTGTGAAGGCGGAAAACCCCGTCATTAAGGTAAAAACAGACGTTCTCGAGGTCGATATCGATCTGGTAGGAGGTACGGTTGTTTCCGCTTTGCTTCTGGACTACCCGGTTACGCTGGATCAACCCGATAATATAGTCGACCTTCTGTCCAACCAGGGCAACGACATGTTCATTGCCCAGTCAGGGTTGCTCTCACGCCAGGATTCACCAAATCATACCAGTCGATACCAGTCCCGCCAGATGGAATACCAGTTGTCTGAGGGCGCAGGGGAGTTACAGGTCCCCCTCAACTGGACATCGGAAAGTGGCGTAGAAGTAACCAAAACCTTCATATTTCGGCCAGGCGCCTACCAGGTGGAAGTTATTCACGAAGTGAGCAATCAAAGCGGTGAAACCTGGTCGGGAAGCCGCTATGAGCAGTTGCAACGCTCGATTCCTGCTGACGAGGACTCCGTCGGATTTACCAATCCAGGCCGCTACAGTTTTGTCGGAATAGGGTTCTACAATCCGGAGGATAAATTCGAGAAAGTAGATTTCGACGATATAGCGGATGATCCTTTCAATAAAACGACCCGGGGCGGCTGGTTGGCCATGATCCAGCATTACTTTTTCGCCGCCTGGATCCCACCAGGAGAAGAAGAGTCCAGTTATTCTACGGTCGCCATTGAGGGTGAGGGCTGGCCAAGATACATTGCGCGGAGTGTATCCCCACCCCGCGAGGCAATCACCGGTGGAAAAACCGAATTCAGCAGCCGGTTGTACCTTGGGCCCAAACTGCAAAATGAGCTACCGGAGGTTGCCCCCGGCCTTGAACACACCGTAAATTACGGTATTTTCACGATATTTTCCAAACCGCTTTTCTGGCTGCTCGCCAAGATTTACGGTTTTGTCGGAAATTGGGGCTGGGCAATTGTCATTTTGACCATTCTGATCAAGGCGGCCTTTTTCAAGCTCACTGAAGCTCAGTATCGCTCCACTGCGAGGATGCGCAAACTGCAACCCCGGATCGAGCAGCTCAAAGAACGTTATGGCGACGACCGGCAGCGCATGAGCCAGGCCATGATGGAGTTGTACAAGAAAGAGAAAGTGAATCCTTTGGGTGGGTGCCTTCCGATACTGGTTCAGATTCCAATCTTTATTGCGCTTTACTGGGTACTACTCGAGTCAGTTGAGCTCCGGCAAGCACCCTTTATCCTGTGGATTGATAACCTTTCCGTGCGGGATCCCTATTTCATTCTTCCGTTGTTGAATGCCGCTTTCATGTTTGCCACCCAGCGGCTTACGCCGATGGTGGGCATGGACCCGCTACAACAGAAAATGATGACCATGATGCCGATTGTTTTTTCAATCATGTTCGCATTTTTCCCTGCGGGCCTGGTGCTGTACTGGGCGACGAATGCGGGTCTTTCGCTGGCGCAGCAGTATTACATCACGCGCAAAATCGCCAAGGCTGATTAAGGTTAGGTAAGCTGAGTCGTCATGATGGACGGCAAAACTGGAAACTCGAAAGGATACTCCGAGACGATCTGTGCGGTGGCTACACCACCCGGCGCCGGTGGTCTGGGAATCGTTCGTGTATCCGGACCCCGGGTTCCGGAAATCGCGCGCCTGATCACAGGACGGCTGCCCCGGCCCCGTTTTGCCACATTTTGTGATTTTCTTGATTCAGGCAATGAGCCGATCGACTCCGGAATTGCACTTTATTTTCCGCAACCGCATTCGTTTACCGGTGAACATGTTCTTGAGTTACATGGTCATGGTGGAAGCTATGTTCTGCAACGCCTGTTGCAGCGGGTCATCTCTCTTGGCGCCCGTTCGGCCCGGCCGGGCGAGTTTTCAGAGCGGGCCTTCCTCAACGATAAAATTGATCTGGTTCAGGCTGAAGCCATAGCAGACTTGATCGACTCGGGGTCTGAAGCGGCGGCGCGGGCGGCGCAACGCAGCCTGCAGGGTGTCTTTTCAGCCCAGGTGAATGAACTGCGTGAGGAACTCACCGCTCTGCGTGTCTTCGTGGAAGCTGCAATCGACTTTCCGGACGAAGAAATCGATTTTCTGGCAGAAAGCGATGTGGTTCAGCGTGTTCGCGGTGTTATCCAGCGCCTGGCCAGATTACTGGAAGGGGCGCGCCAGGGGCGTCTTTTGCGTGATGGGATTGTCCTGGCGATCATAGGCAGGCCCAACGCGGGTAAATCCAGTTTGCTGAACGCGTTATCCGGCCAGGATAGGGCGATCGTGACCGAGTTTCCCGGAACAACCCGCGACGTGTTGCGTGAACAGATCGATCTGGATGGCATTCCGGTACACGTCGCTGACACGGCCGGCATTCGCGAAACCAGCGACCTGATCGAAGCGGAAGGCGTCCGGCGGGCACGCCAGACCCTCCAAACCGCGGATATCATTCTGTTGATCGAGGATGCGCGCCATATTCTGGCGGGTGAAGCAGGCCTGCTTGAGGAGCTTGCACCAGACACCACCTGCATCGTCGTTGCCAATAAAACGGATTTGCTTGCACCACGCGAACTTGCGGTAATTGAGCAGGAAAACGAGGCGGGACAGGTATGGATATCTGCCAAAACCGGGCGGGGGCTTGATAATCTCAGGCACAGAATTCGTGAAGCTGTTGGTGCAACAGACCGTGCCGAAGGCAGTTTTTCCGCCCGCCAACGGCACATCGATGCTATCAAGCGCGCCAATAAGCACCTGCTGGCGGGACAACAGGTCATGGAAGAGAGTGCGGCGGGAGAGTTGCTGGCCGAAGAGCTGCGCCTGGCCCACCGGTCATTGGGAGAAATTACCGGCGAAATGTTGCCTGATGACCTTTTGGGCGAGATTTTTTCCAGCTTTTGTATTGGAAAATAAAGGTCAGTCGGTCACTTTGACCTCGCAGTAAACGTCATGCAGCAATTCAATGATGGTCATGGCTGCGGTATCGGCCAGGCGGTAGTATATGGTCTGACTTTCACGCCGGGTCTGGACCAGGCCCTGCTCGCGTAGCACGGCAAGATGCTGAGACAGTGCGGACTGGCTGAGTTTGATGCGCTGATTCAGTTCACCAACGGATACCTCCCCCTCCGAAAGCACGCACATAATGATCAGGCGGCTTTCATTGGCAAGACCCTTTAGCAGGTTCACGGCGTCCGTGGCATTGCGTCTCATGGCCTCCAGGTCCAGGCTCGAAACAGCATCGGTTTTTCTTGCATCAGTCATTGACTGAATTCTATTTGCAATTTATCTAAATTACAAATATCTTAATAAGGGTTCACTCATGTAAGAATCGGAACACTCTCTGGATATGCAAATCAATTCTTTTTATGAACCGGATTCCGGTACATGGACCCACTTGCTCGCTGAACCGGCCAGCAAGTCAGCAGCCATCATTGATCCCGTCTGGGTTTTCGACCCAGTCAGCGGCATAGCGGACAGCGCCTTTATCGAAGAGGTATTGGAGGTTGCAAATCAAGCAGGTTGGCGCATCGAGTGGGTGTTGGAAACACACGCTCATGCGGATCACTTAACGGCCGCGGATCTGGTTAAACAGAGAACGGGGGCGAAAACTGCCTGTGGTCGCGGTATCTGTGCCGTACAGGAAAATTTCTCAAAAGTTTTCAATATGAGCAATGTTCAAACCGATGGCAGCCAGTTTGACCGCCTTTTGGCTGAAGGAGACATCATCAACCTGGGCGGGTTGCAGATTCGTGTCATGGAAACACCCGGGCACACGGGCGATAGCGTCACCTATTTGGTCGAGGACGCGGCATTCGTCGGAGATACGCTTTTTGCGCCGGCATTCGGAACAGCCCGCTGTGATTTTCCGGGTGGTGATGCCGGTCAACTATATGATTCTATTAGAAAGATCTATGCGCTGCCGCAGGACACCCGGATTTTCCTGTGTCACGATTACCCGAAGGGCGAAGAGGACCCCATCAGGCAGATTACCGTAGCGCAATCGCTGGCAGAGAATATACATTTGCGTAATGAGACTTCGCGCGAAGAGTATATCGCCATGCGTAACGGAAGAGATTCTCAGTTGGGGCTTCCAAGGCTCATTCTGCCATCCCTGCAGGTCAATATCCTGGCCGGTGCGACACCCGAACCCGAAGTAAATGGCGTCACGTACCTGCGCACGCCATTCAATCAATCCATAGCAGACCTGATTAAGGGTGTTTAACGCGCCTGTTGAGAGCGCGGCGGCAGTATGAGTTCATTTTCCTGCAGGCCGGACACCACTTCCAGGAATCCCCGGCGCGCCTCACGCCCGGTGCGAATGAAGCGGCGCTCGACCTGACCTTCTTTATACACCCAGACAATATCGAGCTGACCGTATTGCACAATGCGATCGACGGGAATCAGCAACAGGCTTTCCGCCCCGGCGGGAACCAGCATGCGCGCGTACATGCCGGGAAGAAGTTGTCCGTCGTAATCAACCTGGGCCTTTACCATGAAACTGCGCGAACCCGGGTCTGCGGCGGGAACCAGTTCTTCTATCCGGGCGGTCAGCGATCTCTCAAGCACCGGAATTTCAACCACTATTTCCTGGCCCAGCGTCAACGGCAGAGCAAGGCCCTCCCTGACCGCGGCCTCTATTCTCATGGAGTTGGGGTTGTAAAGGGTTAGCAACTTGTCGCCGGGTGAGGCGGTGTCGCCGGGCTCGGCAAAGCGTTCCACCACCCGGCCATCAATTGGTGAAAGAATTTCCGTGAAGCTGATGGCTATTTGAGCTTCTTTCACCGTTTGCTGTGCGCTCGCCAGGTCCGCGGTCAAGGCGTCGTGGTTCGCACGCGCTTCGTCGAGTGTGGCGGCGGCGATCAGGCCCTGTTGATGGAGCTGTTCCGCCCGGGCGAGATTCCGCCTGGCCTCGGTGAGGCGCGCGATCACGGCCCGAACCTGTTCGGTTGCCTGTTGCAGACGGGATTCGAGGTCCGAGCGTTCGAGTTCAAGTAGCAACTGCCCCTTGCTGACGGTGTCGCCGGCCCGCACAAGGATATTTGTTATGCGGGCCAGTGTGCGCGAGGAAATCGTTGTCGCTTGCCTGGCGCCGACTCCGGCCGGTACGGGCTCGTTCAACTGCACTATTTCCCGGCGCACAGCGATGGTATCGAGAGCGGGGATGGCTTCCGGCACGGTCAGCCCGGGTTCGGTCTTGCTGCGGAAGGACCCTGCCATCCAGGCGATAACAATGAACAGCACCACGATGGCGGCGACGGGAAGAAGCCATTTTTTAATCATTGACCTGAGCCTTTTCCGGTTGATCGAACACCAGCAGATAAACCACGGGAACGACCAGGAGTGTAAACAGAGTTGATGCGACGATGCCGAAAATAATGGCCAGGGCCAGCCCACTGAAAACCGGGTCCAGCGTAATGATCAGGTTTCCGAGCATCGTGGTGCCTGCCGTGAGTAACACGGGACGCATGCGGACCGCACCTGCCTGAATCAGCGCCTCCTTGAGAGGCAGGCCACTCTCCCTGGACTGGGTGATGAATTCGACCAGAATCAGTGAGTTACGTACGACTATACCGGCCAGTGCAATCATGCCGATCATCGCCGTGGCGGTAAACATGACCGGATCAGGCGCACCGGCAATCAACCGCTCGCCAAACTGGTTCATTAACCAGAAGCCCGGCATGATTCCGATAATGGTCAGTGGGATTGACGACATGATGATCATCGACAAGGCGGTGGAGGCTGTCTGCAGGTGCAGCACGAAGAAAATGGCGATCAGGGCGAACGCGAAGGCCAGGCCCATGTCGCGAAAAACGCGAACGGTGATGCGCCATTCTCCTTCTCCTGTCCACAGCACTTCGACTCCATCCGGAAGCTGCCAGCCGTCACCACCACCCGGGACGATGAATTGCCGGCTTTCCCAGTCAGTGACAGGAGTATCCGACCGAGGTTGATCCGGACCCAGATCAGCCTGGACGTCCGCAATCACCTCGGCCGGCGTGCGACCCGAGATCTCAGCAGTCACATAAACGACCGGCCGGAGATCTTTCCTGTGAATGGCTTTGTCGGCCAGCTGTGGTTCAAACGAGCCCAGCTCACCAATCGATACCAGCGGGCGGGCCGCGCTGTCCAGACCCTGGGGTGAGCTTTCCTGGACGATTCCCGGGCGGCCCTTGACCCGCAGCCGCATGAAGTCGCTGGTCGAGGTTCGTTCATTCGCTGCCAGGCGCAACTCTATGGGCAACGGGCGAGTTTCTCTTGGGAGCTGTACATATCCTGCCATGAGCCCCTGGTTTGCCAGGGACAGTGTCGCGGTGACATCCTCGGTGGAAACGCCGGACAAGGCGGCTTTTTGTTTATCGGCAATGAAGCGCAGACGCCGCTGGGAATGCTCAACAGTCGAGTCGATTTCCACCACCTGGGGTTCCCGGCCCAACCGGTCCATGACGAGGCCCGCGGCTCTGCGCTGCTCCTCGTAGGAAACCAGCGCCCCTGCCTGGATTTCGGCAACCAGTGTGCTGAGCACCGGGGGCCCCGGCGGCACTTCGACAACCTTGATGCTTGCGTCTCCTGCATTCAGACCAATCAGCAATTCCCTGAGCCTCAACACCACGGCATGGGACTGGTGCTCACGGTCATCCTTGTCAACCAGCGTCAGGCGCAGGTCCGCCATATGCGGCCCCATGCGTTGGTAATAGCGCCTGACCATGCCGTTGAAATCAATGGGCGAAGGCGTTCCCACGAAAACCGCAATGGCTTGTATTTCCGGTAAGCGGCCGGCCAGCTTACTCACCTGTTTGGCCAGTGCGGCTGTGGATTCAAGGCTGGAATACTCGGGCATGTCGATAACGATCTGGATCTCGTTCTTGTTGTCATAAGGCAACAACTTCAGCGGCACCAAGCGAAACAGCGGAAGACTGGCGGCGATGATAAAGAGTCCGAGCACCCCCCATAGAACAAGGTGGGCGCGCTTACGGCTGTCCAGCACCGGTAGCAACATACGACTGTAAAAGCGAAACAGAGGCGCCGCTTCGTCTTCAGGTTTGTTTGCCGTAAGTGAAGACGGCTTGAGCAATCGGCTGGCCAGCCACGGGGTGACCAGGAACGCTACCAGCGTGCTGGCGGCCACGCTGACAGGCACGTTGAAAGCCATCGGCGCCATGTAAGGCCCCATCATGCCGGTGATGAAACCGAGCGGAACGAAAGCCAGCATGATCGTAACCGTCGACATCATCAGGGGCGTGCGGATTTCCGCCATTGCAGCCACGATCTGTTGCCGCATACCGGATCCCTTGCGCTTGATGTAGCGCTCGATGTTGTCCACGCCGGTTATCGGGTCATCTACCAGCAGGCCCAGTGAAAGTATCAATGCGAACAAGGTCACCCGGTTTATCGTGTAACCGAAAGCCAGGTCGAGAGCCAGGGTGATGCCATAACAGATGGGCACGGCCAGCCCTACCACCAACGCCTCACGGATTCCGAGAAATACACCGATGAAAACGACCACCGTCATGATGGCGAATGCCAGCGAAGAGCTGAGGTTGTTTACTTTTTCATTTGCCGTCTGCCCGTAGTCGCGCAAAACCTCGACCTGGACCTCCGGCGGCAGTATGGTTTCCTGCATGGCAGACATGCGGTCATGAATTTCGCGGGCAACACTGACGGCGTTGCTGCCACGGTGCTTGGCCACGCTGATGGTCACCATGGGGTAGTCTTCCTGCGCCGGGCTGAAGCGTGGGTGACCTGGTGCGAATTCGATCCAGCTGTAATTCTCCGCCTCACCCGGGCCGTCGATTATCGTAGCCACATCCTGCAGATAAACGGGTGTGCCATCGATCACGTTGACCAGCAGGCGCTCCAGTTCCTCTTCGCTACGGATAAAGTCCCCGCTTTCGAGCAGGATGGTCTCGTTTCCGTATGTCCAGATACCCGCGCTCCGAAGTTGATTGGATAGCGTGAGTGCCTGGGCCACCTCGAGCGCCGTGGTTTTCCGGGCGGCGAGGCTTTCCGGATCGAGCAGTACACGAATCGCCCGGGGCCTTCCACCGGCAACCTTGACTTCACTGGTTTGAGGGATGCTCTGCAGCTGGGTTGTGACCTCATCCGCGATCCGGCGTAACTCGTGGTCGTCGTAGAGTGAGGAATCCTCACTCCACAGGGCCAGCAGCACGATGGGTACGTCATCGACTTCCACCGGCCGCAACAGCCATTCGCTGACGACACCGGGTACCTGGTCCTGGTTGGAGTGAAGCTTGTTGTACGTATTGAGAATGGACTCTTCACGATCCTGCCCCACGTAAAATCGTAAAGTGACCGCGGCCTGTCCTGATTTGCTGGTTGAGTAGACATGCTCAACGCCCGGTATCTGGGTCAGCAATTTCTCCACCGGGATGGTCACCTGGCGCTCTACCTGCCGGGCGCTCAACCCCGGAGCCGATACCAGCACGTCCAGCATAGGCACGACAATCTGGGGCTCCTCTTCACGCGGCGTGAATTGCAAAGCAATGAAACCGGCAATAATGGCCGCCAGGAACAGGAACAGTGGGATGCCTCCATCCAGCGAACGCCGGACAAGGCGATCGATGTAATGGCTGCCTGCCCTTTCCATTGCTTTGCCGGCCCGCGCCCTACTGAGTCGACAGCTCAGCCGCTTTGGATTGCGCGTTTTCCAGGCTTTCCAGGTTGATCACCCGGGTATAGCCCATTTCTTCCAGCGCCTGTTTAGCGATGCCTGCCCGCCGGCCGCTGCGGCAATACAGATAGAGCACAGCGTCCTTGTCGTCTGTCACCTCGAATATTCGAGCCGGAACTTCCTCGTAGGGAATGTTTAGCGCTGTGGAAACGTGTCCCTGGTCGAATTCTTCTGCGCTGCGCACATCGAGCCAAAAGACATCTCCGGCCCAGCAGGCCGGATTAATCAGTAGTAAAAGCGCCAGGAAAGCTGGCTTTTTCAAAAACCGTCGCATCATGGGGTTCCTTTATTAAGAATATTCTAATATACAATATTCTAATACAAAGTGTCACGCATTGCTCAATATGAACCCGTCGAGCGAAGCCGCCTTCCGCCGCAGGCGGGAGCCGGAAAACGAGACTCCTCTTAGTTGCCGGATTTCACCAACTCCTCGAGGGCATCTTCTGTCGCCCCCGGCGAAGACATCAGCTTGGTAAAGCCGTGCTTACCCATCATCGGCAAATCCGGGAAATGAACAGCCATCCGGAACTTCATCGGAAGCGCCTCGACAGCCGCTTCATCGACCAGTATTTCGTAAGGGAAATAGGCTACTTTGCTGTAGCCTTCAAAATCGACGATGGACAGTTGGTGAGACTCATCGATATCGACCTCTTCGTCGGCGTCAGTGGTGGCTTTCATCCCGACACCGAACACGGTCTGGTTCTTTCCCGGAATATCGATGCGGTAAACCAGGGTCAGTGGATCGCCTTCTTTCGCGAGACCCGACTCGACGGCAGTAATGGCAGCCTCATGGCTGTCGAACGTACCCAGTTCCATGGGGTCATCGAAGTAGGGCATCATTGGCTTGTAGTGGTACTTGCCTAACTTCTTGGCAGTCATTTCCTTGTCAGCGCCGAAGGTTTCAACATTGCCAAGCACTGCGCTCAACTGGTCGAGCACGCTTTGCATGTCGCCTTCAAGGCGGTATGCGTGCTGAATGTACAGCGGATTGATGTAGGCAACCTCGGTCTTGCCCTCGCGTTCCGTGATGCTGACTCTTTGTCCGGCACCATAGCCGCCCTTGTCAGACAGCGCCGCAATGGATTTGAGGTTTGGGCTGGTCACCACGAGGACAATCGCGTTATCCAGAGGTGAGTACTGGCCGGCCAGTGTGAAACCGCCTTTTTGGAGGGCAGAAATAGTAGCTTCGGTCTGCTCTGCAAGTTCGCTGTCATTCACCGAGGCCAGAATGAAGGGTTGGTATGTCGTATCAGCAAGCGCTGTCGTGCTGATCAGAAACAATACGGAAAAAAGTGTTATCAGCTTGGTATGCATGGTTCGTCCTCTGTTTTCATGGTTCTTTTTTGATAATGCCTTCAGCTTAATCATAAAAGTTGCAGGAACAGAATGTTTTATTCATTTTTTCTAATATTTATGATATTCCAATGATTTGGGTCAATTTCAGGGGTAAGCGGCCGGTTGATCATGGGTGCTGGTGCAAAAAGGCTGGTGCAGGTGAAAGCTTCAGAATCCGACCGGAAAAAGCACTGGGAACGTACCTGGTCTGAAAAAAGCGTGACGGAAACCAGTTGGTATCAGGAAGTGCCGCGACTGTCACTGGCTATGATCGCCCATGCATCGCCTGGTCCGAACGATCCACTGATCGATATCGGTGGCGGGGCCTCATTGCTGGTCGATCATCTGTTGAAAGCCGGGTATCGCAATTTGGCGGTACTCGATATTTCACTGCTCGCGCTCAAGCAGGCGCAGCAACGCCTGGGTGAGGATTCCAGGCAGGTCGAGTGGATCGAGACGGACGTGACGAAGTACCAACCGGATCGAAAATTTGCGCTGTGGCATGATCGCGCGGCTTTTCATTTCCTGACCTCGGCTAAAGACCGCGCGGCTTATGTCAGTGTTTTGAAAAAAGCGCTGACAGCGGGAGGGCAGGCCGTGATCGCTGCTTTTGCACCGGGAGCACCACGCCAATGCAGCGGACTGGATATCATCCAGTATGATGCTGAAAAGCTTGGGCTTGAATTGGGGCCTGAATTTGTGCTGGATGAAGAGGATCAGGAAATTCACATCACCCCGCTGGGCCGGGAACAGCAATTCGGTGTTTACCGGTTCACTAAAATCAATCGATGATACTGTACAATATGCCGAAAAATCGGCCGCAAGATCAGATACCTGAAAAATGACACAAGAAGCACAGATTGACCCACGAAGGATGGCCTCCGCGGCACAAAAGGCCAGCGAATTGATGAAAACCCTCGGTCACAAGGACCGGCTGATGGTGCTTTGCCACCTTACTTCCGGGGAAAAATCCGTGGGTGAACTTGCAGCCCTGCTGGATATTCCTCAATCACCTTTATCACAGCACCTGGCCAGGATGCGCAAGGAATCTCTGGTCACGACAAGGCGTGAAGCCCAGACCATCTACTACTCCATAGCCAGTGGCGAAGCGGCACGCTTCGTCGAGCTCATGCACGAAATCTACTGTAAAGAATGATTCCGCGCCCAATCTGGTGATACATTCCGCTGCATAATTCGCCGTTATTTTTTCGCTTTGCGAAAAACCACACCGGTAAACTCTTCCGTTACTCATTGGCGCAAATTTTGGGGGGTTTACAGCGTTAATACATGATCCCGATCAGGTTTTTTTTGATTGAAGTCTGTTTATTAGACTATTTGTACATTAGAATGCCGTAAAGTACATAAACAGATTTTTAACAATTGATGGAGACCTCAGATGAGTAAGTATTTCAACTGGTTTGCGACCGCAGTAGTTGTGGTCGGCCTGTGCGCAGCGGGGAGCGCATTTGCAACCAATGGGTATTTTACCCACGGCAACGGCACCAAGAATAAGGCCATGGCCGGCGCTGGTATCGCTTTGCCGGAAGACTCGATTGATGTCACCAACAACCCGGCAGTTGCACCCTTTGTTGGTAATCAACTGATTGTCGGCGCGGCATTGTTCAGCCCGGCCCGCAAATATCAGACTTCAGAAAGCCAGCTTAACGGAAACTTCGGTGCGATCACCATTGGTCCGAACAACATCAAGAGTGACTCCAATTATTTCGTCATTCCGCACATCGCGAAAGCATGGCAACTCGAAAATGGCAACGCCTGGGCGCTTTCATTTTATGGCCGCGGCGGCATGAATACCGATTGGAAGGGCGGCACTGCCACTTTTGATCCAGACGGCCCCGGACCTGCCGGCCCAATGACATTTGACGGTACTTACGGCGCTGGCCTTTTCGGTATGCCTGACGCGGGTGTCAATTTCAACCAGGCGTTTTTTGACATTACCTGGGGTAAGCAATTCAATGACCGGCTATCTCTGGGTATTTCCGGCGTTCTGGTTGCCCAGATGTTCGAGGCCAAAGGCGTCATGACGTTTGCGCAATTGACCGAGACCTTTGCCGCAAGCGGCGGCACCGAGTTTCCAGCGGCGCTGTCAGACAACGGCACCGACTGGGCCTACGGTGGTGGTGTGAAACTCGGATTGCACTCCAAGCTTTCAGACCGGGTCAGTTTCGGCATTATGTATCAGACCAAGATCAGCATGACAGAGTTCGACGATTACGCCGACCTGTTCGCAGAGCAGGGCGATATGGATATCCCTGCAGATTTGAAAGTTGGGCTGACCTTCCATGCCAACGAAAAGGTCGATATTAGCCTGGACCTCGAGCATATCTGGTACAGCGATATCGGATCAGTCGGAAACCCAATTTCCTATCTTTTTGAGTGTCCCACGGCGGGTCGGGGTGGAACGGACCTGAGCAAGTGTCTGGGTGGTAACAACGGTGGTGGATTTGGCTGGGAAGACATGACCGTCTACAAACTTGGAATGCGCTGGAAGGCGGGCGAAGACTGGGCCTGGCGTTTCGGCTATAGCTACGGTGAACAACCCATTCCTGAAACCGAGATGTCATTTAATATTCTGGCGCCCGGTGTCATGGAAAGTCATATCACGGCCGGCTTCACCCTGGAACGGACCACGGGCCGCCAGTTCAATATGGCCTTCATGTATGCGCCGAGTGTTGACGTCACCGGACCACAGAATTTCGATCCGACCCAGACGGTCACATTTGAAATGTACCAGTGGGAGGTCGAGGCCAGTTATTCCTGGAGTTTCTAGACGCAAAAATAACCCTGCAATAAAAAACGGCCAGCTTTTGCTGGCCGTTTTCTTTTAAGCGGTTAAGAACTTACGTCTTGCGAAGAAGGAACTTGTAAACACCACCTTCTTCGCTGTGCTCTACCAACTCGTTACCGGTCGTGCGGCAAAAAGCCTGGAAATCGGCCACGGCGCCGGGATCGGTCGCCAGAATCTCCAGCGTTCCGCCATCGGGTACTTCCTTGAGCGCCTTCTTGGCTTTAAGGATAGGGAGAGGACAGTTCAGTCCTTTTGCGTCGAGTACTTTATCAGCCATATTGGTTTCCTGATTGGTGAAAATGTTTGTACTTTTAAATGAACAGGTTGATGTGCGATTGGGTCGCCACTTCGATATACGTAGCCGCGCCACCTATTTCAATTCCGTCGATCATGTCTTCATGTTTGTATTCGAAGAGGTCCATGGTCATTTGGCAGCCAATCAGGCGGACGTCGGCTTCAACAGCCAGATCTCTCAGCTCGTCGATGGAAGCCACGCCTTTATTTTTGATCATGTTCTTCATCATCTTGGTGGCCATGGCGTCGACACCGGGAATGGCAGCAACGATGTTGGGCATGACCATGTGTTTTCCCATCATCGGCATTTTCATCGCCGCATTGCCCAGTGGCGTAACATTCAGGTCCAATTTCTTGAGCAACAGGGGCAGGCCGTAGAAGGTAAAGAACATCGTGACATCCAGGCCCATCGCTGCAGCCGTTGTACTCAGGATAAAGGGCGGATAAGCCCAGTCCAGGCTTCCCTTTGTAACAATAATGGACATGGTATTTGGATTGATGGCGTTGCCGCCTGTTTCTTCTGACATGGTCTTCGGGCCTCCGAAAAGAATTAGGAGTTAGGGCCGTATATTATATACAATTTTCATTTATTAGTAAAATCGAATACTATTGTCAGGCTATGGACCGGATCGGTAAAAATTCCTTTCACATCAAACAAAAACAGTCGCTATTTGTCGGCAGCGATGTGTACAGGGAGGCCGCCTTCGGACAGCATCACCCGCTTTCCATAATTCGGGTTGCCGGCGTAGTCGATATCTGTGAAATGCTCGGATGGTTCGAAGCGGAACAGTTTCGGGAAAGTCCGCGCGCAACCGTGGAACAACTGCGTCAATTTCACGATGAAGACTATATCGAAGCAATAAGGGCCGCCGATGAAAAGGGCAGCGTGGATAAGGAAATTCGTGACCGTTACCGGATCGGTACGATGGAGAATCCGCTTTTCCGGGGTCTGTACAAACGGGCCACGACAGCGGTCGGCGGTTCGATCATTGCCTCCGAACTGGCGATGGACGGCAGGGTGGTTTTCCATCCTTCCGGCGGTACCCACCATGGCAGGGCAGACCGGGCCAGCGGGTTTTGCTATTTTAACGACCCGGTATTTTCTATTCTGACGTTCCTGGCCAAGGGTCTCCAGCGGGTACTGTACGTGGACCTCGATGCGCATCACGGCGATGGTGTGCAGGATGCGTTCGAGGCCGATTCACGGGTGCTGACGATTTCCATCCACGAGGAGAAGCGCTGGCCACACTCCGGGCTGGTTGATGACCGTGCCGGAGGCGCAGCGCGCAATTTGCCGGTGCCGCGCGGGTTTAACGACAGCGAATTGGATTTTCTGATGGAACACGCCGTTTACCCCCTGGCGAAGGCATTCGATCCGCAGGCGCTGGTTATCACATGTGGAGCAGATGGCCTGGACGGCGACCCCCTTTCCCGGATGGCATTGAGTAACGTCGGGTTGTGGTCTGCCGTGGAAAAACTGCTTCGATTGTGCGAACGCACGGTCGTACTGGGAGGTGGTGGTTATAATCCCTGGACCGTTGTACGCTGTTGGGGTGGCCTCTGGGGGCGCTTGAGCGGCAGGGACATTCCCGCTGATCTTCCACCGGATACACGACGGTTTCTGGGCGGTTTTGAATGTGACCTGATCGATGAGGACGAAGTACCGGAGGCCTGGGTAAACACCCTGGCTGACGAGCCAAACATCGGCCCGGTCAGGCCAGAAATTGAAAGATTGGCTGATCTTGTATTGAATTGATTGAATCCGGAAATTGATATGGCATGGCTTGAATCTTTAAAAGAAATTGAAGAACTTGAGGACGCCGAATTCGACACCGCACTGGTGGCCGAAATGGAACAGTTCGCCTCATTGAATCCGGATCGCATGGTTCGTTTCTCGACCCCCACCTTCAAGGAGTACGAGAGCAGTGAGCTTGAAGGCTGCGGTAAAAATACTTTTCCGGCCTTTTCCATTACCGCAGGCGGCTGTGCACTGATGTGTGACCATTGCGAGGCCCGCATTCTAGAACCCATGATTCCGGCAACGAAGCCGGAAATGCTGGATCGAAAAGTCAGGCAACTGATCGCAACAGAAAATCTGCAGGGCTTCCTTCTGTCGGGCGGCTCCAACAGGAAAAACGAGATACGTTATACCCGCTTTTATCCCGTTGTAGAGCAGCTCAAACGCGACTTCCCGCATTTACGCATTGCGATTCACACGGCACTGACCGATGCAGCCGGGGCGAAGGAAATGGAAGCGGCCGGGGTCGACGTGGCTATGCTCGATATCATCGGCGCACAGGAAACGATCCGCGAGGTCTATCACCTGGACCGGCCGGTTGAAGACTTCGAGAAAACAGTGGAAGCGCTGTGCGCGACCTCCATGCAAATCTCCCCTCATATCGTGATTGGCTTGCACTACGGCAGAATCCTCGGTGAACAGAATGCGCTTGATATTCTTAGCCGTCATGACACGAAAGCATTGGTGCTGGTCGTTATCATGCCGTTTTATGCGAAACCGGGAACCTTCGCGACACCTTCTACCACTGATGTCGGGCGCATCTTCCTGGAAGCGCGACAACGGCTGCCTGATCGCCAGGTATTGCTGGGTTGCGCCAGGCCGCCTGGAATGCACAAGCGTGTGACCGACGCTTATGCGGTGATGGCGGGTCTCGATGGCATTGCGTTTCCGGCAGATGGCGCCGTGGCGGTTGCCGGGATGACCGGGCGCCCGTTCCACCAGGCTCATGCCTGCTGTTCCATCAAGTTGGGAGATAACAACGTAAGCAACAGCATCGCGACGCTGTCGCGATCCAGCTGTGCTGCCTGATCGAATTCTGGAGAAATAGATGAGTTGTGTAAAAACCGAAGGCGCTCAACCGGCAGAAAAAGGCCAGAACGGCCTGGACTTCAATCCCTTTGAAACCATGGAACCGCGCGTGCCACTCAAGACGCCGAAGGAAATGAAAAATGGCGCCCCCGTGAAACGGCAGGATATCGCCCCGCAAGGTGTGTATCGGCCGGACTATGGAATTCTGACACCGCATATGCGCTCACCGGAATACGTGCAGATGTCGACTGCAGCAGCCATCACGCTGGGAGTAACGACCGGCCGGATGTACCGTTGCTCCTGCACACGCTGCCTGAATCTCCTGCTTACTTACCCCGAAGGCTGCCGCGCCAATTGTGCATATTGCGGCCTGGCCAGGCACCGGGAGGCAGAGCGTGACTATGCAGACCGGAATTTCATACGTGTCGACTGGCCCGCCGTGCCGATGGACGTGATAATTGAAAAGGTGGCCGGGGACGGCGAAAACAGCCCGTTCCACCGCATGTGTATCTCGATGATTACCCACCCCCGTTCGGATGAAGATACGGTCTCGGTGCTGAAAAAATGGACTGATCGGATTGATCCGGAGACGATCCCGGTGTCCATCTTGTCCAACCCAACCACCATGGGCCGACAGGACGTGCAGCAGCTGAAAGATCTCGGCGCGGACATTTTTACCGTGGCGCTGGATGCGGCAACGCCGAAAATTTTCGACCGCACCCGCGGCAAGGGCGTGCAGTCCCCTCACAAATGGGACAAGTACTGGGAAGTACTAATGGACGCGCGTGATATTTTCGGGCCACAGAAATTTGGCGTACACATCATCGCCGGCATGGGTGAGACAGAGCATGACATGCTCAGCCTGGTGCAGAGAATTGTCGATCTGGGCGGACACAATCATATGTTCTGCTTTTTCCCGGAAGCCGGTTCACTTATGGACCACCTGCCAGCCACGCCTCGCGACCAGTGGCGGCGGGTACAGCTCGGCCGCTATTTGATTGATTATTGTGATGCCAAAGTAGATCACATGAAGTTTGACGACCAGGGCAGGGTTGCCGACTTTGGTTTACCGGCTGGCGAACTGGATGAAATCATCAACTCCGGCCTGGCATTTCGCACCTCGGGCTGCCCGGGCAAAGTTCAGGAAGATATTTCAGCGTGCGACCGGCCCTACGGTGATTCACCCCCCAGCGACATAGCGAGTTTTCCGTTTCAGCCGAACCGAAAGGATATAGGGAAAATTCGGAAGCAGCTCAATATTCCGCATCGGCTCGACTGAAAAAGGCGCGAGAAACATGGCGGCGTATTTTCGCGTACTCGACACAGGCGTCCTGGAAGGGCGTCTCAATATTGCTATCGGGCAGGCAATCGTAGAGGCTCACCAGTCCGGCAAGGCGCCCGACACCCTTCGGTTTCTGCGCTTTCCTCCCACCGCCCTGGTGGGCCGTCACCAGGCCCTGGGCCAGGAAATAGACCTGGACTACTGCGGTGAACATGGCATTGGCGTGGTGCGCCGGATAACCGGTGGCGGCGCAATATTCATGGAGCCGGGGCTGTTGGGCTGGGAGCTTGCCTTCGATCGCAAAACACTCGGCATTAAATCCCTTCCTGAACTTACCAGGGAAATTTGCGAGGCTGCTGCCGATGGCATCAGCCGCCTCGGGGTTGATGCCAGGTTCAGACCCCGAAATGATATTGAGGTAGATGGGCGCAAAATTAGCGGAACCGGGGGTTTTTTCGACGGAGATACGCTCTTTTACCAGGGAACAGTCCTGGTTGACATGGATCCCGGTGTGATGGTTTCTGCTTTGCGAGTGCCTAAAGCCAAGCTGGCCAAGCGCGAACTCGACTCCGCCGAACAGCGCGTCGTCACCTTGCGGGAACTGCTGGGAGACAACACCCCTGGCCTGCCGGAAATCCAGGCGGCACTCACCGCAGCGTTTGCAGACCGGTTCGGCCTGGAAATGCGGCCTGGCAGCCTTAGCAAGGAAGAGCGGTTGAGCGCCGATAAATTTTACCAGGAAGAGATCGGCACCGACGAATTTGTCAGGGAGATCGAAGAACCGCCACGGGCGCGTGGCGATCTCGAAGGCCGTCATACCAGTCCGGGTGGCACCATTACTACCTACCTGCGTCTTGAGGGGCCGGCTCAAAACCGCGTGCGGGGAGCGCTGATTACCGGTGATTTCTTCATTACGCCGCCGCGAATCATATATGACCTGGAGTCACGCTTACGTGGCCTTTACCTGGACGATCTCGCAGAGGCAATCAGGAATTTTTTCCAGGATACAGACGTTGAAGTACTGTCTGTATCGACCGATGACTTCATTGCATCCATCGAGAACGCGCTGGCGCCCGGATGAATATCCTCAACGTCGTGCAGCACACCTCGGCCGATTACCTTGGCCTGATGGAAGATCACCTGGAAGGGCGGCGGATCCGGTTCAGTTATTTTCGACCTTTCACGGAGCAGGGCAGAATTCCGCAGGCGGGTGATGTCTGTGACGGCCTGGTGTTGCTGGGAGGCGGACCATGGGGCAGTGCGGGTGGCCGCGATGTTCCAACCCTGGAGGATGAGATCCGCCTGACCCGGGCCATGCTGGACCAGGGTAAACCGGTCATAGGTGTCGGTCTCGGTGCACAGATATTGGCGATAGCCGGCAACGGCGGGTCCATGCAGGCTGAGTTGGAGTTTGAAGTCGGCTACGCGCGGCGTGTCCAGCCGGAAGCTCTCGGCGGTTTTATGCCGGAAAGATTCCCACATATCAGCTATATGCGCGACCGGCCGGTGTTGCCGCCGGAGGCCCTGGTTCTGGCAGTAGACGAAGCGGAAAGGCCGGCTGTTTTCCAGTTGGGCACGAACGCGGTGGGCTTTGTCGGTCATCCAGGTTTCAAGACAGCGATGGCGGAAGACCTGATTATGGAGTTCGAGGAATGCCCGGATGACCCAACTCCTCAGCTTGAACGTTTGCAGCTCATGATGCGGGATGTTGAGGATGCCCTGGTTTCTTTGATGACCGGGATCATAAAGGTCACCGGTTTGATGCAATCAAAGCGGCGGATTCCGCTTAAACTGGCGTAATATCGGAAAGGAAGGAGGAGCAATTTTGCCGCAGGCAAAGAAAGGAGCCTCGCTTCCCTGTTCCCGCCTGCGGCGGAAGGCGGCTAGTGCCCCCGAGTTTCCTATATGACCTATTATTAAGGGGATAGCCTCACTGGCTATTTACATTAGGATATCGTAATATAGATGGTTCACATATAAGGAAAGACCAGACATGACAGACAAACTCATCATCGTGATGGCCAACACCGATACACGAAATGGCGAAGAACTGGGTGCACCGATTTTCCAGGCCACGGTTGCTGCGGCGATGGAATACGAAGTGGATGTTATTTGTACGGCAACTTCAGGACGCCTGATGAGAAAAGGCGTGGCTGAGAAGCTGTTCGTCAAGGAAGGTTCGCCCAAGTCGGTTTACGATTTCATCAAGGATGCCCATGAAGCCGGCGCCAAATTTTACTGCTGCTCCCCCAACCTCGACCTGTTCGATATGACGACAGACGATTTGATCCCGGAATGTGAGGGAATCGTCGGTGGCGCTCATCTGATCGAGGAAGTCATGGAGGAAGACTGCAGGGTTTTGACTTATTGATTTACTGATCCGGCGGCCCCCTGGGGACCGCGGTATGGGAGAGCCATGTCGCACGTTCAGACAAGCAGAATTCAGGAATTCATCGGGGATCCGGTTTCAGACAGCCCGGTTATTGGCCGGGACAAGATGGAGGAGATCTTTCAGGATATCCAGGCCGATATCCGCTTTGATCATGAACTCAACGGCTGCCTGAACTGTGGTATCTGTACCGCGACCTGCCCGGCCGCGCATTACTACGACTTCAGTCCCCGCGAAATTGTTCAGTTACTTTGGACAGAAAACCTCGAAGGTATATACGATGCCATGCAGGAAAAGATCTGGGCCTGCGCCCAGTGCTATACCTGTGCAGCCCGCTGCCCTTTCGATAACTCACCCGGCGGTCTGATCATGCTGATGCGCGAGGCTGCCATCAAGCACGGCATGGAGTCGGCAAAGAACGTGCTGAGGCCTTTCAGCCGAGTCATGCTCAAGCTGATCTCAACGGGCAATCAACTGTCCCCGGATATGATCAACGCCGATGGCTTCCCCGACTGGGGTCCGAATATATCCAAGGTGGATGCACCGTTAAAAGTTCTGCGCCAGGCGATTCCCATGCCGACCCTTAATACAACGGCAACGGCCTGGGAGGTCAACCTCACCACTTCGGTTGAGCTTTACACGATCTGGGAAGAAACCGGGGTGCTGGATCAACTCGAGACGATAGACGAAAACCTGTACGACGTGATCCTGGACATCATGGACGAGAAGCGGGAAGACCTCGAGGACTGGGAAGACGAACAGGAAGATAATTGAGAATTGGAGACTTTAAATAATGAATTCAGGAAACGGCGATAATGGCGAACGCTTCACCGGGCATGGTGCCGAGTGGCGTGACGCCAATCTCAGTCCCGAAGACGCGAAAACCGCCACGGCCTGGGTCGAGCAGGTCATCAATAAGCGGTCCATGGAAGTCAATAAGGATCGCGTTGAAGACGTACGCGACGCCATGTGGGAGCTGGAGAAAGACGGCGAGATCGTCGTCCACCGGATCGGTGAAGCGCATCAGCCTCGAATAGCCAAAACCATTTACGGCTGGGATAAAAAAGTTCCCACCAATCAACTTTGGCACCACAAATCCTGTGGACAGTGCGGCAATATTCCGGGCTACCCGACATCGCTCCTGTGGATGATGAACAAGATGGACATCCAGTACCTGGATGAAACCGACCAGACGTCCTGTACGGCGTGGAACTATCATGGTTCGGGCATTGGCAATATCGAAAGCCTGGCAGCCGTCTTCCTGCGAAATTTTCACCAGGCCTATGTATCGGCCCGGGCCCAGGGCCTGCCTGAGGGTCATTTCTACCCTCTGGTGCATTGCGGCACTTCCTTTGGCAATTACAAGGAGGTTCGCGCCTATTTGCTGCATTCCGCCGAATTGCGCGAGAAAGTGAAAAAAATTCTGGCCAAGCTGGGTCGGCTGGTGGATGGAAAGTTACTGATACCGGAAGAGATCGTGCATTATTCCGAGTGGGTGCACATGATGCGCGACGATATTGCGCAGCATCAAACGATCGATGTCAGCAATATTCGCTCCACGATCCACCCGGCCTGTCACGTGTACAAGATGGTGCCGCAGGATGCAATCTATGATGACAACATCCTGGGTGGCAACCGGGTGGCGGTTTCCACCGGCATCATGGAAGCCCTTGGCACCCAGGTGATCGACTATTCGACCTGGTACGATTGCTGCGGTTTCGGTTTCCGGCACATCATTTCCGAGCGTGAATTCACCCGCTCGTTCGCGATTGACCGCAAAATAAGCGTCGCGGTGGAGGAAGCAAAGGCGGATGTAATGATCGGTCACGATACCGGTTGCATTACGACGCTGGACAAAAATCAGTGGATTGGCAAGGCCGCCGGTAAAAACTACAACCTGCCGGTAGTGGCTGATATTCAATTCGCGGCGCTCGCGTGCGGCGCGCATCCGTACAAGATTGTGCAATCCCACTGGCACGCATCAGCGACCGAGTCGCTGATGGAGAAAATGGGAATCGACTGGCAGGCCAAGAAAGTTGAATTCGAAGGCTACCTGAAAGAAGTCGAGGCAGGCAATTACGACAGCCTCTACGATCCGCGCCTGGCGATTACTTCCGGGCCAGGATACGAACCGGTTAAGCAACTAGCCGAGAGTAATACCTGAACGCATGGGTTTGAGAATTTAAGAGCAGAGCTGAAAATCATGGCAAAACCGATCCTTATAGTTGGCGGCGGCCCGGCCGGGCTGGCCGCGGCGCATTCACTGGCCACCTTTGGCCAGGCGTGCATACTGGTTGAGAAAGAAGAAGAGCTGGGCGGAGCACCCATACTGGAGGGCTATGCCAAGCTGGTGCCATCCGGCGAGTGGGCCAGGGATGCCATTGGCGGCATGGTCGACCGGGCGCGGGAACATGATCTGGTCGATGTGAAGGCTGGAACGACCGTTACTTCGTTTACGGGCGAGGTGGGCGATTTTACAGCTGCACTCTCCAACGGTGAGTCGCTCAATGTGTCCGCCGCCGTATTGTGCACCGGGTTTACCCATTTTGATGCCGCCAACAAACCCGAGTGGGGTTTCGGCACATATCCCGACGTGGTGACGACTTCACAGGTTGAGCAGATGATTTCCTCCGGTAACGGAGTGCGTTGCCTGTCGGACGGCCGCAAGCCGAAGCGGGTTGCCATTCTGTTGTGCGTGGGTTCCCGGGATCGCCAGATCGGTCGTGAGTGGTGTTCCAAAATCTGTTGCACGGTTTCCGCCAACCTGGCCATGGAGATTCGCGAGGAGCTACCGGATTGCCATGTCTATATTTACTACATGGATATCCGTACCTTCGGGCTGTACGAAACCAAGTACTACTGGAAGAGCCAGGAAGAATTCAAGGTAAAGTACATCAAGGCGCGTATCGCCGAGGTTACGTCAGATGGTGAGAAACTGATCGTCAAAGGCGAAGACACCCTGGTCAAACGGCCCATTACGATCCCCTTTGACATGGTGGTGCATGCCATCGGCATGGACCCGAATGTTGACAACCAGGATATTTCGGAGATCTTCGGCGTGGACCTGGAGCCCAATGGCTACCTCGACAAGGCCAACAGCTATTCTGCAACCGGGCTGACCAACAAGTCCGGAGTTTACGTGGCGGGATCCGCAACCGGCCCGGAAACCATCGATGATTCCATCGCGCAGGGTAAAGCCGCAGCGATGGCGGTGCTGGAACAACGCCAGTTATCGGCACGGTTGGTCGGCTAGGGAGCTCTCCGAGACTAATCCTTATGGTTTCCTTTTTCCGACCAACCCAGGTTCCTGCACCCGTTGAGGTCAGCAGGCCACGCCTTGATCTCAGCGGACCGTTACTGACCAGGGCATTTGAATCCCTGGTTGCCGGGGCGGAAAAGCAGGGCGGCGTGGAGTACTGGATCGATGCCCTTAAACTGAAAAGCAGGATGTTCGAGCAGGCCCTGGGACAGGGCCATCCGGGCGATTTGCCCCTGGATACTTTTAAAAGCCTTTGTGCGTTCATGGCCAGTGTGCGCCGGCGCGTTGGCCCGTACCTGGAGCGCCCGGCCTATGATGAAATGGTCGGGGCAATTGTGGAGTTACTCACCGATGCCCGTGATACTTCGACGACGGACGCCAGGCTGGCCGCTTTTTGCAGCCACTTTCCCGAAGATGGCAAACATCGCTGGGTGCGTGACCTGGCGGCAGAAATTTTGCACAACCTTGACCCGGAACGTTATCCACTGATGTGCCGCTGGGTCTGGGACCGCAAGGCCAACACCGGGGTGATCCGCGAAATCTGGTTTGACGACAATGTGGATAACATTACCATCGATGTCCCGGATGGATACGCCACTTACCTGACTCTGCGGGAAGAACTGAGCCAGTTCCTGACCGGCAATGGCGTATTTCGCGACGTGGTCTGGTACGTGGACCTGCTCAGCGCCAAGGTTTATGCGGATTACATTGCAGCTCAGGGCGGCGTCTATCTGCGGGCAGATTTTTCCGCACCGGGTGACCCCATGGAGCATACCCGGCGCATATTGGGCCTTGATGGCGTGAAGGCCGGTAGCGGCCGAACCCGGCTTAAAGCCATCAATGGCGAGGCTTTTGTGATCGAAGACAGAAATTTGCTGGATTGAACGATGCCCATTCATGAAAAATCATTGATACGTCCCGAGAACCTGAATGTTCAGGAAGATATCGAAATAGAAGGCGTGGATGTTTCCGGTCACTGGAGTACCTTCATCGAGAGCCGGGTCATTTCCGACTACAATGAAGCCCTCGAGGAAGAAATCGCTGCATTACCCGGCGGCGAATTTATTCACCGCTGCTGGCAATGCGGCTCCTGCACAAACTCCTGCACGGTGAATGCAATCAACGAGGATTTCAATCCCCGGTACTGGATTTACCTGATCCGCACGGGCATGGAATCCGAGCTGTTGCGCGACAAAGACATCATCTGGCAGTGTGTTTCGTGTAACAAATGCACTTATGCCTGCCCCCGTGACGTTTTTCCGGAGGGCGTGATGAAAGCCACCGCGCATTGGCTCGAACTGAAGGGTCATACGCCAAAGTCTCACTCGACGATTTTTGATGAGATTTTCACTGAGCAGGTCATCGAAACCGGCAAGATCGAGGATGGCTACACCATCAAACGCTTTTTCAAGCTGACTGGCCAGGCGCTTTTTCAACCCTGGTTAGTCGACATGGTCAAAGGCATGTTGCGTAACCTGCCCGTTGGGATGCTCAGCCGGATGGGCCTGGCCAGCATCATTAGGCCAAAGACCTCAGGCTGGTCGGGAGCCCGGGATGCGATCAAGGAATATGTTGAAGAACAGGAAGTGCATCACCGCCAGGCCCTTGGATTGGATGACCTGGTCCAGATGGCCGAATCAGAATTGAAAGCAGGAGCGGCCAAGTAAGCGCCGCCCTTAACGCAGGAACGAAATATGTCCGATAAGAAAGCCAAGTACAAAGAGGTAGCCTACTATCCCGGCTGCGCACTTGAAGGCAGCGGCCACGCCTACAACCGTTCGACCAAGGCGCTGGGCACCAAGCTGGGCCTGAAGTTGAAGGAGGTCGATAACTGGAACTGCTGCGGCGCGATGGAAGTGAAAAACATCGATCCGAAAATCCAGACCTACCTTTCGTCCCGGGTGATGTCGATTGCCGCCAATAAGATGAAACAGGACGTGGTGATGGCGCCCTGCAACGGCTGTTATCACAATCTCAAGAAAGCCGAATATGACCTGGCCAATGATGAAAAATCTGTCGAGGTAGTCGATCGCCTGTCAAAGAAAGCCGGGCATGAAACTTACCAGTCCGGACAAGTGGAAACCATTCACGCACTTGACTGGATCAAGGACAGTATTGGCGAAGAAGGGTTGAAAGAGCGCGTAAAAAATTCTCTTGAAGGCATTAAAATTGCCAACTACTACGGCTGTATGTACACACGGCCGCGGCATATTTTCCCGGAAAAGGATGCGGGCCCCGGCAGCGAGTCAACTTCCAAACCCCACTTCATGGATGACCTGCTCGAATCAGCCGGTGCGGAAAATGTGGATTTTCCCCTCAAAACCGCCTGCTGTGGCGGCGCCCATACGCTTTCAGACAGCGACACTTCCACCAAACTGGTCGCCAATATCCTCCGCACGGCCGAGGCTGCAGGCGCGGAAGTCATAGCCACCGAATGCCCAACCTGCCACAGCGGCCTGGAGATGCACCAGATTCGCGCGGAGAAAACGCTGGGCATCAAAACCCATGTAAAAATCATCTATTTCACGCAACTGCTGGGCCTGGCCATGGGCCTCAAGCCGAAGAAAGTCGGTTTGCATGAAAATGTTTCAGATTCCTTTGATTTTGTTAAAAAGAAGGGCCTTGCGTGACACC
>CALDVW010000044.1 GCA_937924405.1 uncultured Lysobacterales bacterium
TCGGCAAGCCCCTTGATGGAGGCCATGGCTCCTGCCAGGAAGATGGTCCTGATGTTGGAGAATTCAGAGCTCGAGCTATAAAACTGGAGCGCACGGCTTATCTGGTGAACGACGTTTAACATGAACGGCTCGAGAACTTCATCCTCGAAATTTTCCGGGCCGGGTTCCCCGCGCATGAAAAAGCCTGCCTGCTCAGCGGTCATGTCGTAACGGCGCATGATTTCTTCAACCAGCTGATTCCCGCCAAACGGATGGTCGCGTGTGTAAGCCACACGCCCGTTTCGCAGAATCAGCAGACTCGACAGATCGTAGCCGATGTCGAAAATACCGATAGTCTCGGTACTCCGAATTCCCTCGCGCTCCCGAATTAACTCGAAAGCATTCGCCATCGCGAATGACTCGACGTCGACGACCCTGGTCTTCAAACCCAGTGAATCGAGCGCGTCCTGTCTGCTTTCTACATTTTCGTTTTTGCTCGCTGCCAGCAAAATATCCACCATGTCCGCATTCCTGGCGGACGGCCCCAGCACTTCGAAATCCAGACTGATTTCGTCAAGGGGGTAGGGGATGTACTGGTTCGCCTCGATCTGAACCTGACTTTCAATATCCGCTTCCGCCAGGTTTGCAGGAAGGCTGATGGTCTTCGTGAATACAGCGGAACCCGAGACTGCAACAGCGCAGTATTTGGAATTCGAACCCGAATTCCTGACTGCGGACTGAATCGCCTCCGATATGGCTTCAATATCCTGAACCGATTTTTCCACGATGACGCCCGGTGGTAGCGACTCGATCGCGAAGTGGTCAATTCGATATGAATTACCGTGCTGGGAAAGCTGCAACAAGCGTATGCTTGATGACCCGATATCCAAACCCATTAAGGGTGGTGATTTGGTGCCCAATAGTTTCAAATTGCCCTCAATCCTTTGCTCGACAATGGCTTACTGACACTTCCTGATCTAGTTTTTAACAGATATTGAACAGTATCTCAATGCCGATTTGACATTTTTTTTTACTGAACGCTGCAAAATAGCTGTTCAATATCCACCTGGGACCCGGTCGGGCAGGCTACGGAAACAGGCTGAAAGTAGTGATTTATATACTGATTCGAAGAATGGCTGCTTCCATGCTTGCCACTGAATATCGTAATCTTACACCTACCGATATCAGAAGATCCGTCTTCTGGAAAATAGCATAACAGGAATTTTACGTGAAGAAACTGTTTCGTTGGTTCATTGTGTTCTTGCTGGTTTCTTCAATCCTGGGGATTTCGGCCGTTGGAATAACTTACCTGATTTTCGAACCGGAACTTCCGGATGTCGAAACGCTGCGGGATGTTCAGCTTCAGGTGCCGCTCAGAGTGTTCAGCGAAGACGGTAAACTCCTCGGGATTTTTGGTGAAAAACGGCGAATTCCAGTCACCGTGCAGGAAATGCCCGATATGCTCAAACAGGCCTTTCTCGCCGGTGAAGATGCACGATTCTATGAGCACCCCGGACTCGACTACCAGGGCATTACCAGGGCGGTATGGTCGTTACTGACTACCGGTGAGAAATCCATTGGCGGCAGTACAATCACCCAGCAGTTGGCCCGAAATTTTTTCCTGACTTCGGAAAAAACCTTTACACGAAAAATAAAGGAAGCGTTTCTTGCACTGAAAATTGAGCAGGAGCTTGAAAAGGACGAAATTCTCGAGCTCTATCTCAACAAGATTTTCCTCGGATACCGGGCCTACGGCGTGGGTGCCGCCGCGGAAGTCTACTATGGGAAGTCCACGAATCAGATATCCCTGGCCCAATCCGCAATGATTGCCGCTCTTCCCAAAGCGCCGTCAAGAATTAATCCCATCAAGTCGCCGGAGAGAGCACTGGAACGACGCAACTACGTTCTCGATCGCATGTTAGAGCTGGGCTATATCACCGAAGAACAGTTCAACCAGGCCTTGAATGAGCCGGACCGCGCTTATTATCATGGCGCAATTGCCGAAATCTCGGCCCCCTACGTTGCTGAAATGGTCAGGGTAAAAGCCCTTGGTTTACTCGGCTCAAAGGCTTATACAGGGGGCTATGTTGTCGTTACCACCATCAATAGCCGGCTACAAACCGCCGCAAACCTGGCTGTCTCCAACGGGCTCGAAGAATATGATCAAAGACACGGCTTTCGCGGCCCGGAAGCTCATGTAGACCTGGCGGAAAGAACCAGCACATCTGACTGGGATGAAGTGCTTTTACCCCACCGGCCTGTCTCCGGCCTCGAACCCGGTCTGGTCTTCGAGGTGGAGGAAGATCTGGCCCTGGTCTATCTGCGCAACGGTCAGACCATTGCATTATCGCTGGACGACATGAAGTGGGCGGCGCCTTTCATCAATCGGGACCGCAAGGGTAAGGCGCCAAAAACCGTAGAAGACATCATGGTGCCCGGCGACATTGTCCGGGCAAGGCTTCACAATGATGGTAACTGGAAACTGGGGCAGCTGCCGGAGGTCGAGGCGGCGCTGGTTTCTCTGGATCCCCGCAAGGGAGATATAAAAGCGCTGGTCGGCGGATATGACTTCGCACGCAGCAAATACAATAGAATTACCCAGGGGAAAAGGCAGCCCGGATCGAGTTTCAAGCCCTTCATCTACTCGGCAGCGCTGGAAAAAGGATTTACTGTCGCCAGCCTGGTCAACGACGCACCCATCGTTTTCGAAGATTCCGAATTGGAGAGAACCTGGAAACCACAGAATTTCAGTGAAAAGTTTTACGGGCCAACCCGCTTGCGTGAAGCAATGGTCAACTCCCGTAACCTGGTCTCCATCCGGCTGCTGAGAGCCATTGGTATCGAATATGCAAGGGATTACATCACCCGGTTTGGATTCGAACGCGATGAACTGCCGGCAAACCTGTCCATGGCCCTGGGAACTGCTTCCCTAACGCCTTTGTCGATGGCGCGGGGTTACGCTGTCTTCGCAAATGGCGGATACCTGGTTACACCCCAGTTCATACGCCGCATCACCGGCATGGATGGAAAAGTTGTTTTTGAAACCCAGCCCTCAATAATCTGTGATGGCTGTGAAAAAGATGCGGCGGTGGCGGAAGAAGTTATCACTATTGAAAAGCTTGAGCCGGAACTCAGGCCACTCGAAATCGCCTCTGATAAGCAGGGGGTCACTGACGCTGAAAACAGCCCCCTCGTCCGGTACACCTCTCCGGAAAATCCATATGCCGAGCAAACCATTTCTCCCCAAAACGCCTATCTGGTCCGGTCCATGATGATGGACGTGGTGCGCAGGGGTACGGGTGTCAGGGCAATGCAACTGGGAAGGAAAGACCTCGCTGGAAAAACCGGCACCACCAATGAACAAAGAGACGCATGGTTTTCCGGTTATAACGACCATTTGGTCACTTCAGTCTGGGTCGGGTTCGATAATCACGACCCGCTGGGAAGGCGGGAACTTGGTGGGCGGGCAGCCCTGCCGGTCTGGATGGCGTATTCGGCCGCTGCGCTGGACGGCCTGGATGACAGCCCACCGGTCATGCCCGAAGGCCTGGCCCAGGCAAAAATTGATCCCGAGACCGGATTACTGGCAAGACTTGAAAATGACGAGGCAATCATGGAAATATTCCAGGCAGGAAGATTGCCTCCAATGCAGGAAATTATTCAGGGAGACGACCCGGATGTCCCGCTCGAAGAAGACCCGTACGAAATATACTGAGCGCCCTGCCCCCCGGCATATTCGCCGGCTGCAGCAAACCCGACTGGAAGTGGCGGCCGAGGCGGCTCGAATTATCGCCACGGAAGGTCAACACAACTACCACGCCGCGAAAAAGAAAGCTGTCGAGAGAATTGGCGTCAGTGAGCGGCTGGCGCTACCCAGCAACATTGAAGTCAAGGACGCACTCAAGCGATACCAGCTCTTATACGGCGGAACGGCACACACCGACAATCTGGAACAGCTTCGCCTGACAGCCATAGCGGCTATGAAGCTATTTGAAAAATTCAATCCCAGATTGGTCGGAACGGTGCTTGACGGGACCGCCAACGAGCATTCGAGAATCTCACTGCATGTTTTTGCCGACTCGCCCGAAGATATTGTCCTCTACTTCCTTGAAAACGGCGCTCCTTTCAGCCAGGAACAGCATCAAATTCGCTGGTTCGACGGCAAACACCGCACCGTGCCGCTGATCGTATTTGATCTGGAAAGCTCAACGATTGAGTTGACTGTATTCGAGCCGGTGCATCTCAGGCAGGCTCCGCCGAGCCCGATTAACGGAAAACCGCAACGGCGGGCCACACTGGCAGAGGTTGAATTCCTGTTGACAGAATCACGGGCTGTGGCCACCGCTGCCGGTCATTCATCCCCGACAGCCTGACCTCCCCCGATCCACTAACTGCGACGATGCAATGCCCGGTATCTCCTTTCAACCGGACCGGCGTATACCTGCCGCGGCCGCCCGATTTTGGTTGGAGTTTCACATTGCTCAAGCCATTGGGAAACCCAACCCACGGTTCTGGCGATTGCGAACATTACCGTGAACATGCTGACCGGAATGCCCAGTGCCTTATAAATAATCCCGGAATAGAAGTCGACGTTGGGATATAGTTTTTTCTCGACGAAGTAGTCATCTTCCAGCGCGATCCGCTCCAGTTCCATGGCCAGGTCCATCATGGGATCGTCCTTGCCCAGTTCGTCCAGTACCTCGTAGCAAGCTGCCCGGATGATGGTGGCGCGGGGATCGTAATTCTTGTAAACACGATGACCAAAACCCATCAGCCTGAATGGATCGGACTTGTCCTTGGCGCGTTTGACGTATTTCGGCACATTGGAGATATCGCCGATTTCATCGAGCATTTCCAGAACCGCCTCGTTGGCGCCGCCGTGAGCCGGCCCCCACAGGGCCGAGATTCCCGCCGCTACACAAGCATATGGATTCGCTCCGGTCGAACCCACCAACCTGACCGTTGAAGTACTGGCGTTCTGTTCATGATCCGCGTGCAAAATGAACAGCAGGTCAAGCGCTTTGGCGGCCACTTCGCTGACTTCGTAGGTTTCGGCAGGAACGGAAAACATCATGTGCAGAAAGCGCTCGCAAAACCGCAGTGAGTTTTGCGGATAACCGACGGGCCAGCCCATGTGATGCCGGTAACAGGCCGCGGCAATGGTAGGCATCTTGGCGATCATACGTTTGGCCGAAAGGATGCGGTGCTCCGGGTTTTCCATATCCAGCCTGTTGTGATAAAACGCCGCGAGCGAGCCGACCACACCCGCCATCATCGCCATGGGATGCGCATCGTAATGAAATCCGGAGATAAAGTGGTTGAGCTGCTCATTGACCATAGTGTGGTAGGTCAACTCATCGCGAAAGTGATTCAACTGGGTCTCGGTTGGCAATTCACCGTAGAGCAATAGATACGAAACTTCGACGAAAGTACTTCTCTCCGCCAGCTGTTCTATGGGATACCCCCTATAGCGCAGTATCCCTTTGCCGCCATCGATAAAGGTAATTTTGCTGGTGCAGGCGGCGGTGGCTGCAAATCCCGGATCGTAGGTGAAATAACCCAGTGTCGATGGCAGGGCTTTGATATCAAGCGTCGGTTCCCCTTCAGTCCCCAGGATTACCGGCAGATTCAGTTGGGTTCCACTTGATTCGTCAGTTACGTACACTTTTTTATCGGCCACTGGATACTCCTGCACTTATTCGCTTTCGCTGCCTAGTCGCAGACCGGCTATCTGGCAAATTTTCTCCGGTCATGAAAATTGTAATTAGAACAGTTGAATATAGCACATTTAATCAAAATCCAGCCAATATTTAGTTTGTTAATAATACGACGAACCGTGATAATAATAAGGGGTTAAGTGCGGGCACAAAAAAACCCCGCCCTGGTCAGGACGGGGTTTTTGAAAATAGCAGTGATTATTTGCCGTAGCGCTTCTTGAATCGATCTACGCGGCCACCGGAATCGAGCACTTTGTGCTTACCGGTATAAAACGGGTGAGAGGCGCTGGAAACCTCAACCTTGACGAGCGGATATTCATTCCCGTCTTCCCACTTTATGGTTTCCTTGCTGCTCATTGTTGAGCGGGTCAGGATCGAAAATTCAGAAGACATGTCCTGAAACACTACTTTTTTGTATTCGGGGTGAATGTCGGCTTTCATGACAATTCCTATTAAAATTCAACAAACTCGCATACGCGAAAGACCGGCCAGTTTACTAATGCATGCACCCGAATGCAAGGCCTTTCAAGGCAGGAAAATAGCCTGAATTTCATTATTGAAACGCCACCCCAGCTCCGATGCTTTCAACAAGTCACCATCATCGTTCAACAGGCCTTTCGCCAATGCCTCTTCAACCTGGCCGGATACCTCGCTCCAGGCCATGCCTGTCCGGGCTGAAAACTGTGACTTCCTGATACCGTCACGTAACCTGAGCTGGTTCAGAAAAAACTCGAAAATACGCTCCCGCTCACCCAGCACTCGATCTTCGATAATACTTTCACCATCTACCACCTGCTTCATCCACGTCAGCGGATGCTTGTGCCTGACACGCCTTCTGATGGCCTGCTCTGATGGAAGCGTAATTTTTCCATGTGCGCCTGCACCGATCCCGATGTAATCGCCATATCGCCAGTAGTTGAGATTGTGCCGGCACTGATAGCCGGCGCGTGCCCAGGCTGAAATCTCATACTGTTCGTAGGTTGCTTTTGCCATGACTTTTGCGCATTCCAGTTGCATGTCCCACGCAATTTCATCATCAGGCAATTGAGGCGGGTTCACATGGAAAGCCGTATTGGGCTCTATGGTCAGCTGGTAATGTGAAATATGGCTGGGAGCACAGGCGATAGCCTCCTTAACATCCTGGACCGCGCCATTGACTGACTGGCCCGGCAATGCATACATCAGATCGATATTGAAATTGTCAATTCCGGCCGCCCGGATCGATTCCACGGCCCTGTGGATTTCAGCCCGGCCGTGAATCCTGCCCAGAACATTCAACTGCTCATCGCTGAAGGTCTGGGCACCGAGCGAAATGCGATTAACTCCCGCATCACGGTACGAAGAGAATCCATCGTGCTCCGTTGTCCCTGGATTCGCCTCCAGCGTCACTTCAGCAGCAGGGCTGACCGGTAATAAACCCCTGAACCCGCTGAGCAGAGTCTCGATCTGCCTGGCATTGAAAAGGCTGGGGGTGCCACCCCCGAAAAAAATGCTGTGCACAGTGCGGCCCCATACAAGCGGCAAGTCCTGTTCCAGGTCCGTCAGCAGCGCTTCAACGTATTCATCGGCGGGCAGTTCGTCTTTTGCCGCATGGGAGTTGAAATCGCAATAGGGGCACTTGCGCACGCACCAGGGAAGGTGGACATACAGAGAGAGCGGGGGAAGTTTCATCGGCTCCGGTCATTACCCGTCAGGTTGCGAATTCCATCTTCATCTGTTCTGCCATCAGAGCCAGTGCCTGGCCTCGGTGGCTGAGCCGGTTTTTTACCTCTGCAGGCAGTTCTGCCGATGAACAGTTCATGCCGGGCACCCGGAACAGGGGGTCGTACCCAAAGCCACCCTCACCTGACGGCGCTTCCATGATTCGGCCATCCCATTTTCCAATTGCCATCAGCGGGGCCGGATCCAGGCTATGACGAACCATCACCATGGCGCAATAGAAATGAGCCCCGCGCCCACTTTCGGGCACACCCTTCAGTGCCTCCAGAAGTTTGAGATTGTTGGCACAGTCATCACCGCCGGGACCCGCGAATCGGGCCGAATATATCCCCGGGCCACCGTTCAATGCGTCCACTGCCAACCCGGAATCATCACCCAGGGCAGGCAGGCTGGTCAGGCTGGAGGCATGCCTGGCCTTGATCAATGCATTTTCGATGAAACTCAGGCCATCCTCTTTTGCCGCAGAAATTTTCCACTCGCTTTGGGGACGGACCGACCAGCCGAGCGGCTTTAGCATTGCCGTCAACTCCTTCAGTTTTCCAGGATTCCCGCTCGCCAGGACCAACGGCCGGCCCGATAAATTCAACTCATTCACCCAGTGCATCTTCCTGGAACTTCATCAGACGCCGGATACCCTGCTCCGCCAGTCGCAGCATTTCATCCAGTTCGTCGCGACGAAATGCATGGCCTTCGGCAGTTCCCTGAAGTTCGATGAATGCACCACCATCATTCATCACCACGTTCATGTCGGTTTCAGCGGTTGAGTCTTCCGGGTAGTCCAGGTCCAGCACTGGCGTATTGTTGAAAATGCCCACTGAAACCGCAGCGACCTGGCCATGCACCGGGCTGCTTTTGATCACTCCTTTCGCCGTCAGCCATCGGCATGCCTCGACCAGGGCAACATAAGCTCCGGTGATGGATGCCGTTCTGGTTCCACCATCAGCCTGGATCACGTCGCAATCCAATGTGATGGTTCGTTCGCCAAGAGCGGATCTGTTGGTTACTGCCCGCAGGGACCGGCCAATCAGCCGCTGGATTTCCAGCGTACGCCCGCCTTGTTTTCCACGCGCCGCTTCGCGCGACATGCGGCTTCCTGTGGAACGGGGCAACATGCCATATTCCGCGGTAACCCACCCCTCTCCTTTGCCACGTAAAAACGGCGGTACTCTCTCCTCAACCGAAGCCGTGCAAAGTACTTGTGTGTCACCGCAACACATCAGCACGGAACCCTCCGCATGACGGGTGAAGTTTCGCTTGATAACAGTTTTCCGCAGTTCGTCTGCCGCTCTACCACTTGGTCTCATTTCGATTTCCTGAATTTATGATGCTGGCCGGTAGTATCTGATCGCTGACGCGACTACCAATTGCCGGTAATATTGTGCCAAGCAAGCCAATGGACAACAATTTTATGATCCGCAGTATGACAGGATTTGCCAGAGTCGAAAGGCAATATCCATTCGGAAGGCTGAGCTGGGAACTTCGCTCGGTAAACCACCGTTACCTGGAATTGGGTTATCGAGTGCCAGAAGAATTTCGAGTGCTCGAGCCGGACATCAGGCGGGTTCTGGGCGAATTCCTGAGTCGGGGTAAAGTAGATGCAACCCTGAAATTCAGCCAGGCCGCAGGGGCCGCGAGCTCAAATCTCGAGCTCAATAGCGACATGGCAAGGCAATTACTATCACTGCATGGGGAATTCCAACAGCTTGCCGGCCTGGAGCAGACGGCTGAAATCCAGGCTTTCATGCGCTGGCCGGGAGTGATTGAAGAACAGGCTCCCGATCCTCAGCCGTTGCATGAGGCCGCGATGGAATTGCTGCCGAAAGCTGCAGCCAGCCTGCAGGCGGCTCGCGAACGGGAAGGCACTCAGATGGATGCAGCCATCCGCGAACGATTGGATAGCATTGAAGAACGGGTGGAACAGATTCGAGGCTGGCTACCTGAGATCCGGGATGGCCTCCGACAAAAACTGCTCGCCAGAGTGGCAGACCTGCAACAGCCCCTTGAGCCCGGCCGACTGGAACAGGAAGTTGCATTCCTGGCTCAGAAGATCGACGTCGACGAAGAGCTCGACCGCCTGGCTGCCCACGTGCATGAGGCCCGCCTGGCTCTCGCCCGGGACGACCCGGTCGGGCGGCGACTGGATTTCCTGATGCAGGAATTCAATAGGGAATCCAATACCCTCAGCTCAAAGTCCGTGGACAACAGGACGACACAGGCAGCAGTGGAGCTGAAAGTTTCCATCGAGCAGATGCGGGAACAGGTCCAGAATATTGAATGAGCCCAACCTTTACGTGGTCGCCGCGCCATCAGGCGGTGGAAAAACAAGCCTGATCAGAGCGCTGCTGGAAAAAGACGAGAAAATCAGCCTGTCCGTGTCTTACACGACCAGGCCGCCAAGGCCGGGCGAAACAGACGGCGTGCATTATCATTTTGTGGATGAGCAAGCGTTTCAGCAGCTGCTGGCGCAAGATGCCTTTCTCGAATACGCCAGAGTCTTTGATCATCTCTACGGAACCGGGCGTGAAGCGGTTTTAAGGCAATTGAGCATGGGATATGACGTGATCCTGGACATCGACTGGCAGGGAGCTCGTCAAATCAGAGCATCGTTACCCACCTGCTCCACCATTTTCATCACTCCACCATCACTGGAGTTGCTTCAGCAGAGGCTCACCAGGCGCGGGCAGGACAGCGCGGCGACCATAAGTCGCCGAATGAGGGATGCACAGGCGGAAATCTCCCATTGGAACGAGTTTGATTTCATCATTATCAACGACGATTTTGATTACGCGCTATCTGACCTCCACTCGATTATTCGCCAGGGTCATCCCGTTCGGGAGACCGGGAAAAAACAAAATGCCAAAATTCTGGCAGAACTGCTGGGAACTGGATAAAATGGTAGGTTCAGTCCGGTGTCTGCGAGGCCCTGGAAATGCTTTTATCACTTGAATTTTTGGAAACATTAATATGGCACGAATTACAGTAGAAGATTGCCTGAACAGGATTGACAATCGATTTGAAATGGTACTCACCGCCACCAAGCGGGCACGTCAGATTGCAAATGGCGCGGATCCCCTGGTCGAGGAAGAGAATGACAAGCCGACAGTCATTGCCCTGCGCGAGATAGCAGACGGCCTGGTCGATCCACAGAGCGTCGATGTAATCCAGGCGGAAATCGAAGCCACTGAAGTCTTCGATAGCCGGCTCGAGGAAGACGATTTCACGCCGTAAGCCGCAACGTACAACAGCGACAGGCTTTGAAGCAGCCCAATGCAGAAAGCAACAGGATATCCTGACCCCGTTCTGAAGCTCAGGGACCTGCTCAACACCTACCTGGATCCTGAAAGTGTCGCCACCGTTCTCAAGGCTTATGAAATCGGTGAAGAAGCACATAAAGGCCAGACCCGCAGGACCGGCGAACCCTATATCCTGCACCCGGTAGCAGTGGCCCAGATCCTTGCCAACATGCGCATGGATCACGTCAGCATTGCAGCTGCGATATTACACGACACCATTGAAGATACAGCCCTCAGCTGGGAGGACATCAACCGCTCGTTCGGCGTTGAAATTGCCGACCTGGTAGAGGGCGTCACCAAGCTGGATAAAATGAAGTTCCGGACCCGAGTCGAGGCCGATGCCGAGAGCTTCCGGAAACTCATGCTGGCTATGTCGCGTGATCTTCGCGTCATCTTCATAAAGCTCGCCGACAGGCTGCACAACATGCGCACGCTGGGCAGCATGTCGCAACAATCCCGTCGGCGCATCGCCAGGGAAACGCTGGACATTTACGCGCCGATCGCCGACCGGCTCGGCATGAACAGCATGAAACATGAACTCGAGGATATGGGGTTTGCCAACCTGTACCCCTGGCGGCATCGGACGATCACCGAACACCTCGATGCGATGACCGGCGACAGGCAGGAAATTGTCGGGAATATTCTCGACGCCATGCGCAGAAAAATGAACGAAGCCGGCGTCCCCTGCCGAATCACAGGTCGTGAAAAATCCCCCTACAGCATTTATAAAAAAATGCTGGTCAAAGACCTTTCATTTTCTGAAGTCACCGATTTTTTTGCTTTCCGGATCATCACACAAGCCGAATCACATTGCTACGTGGCATTGGGCGCCGTGCACAGCCTCTACCAACCCAAACCAGGACGATTCAAGGACTACATCGCATTACCGAAGGCCAACGGTTACCAGTCACTACACACGATTCTGAATAGCCCCTACGGATTACCGGTCGAAACCCAGATCCGCACCGAAGACATGGACATCATGGCCAGCAAGGGCGCAGCTGCCCACTGGCAGTACAAGAACGAAGAGTTTTCTCCGTCCGGATCAGCGCAGGTGCGCGCCCGCGAGTGGCTGATGCGGCTGGTCGACGTACAACGGCATACCGGAGACTCACTCGAATTCCTGGACAATGCGAAGTCCGACCTGTTCCCTGATGAAATATTCGTGTTCACACCCAAGGGAAAAATCATAGATTTACGCCAGAACGCCACGGCACTGGACTTTGCCTACGCCATTCACACCGACGTCGGCAACCACACCGCGCATGCCCTGGTCGATAATATCGAAGTTCCGCTGTCAACCCGGCTGGCCAATGGACAGACCGTGAAAATCGAAACCGACTCCGAAGTTCAGCCGAAACCCGAATGGCTGGAATTTGCCGCAACTGCCAGGGCGCGCACCGCCATCAGGCATTACCTCAAGAGCCTGCGCCAGGAGGACACCGCGGCACTGGGCATGAGACTGTTGGAAAAAGCACTGAATGCAAGAGGCAGTTCCATTGAGCAGGTCCCGGAAAAAACCTGGGAAGCCATTCTCAAGGAAAATCATTTCACGCGTCAGGAAGAACTATTCAATGAGCTGGCTTTTGGGGCCACGCTCGCCAATATTGTCGCAGCAAAACTTGCTCCGGATACGGGCCTGTTTCCCGACCAGGCCAGAGATGGCGAGGCCATCACGATTGCCGGCTCTGAAGGAAATGCTGTCAGTTTCGGGGCCTGTTGCCTGCCGGTTCCGGGCGACAAAATCATGGCGTATGTGTCTACTGACAAGGGCCTTGTGGTCCACCGCGTACGCTGCAGCAATGTCCGTGAATTCCGCAAGCACCCGGACCGGTGTGTCGATGTGAACTGGGCTCCGATAACGCAGGGAATGTTTCCGGTTGCGGTTCGCATAATCGCCAAGAATACGCCCGGAGTTCTCGCCAATATCTCCATGAGCATAGGCGAAGCCGGCAGTAACATTGAAACCGTGGCGCAACCGGATGCCAATCCGGAGACTGCAACCCTGCTGTTCAACATCAGCGTCCGGGACAGGGATCACATGGCCCGGGTGCTGCGGCGGCTGAGACGAAACATCAATGTTATCCGGGTTCACCGGATCCGCTAGTTTTCATCATCACGAGGGCTGAATATTGACCAGGCAAATCATTGAAACAAGCGATGCACCTGCCGCTATTGGCACCTATTCCCAGGCTGTTCGATGCGGAGACATCGTCTACCTTTCCGGACAAATCCCACTCGACCCCGAAACCATGGAGTTGGTTGCCGGTGATATAGAAAGTCAAATACACCGGGTGTTCAAGAATCTTCGGGCGGTGGCCAGGGCCTCAGGAGGTCAACTCGATGACATCCTGAAGCTGAATGTTTACTTGACGGACCTGGCTAATTTCGCCGCCGTGAATTCGATTATGGCTGAGTACTTCTCCGTGCCCTACCCGGCACGCGCGGCCGTCGGTATTGCCGCCCTGCCACGTGGCGCGGAAGTGGAGATGGATGCCGTACTTGCCCTCTGACCTGCGCGATCTTCATGGCGTCGGGCCCCGCCTGGAAACATCCCTGAACCAACTGGGTATTCATTCCGTCCCGGACTTGCTGTTTCACCTGCCTTTTCGCTACGAGGACAGGACCCGAATTCATCCTATAGGCGGCCTGTACCCGGGGGCACGGGTGCTGATTGAGGGCGAAGTCGAACACTCCGCCATCGTGCGGGGTCGGCGGGCCATGTTGGTGGTGGTGATAGCGGACGGAACCGGCCGGATAACCCTGCGTTTTTTCCATTTCCGTGCAGCCCAGAAACAGCAGCTGTCCAGGGGGACCCGCATTCGTTGTTATGGCGAAGCCCGGGGTGGTTTCAAAGGCCTGGAGATGGTTCATCCCAGTTACAAACGTATTCTCAACGAACAGGACGAAGCCGTATCTGACCGCCTGACCCCCGTATACCCGACTGTAGAGGGACTCGGGCAGGCCAGCTGGATTAAGCTGACCGACCAGGCCCTGCACCGGCTGCGTGAAGGGCAGTTGGAGCTGGAGGAACTCCTGCCGGACGATTTACGTGGAAATTTGCGGATACCTTCCCTGGCAACTTCGCTTAACTACATTCACCGGCCACCCGCGGGCGCTGATGTCGCCGCACTGGTCGAGCGAAGGCATCCCGCGCAGCAAAGGCTGGCGCTGGAGGAATTGCTGGCACATAACCTGAGCATGCAACAACTTCACTTGCAGCAGCGGAAATTCAACGCGCCGGGAATGGTCAACGAATCCGGGATCGAAACGGATTTCCTGGCCCGTCTTTCATTCCGCCTGACTGCGGCACAGCAACGCGTGGTCGGGGAAATCCACCAGGACCTGGCGCAGCTTCATCCGATGCAGAGACTGGTGCAGGGCGATGTCGGTTCGGGCAAAACGGTGGTCGCGGCCATGGCTGCTCTGAGAGCAGTCGGTAACGGCTATCAGGCAGCCATCATGGCACCTACGGAACTGTTGGCTGAGCAGCACCTGCGCAGCTTCACTGAATGGCTGGAACCGATGGGGCTGAAACCCGTCTGGCTGAGCAGCAAAGTGACAGGGAAGGCCCGACAGGAAGCCCTCGCCGCGATAGCTGACGGCGCGCCGGTCGTTATCGGCACCCATGCGTTGATGCAGCAAGGTGTCAATTTCAGCCGGCTTGGCCTGGTCATCGTCGATGAACAACACCGTTTCGGTGTGCACCAGCGCCTGGCACTGTTAGACAAGGCAGCGGCAGAATCCCTGCACGCACACCAATTGATCATGACGGCCACCCCAATTCCCAGAACACTGGCAATGACTGCATATGCCGGCCTGGAAACTTCGGTCATCGATGAATTACCGCCCGGAAGGAAACCGGTGACCACCGTGGCGGTATCCAATGAACGCCGCTCCGAAGTTATACAGCGGGTGGAGGCTGCTTGCGGGGAAGGCCGCCAGGCGTACTGGGTGTGTACCCTGATCGAAGAATCCGATGCGGTCCAGGCACAGGCCGCGGAAGACGTGGCGAGAGAATTGCAGTCAGGTCTCTCCGGACTGAGCACGGGACTCGTCCACGGCCGGATGAAACCCGCGGAAAAACAGGCCGTCATGGACCGCTTCAAACAGGGTGATATCCAGTTACTGGTGGCCACCACCGTGATCGAAGTTGGCGTGGATGTGCCCAACGCTTCCTTGATGATCATCGAAAATGCGGAACGGCTCGGACTGGCTCAGTTGCATCAATTGCGTGGCCGTGTGGGCCGCAGTGAACTGCAGTCTTCCTGTGTCCTCATATACAGCCCACCCATCGGAGCCCTCGCGAAGGAACGTCTGAATATTCTGCGGGAGACCTCGGATGGATTCAGGATTGCGGAAAAGGATTTGGAATTGAGGGGCCCGGGTGAAGTACTGGGAACGCGTCAGACTGGCATGTTGCAGTTTCGCGTGGCCGACCTGGCGCGCGACCAGCAATTGCTGGACCGTATTCCTCCGGTTGCAGCTACTCTGCTAAACGAAGACCCCAGCCGGGTGGAACGATTGATACGCCGGTGGATCGGAGATTCTGAACGCTTTGCGGGCGTATAAAAGATGTGCCTGATACTTAGAGAAACGCGATCGGCAGAGAACGAATTTCTGCAAGTGCTTTGCTGATATCGTCCTTGACCTGGTCTTTCAGCAACAGGAAATCAGCCTGGTCCCGTAATGGGTCCAATCTCCGGTCAATTTCCAGCACCCAGTGTTCCCGCCATCCCCTGTTATAGGCTTCCTGTAATTTTTCCAGCCCCTTTTCTGAGTCGTTGCGCATGATCATCAGCACAGCCTCACTGTAATAAATTCCCGGATCATCCACTCCATTCAACCGGGCCCGCTGAATCTTTCGTTCCGCGTTTTCCAGCAAATCCTGGGCTTCTTCTGCTTGCCCCAGACGTTCAGAGGCCAGTGACGCCAGCGTGACGACCATGATTTCATCACCACTCCAGGCCGCATCATCCTCATCTCCGATGGCCGAAGTCAGTAATGAATGCGCAAGGGAATAATCCTCTTTTAGCAGGGCGATCATGCCTAACTGAAAATTAAAGTTCTGCTGCATGGAGTCGGGAATATTATCTCCATACTGCCCCATCAATTCGCGCACCAGTGATTCCGCCTCTTCGAAGCGGCGCGACACCATCAGAGTCATCCAGTAAGTTCCCAGGAGATTGGCGTTCTGTTCGGCTTCCTCCAGGCCCAGCAGCACCAGCCTTTCAGCTTCTTCCAGATCACCCAGCAAGACCCAGGTGCGGGCAAGCGTGGCTATATCTTCCGGGTTATCCGGTTGCAGCTGGTAGGCCCGGTTGGCCAGTTTCCAACCCTCCACCAGGTTTCCATTGTAAATTTCCATCTTGGACATGAAACGCAGCAGGATGGTGGAATCCGGGCGCAACGCAAGCAAACCCTGTAGCATGTCCTTGCCTCTGAGCCAGTCGCCCCGGGTCGAGAGGTTGCTCGCGTAATTCACCATCAGCAGTTCATTGAGAGGATCCCGCTGCATGGCTTGTTCAAGCACCAGGTTCTGTTCAGGGTAGCGCCCCTGCTCGCCCAGTGAGCCCGCCAGCCACAGCTGGGCGGGAATATAATCCGCATTCAGTTCGACGGCCTGGCGCAAAGCCGATTCGGCAGCATCCATCTGGCCAATTTTCCAGCGAGCCAGCCCCAACGCAGCGAAGGCTTCAGCTGATTCAGGGTCAATTGCTAATGCCTTTTCAATCATGGCCTGGGCTTTCTCGGTGGCCTTGATTGTGGTGATGTTTCCGTAAGAGGACAGCAATAGCCAGGTGTCCGCCATTGCTGCATAAGCCGGCGCAAATTGCGCGTCGTGCTCCAGTGCCTTGGCAAACATTTCAATCGCGCGTTGCAATTCGTCCGGGGTACGCCGCCACCAGTGCAAGCGCCCCGTGCGATAAGCCTGGGAAGCAGCCAGGCTGTCGGTGCGTGACGCCGGTTTCGCGGCCAGCCCCTCGAATGAATCCACCAGTGCTAACGCAATACTCTCGGCCACCTCATCCTGGATCTGGAAGATGTCCGTCATGTCCCTGTCATAAAACTTGGACCAGATATGGTAGCCGTCTTCAACGTTGATCAACTGGGCAGTCAGGCGAATCCGGTCGCCGGAGGTACGTACACTGCCTTCCAGTACAGTACTCACATTCAACAGCCGGCCAATATTACGAATGTCTTCCTGGCCCTCCCGGAATGCGAAAGAAGATGTCCTGGCCGCCACGTTCAGGCCATCAACCTGTGCCAACAGGTTCAGAATCTCTTCTGAGATACCATCCGCAAAATGCGCCTGGTCGCTGTTCTCGGACAGGTCGGCGAAAGGCAGTACAGCGATCGAATTCTGCGGCGCGGTGAATGCGCGCTCCACCAGCTCCTGCTGGGATGGATCGGAATCAAAAACACCCGAGTAATATTCGTAAAAAACCAAACCGAGACCGGCCGTGGCCAATAGCATGAAACTGAACAGGACAGCACTTTGGGCACGGCTCAAGAGTCCGGCGGCCTCTGTACGATGAACACCATCAGGTCGTATATCCAGATGCCAGGCCAGGAAGAATACGAATGGAAACCCCAGAATAACAACGATCACCACCAGTGTCGGTAACCATTCGGGGAGGCGCAGGGGTTCGACTGCAGCATCCATTAACTGCAAGAGCACAAAAACTGCTACTGCGTACGCACCCACGGTGCGCAACACTTTTCGTCGATTCAATTCAGCCAGCGTGGCTGATATGAAAGAGTGGCGCTCTACCATTGAACGAACCTTCCTGTTTCGTTTTTATCTGGATTCAGATAATAGACGCTTGAAACCAGGTTTTAGTTTCTCACAAAACTGTCGCTTTACCGCGAAAAACTCTCAGAGCGCCTTATCACCTTCTTCCCCGGTGCGAATTCGCACAGCCTGCTCAAGCGCCTGTACGAATATCTTGCCATCGCCGATCCGGCCGGAAGCGGCCGAATCGGCGATGGCCTCAACCACCGCTTCGGCCTGCTCGTCCGGCACTGCAACCTCCAGCTTCAGTTTGGGCAAAAAATCAACGACATACTCGGCGCCGCGATACAACTCCGTGTGGCCTTTCTGGCGTCCGAAACCCCTCACCTCGGTCACGGTCATGCCCTGGATACCCGCCTCTGCAATGGCATCACGAACATCGTCCAATTTAAAGGGCTTGATAATTGCCGTTATCATTTTCATGACTGTTCCCCAATGAAGAATTGATCATTCGACTTTAATGCGAGCATAATCAGGCCGCAAGCATCAATGACAACAACCGGGGAATGAGGAATGATTGATCTGCGAACCATAGACGAATTGACACGCAGGCTGAGCGACTCGTTGCCGGCAGGCCTGACCCAGGCGAAGGACGAACTGGAAAATCAATTTCGCAGCGTGCTGACCGCCGCTTTTGAACGGATGAACCTGGTAGGGCGTGAAGAATATGACGCCCAGTGCGCCATCCTGGAACAGACCCGGATGAAACTGCAGGAACTCGAAAAACGTCTCGAAGAGTTGGCTTCCTAACCCAAAGCCGGCGTATTCCTACAGTAGCAACCGTTGATCCGCGGGATCATAAGCCATGAGTCTTGCCCGGGTATTCAGTCGCGCTGGTGTGGGTGTCACTGCGCCGCTCGTGACCGTTGAAGTTCACATCGGCGGCGGGCTTCCCAGCATGTCACTGGTCGGCTTGCCCGAAACAGCCGTCAGGGAATCAAGGGGCCGGGTCAAAGCGGCGCTGCTCAATGCACGATTCAGATTCCCGGCCGGCCACATCACGATTTCTCTTGCACCGGCAGATCTGCCAAAAGAGGGGAGCCGGTTTGATCTGCCAATCGCTCTGGGTGTGCTCGCGGCATCGGGACAACTGGATGATTCCCGGTTCGATGAATTCGAGTTCATAGGCGAGCTTTCTCTTGGTGGGAATCTCAATCCCGTCAAGGGCGTGTTACCGGTAGCCATACAGGCGCATCAGGCTGGCAGGGGGCTGGTGGTTCCGGCTGCCAACGGGGCGGAAGCTGCTCTGGCCAGCGGAAAGCGCCAATATTGCGCCAACAACCTTCTCGATGTGGTTTCCTGGTTGCATGGCCACGAGCCTTTGCCATCCGTGACACTCACTGAAAGCAGACCACCAGAAGATCTCAAGAATCTTTCCGATGTGTACGGACAGCAGCGAGCGCGACGGGCGCTGGAAATCGCTGCCGCCGGAGGGCACAACATCCTGTTCACAGGACCACCGGGCACCGGAAAAACCATGTTGGCTTCGAGGTTACCCGGCATTCTCCCCCCCCTGAACGAAAAAGAGGCACTGGACTCCGCAGCTGTCGCTTCCATCAGCCAGGCCGGCCTGGACATCAATCGCTGGAAAGCCAGGAGTTTCCGGGCGCCTCATCACTCAGCGAGCGGTGCTGCCCTGGTTGGAGGAGGTTCGAAACCAAGGCCAGGGGAAATATCGTTGGCGCATCATGGGGTGCTCTTCCTGGACGAACTTCCGGAATTCAACCGGAATGTCCTGGAAGTCCTGAGAGAACCAATGGAATCCGGATCCATCGTGATTTCGAGAGCCGCCCATTTCGCCGAGTTTCCCGCCAGGTTCCAATTAGTCGCTGCGATGAATCCCTGTCCGTGCGGCTTTGCTGGTGAAAAAAACGGGAAATGCATGTGCACTTCAGAACAGGTTCAACGATACCGCAACAGAGTTTCAGGCCCATTACTGGACCGGATCGACCTGCATGTCGAGGTGGCAAGAACACAAATACTGCCTTATCGTTTCAGAGGTAAAAAGCCGGAATGCAGTGAAGCCGTTCGTCAACGGGTCATTTTTGCACGTGAAATTCAATTGGCCCGGGCAGGTTTACCGAATGCCCAACTCGAGAACGACGACGTCAGGCGTTACTGTAAACTGAATATCAGAAACCAGAAGCTTCTCGAGCAAGCCATTGAACATATGGGCCTTTCCGGCCGTGCCTGTCAACGCATTCTCAAGGTTGCGCGCACCGTGGCAGATCTGGATTTCAAGGATAAGATCGGAAAAAGCCAACTAGCGGAAGCAATGGCCTACAGAGGAATTGATTGCGGGAAAAATCAGGGATGATATGCTTTAGGTACGCCAATGTCAGAAGTCCTCAAAACCATTATCGTAGACGACGAGGCTCTCGCCAGGCGGGGGCTCAGGCACCGTCTATCCGAAGTGGGCGATGTAGATATCATCGCTGAAGCCCGCAATGGACGGGAGGCCCTCGATCTCATCCGGGAGCATCATCCCGACCTGGTGTTTCTGGACATCCAGATGCCCGGTATGGACGGGTTCGATGTCCTGCGCGCGCTGCCGGCAGAAGAAATTCCCGCGATCGTATTCGTCACCGCATTCGATGACTACGCGATCAAGGCTTTCGAAGCCAATGCCCTGGATTACGTCCTGAAGCCGATCGAAGATACACGCCTTTCAGATGCCCTTGATCGGGTCAGGGAAAACCGTGAACAGAAGCGCGCACTGAAGCACAGGAACTCGCTATTGAAACTGGTGGGTAACATTACCGGCGCGCCGATCAGAAGCATGACGGAATTGAGCGCACGGGGCATTGATAAATTGAAAAAGAAGGAAGCACCCAGGCTTGCCATCAAGGACGGTGGAAAAACCACCTGGATTCCGCAGGAAAAGATCGAGTGGATCGATGCAGCAGGCGATTATATGTGTGTGCATGCCGAAGGTGAAACACACATCATGCGCATGACCATGAAAAAACTGGAAGATTCACTGGACTCGGAGATACTGCAGCGCATTCATCGCTCAACGATAGTCAATGTAAACCATGTCAAGGAAATGCAGGCCCATATCAATGGTGAGTACTTTCTTACCTTGAAAAGCGGCCACAAAATCAAGCTCTCGCGGACCTATAAAAACAAGCTGAAACTGTTCCATTGAGGGATCTCGCTTCGTTTTATCGACAAGTCCCGTCGAGTCGTCGCAATCCATGACTTAAGGCACAACCTTTTCTGAATACTACTCGTCTAAGCTCCCAGAATGGATCGAGGAGAGAGCATGGGCATTACAGAAAAGGCAGTTAAAAATCCAGCCGGCGTCGCCGTGGCTGTAGCGATCATCATTCTGTTCGGATTATTCAGTCTGCAGAAATTACCGGTCCAGCTCTTTCCCGACATCGATCTTCCCCAGCTTAATGTCCAGGCAAACTGGCGGGCAGCATCTCCCCGCGAAGTCGAATCGGAAATCCTTGAACCGATGGAAGAGGTTCTGCAGGGTCTGCCCGGCATGCGGGTCATGGAGGCGAATGCTTTTAACGGCGGTGCTTACATAAACCTGCAATTCAACCTGGAAACAGACATGCAGGCGACATTAATGGATGTCATTGGCCGCCTCAACCGGCTGCCCCCCCTACCCGCTGACGCGGACCCGCCCGTGGTGCAATTGGGCGGGCGCGGAACTGCAAATGGCGCACTGACCTTTTATTTCGTACAAAAATTGCCGGGTACCCCGGGCCAGTTGACCGATTACGCACAGCAGGTCGAGGATATCATCAGGCCAAGAATCGAGAGCATCGAAGGCGTCGCCGGGGTCGAAATCCTGAATGGGTCACCTGAACAGCTGCAGATTGTGATCGATCCTTACCGCGCTGCCGAACTGGGCCTGCCATTGACAGATATTGCGGCCAACGCCAGCCGCAGTAACGACATTTCAGGTGGTTTCATAGATGTCGGCCGGCGCCAGTACACGCTTAGATTTGAAGGACGTTACGATCCCGACCAGCTGCGAAACCAGGTGCTCGAATGGCGCGACGGCCGGCCTGTGCGGCTGGGCGACGTCGCAGACATCAGGGTAGACCGTGGCCTGCGGCGGAACATCGTTATACAAAACGGCAATCCGGCGATGGGGATACGCATCGACAGGCAGAACGGCGCCAACGTACTGGCTGCACTGACCGAAGTAAAACAGGCCATGGACGAACTGCGTGAGGGAGAACTCCGGGAACTCGGCCTCGATTTGCAGCAGTCCTTTGATGCGTCGGTCTTTATCAAGCGCGCCGTTAACCTGGTCACCAGCAACCTGTTGATTGGGATTCTCCTGGCCGTGGCCGTGCTCTGGTGGTTCCTCAGGGACACCCGGGGCACGCTGCTGATCGCAACCGCGATTCCGGTTTCATTGCTGACCACATTTATCGTTCTTCAGTTAACCGGCAGATCACTTAATGTCATTTCACTGGCTGGCCTCGCTTTTGCTGTCGGCATGGTGCTGGATGCTGCCATTGTAGTCAGTGAAAATATCGTCAGGCTGCGCGAACAGGGTGAATCACCGGGTAAGGCCGCCCTGCGCGGCGCCGGGCAGGTACAGGGCGCGCTGTTGGCATCCACCGCCACCACCGTGGCCATCTTTTTACCTGTTCTGTTTCTCCAGGATGTCGAAGGACAACTTTTCGCCGACCTGGCCCTGACCATCGCCATTGCCGTCTGCGCCTCGCTGGTGGTGGCGCTGAGCCTGCTGCCCGCATTGGGTGGCAGCTGGCTGACCCACAAGCAGAAGACGCACAAACATCATCAACTCTGGCCGAAGCTGGCCAGGCTGATAATGAAGGCCAGCGCCACCCATTGGCGACGCGCCGGGATCATCATCAAACTGGTGGCCCTCCCGCTCCTGATTACCTGGTTACTGTTTCCGCAACTCGATTATCTGCCTCCGGTAAAAAGGGACGCAGTCGATGCATTTTTGCAAACACCGCCCGGCGCAACCTGGGAAATGAAGGAAAAGGAAATCGTAAGCACCCTGGTAGAGCGGCTTGAACCCTACATGAACGGCGACAAGCAACCCGCGCTGAAAAACTACTATATCTGGATGTTCTCGGGTGGCGGAACCATTGGCGCACGGGTACAGGACCAGTCCAGGGTCAAGGAACTGGAAACCATCATGCGGGAAGAAATTCTGGTGGGCATCCCCGATTTCAGAGGTTTCGCCGCCCAGGGAAATCTGTTCGGCGGTTTTGGCGGCGGGCGCGATATAGCGGTTCACATGCAATCGGCTGATGAGGCAGGCCTGGTCGCCGCTGCCGGTGTCGGACAGCAAAAATTGATGGATAATTTCCCGGGCGCCAATGTACAGGCATTTCCACCGCCGGAGCTGGCTGAACCAGAGTTACGTATTTATCCGGATGACGTGCGCATATCCGAAGTCGGCTGGAATCGCAATGCCGTTGCATCGGTGATCCGCACACTCGGAAACGGCTTATGGCTGGGTGAATATTTCAACGGTGAAGATCGTATGGACATCATCCTCAAGACCGGTGGCTGGGACACACCCGAACAACTTGCTGCAACACCCGTCATGACCCCGGCGGGTGAAGTGGTGCCGCTGGGCGAACTGGTCGAGGTCGAACGCACAACGGGCCCCGGACAGATCAGAAGGGTAAACGGACGCCGTACCGTCTCATTGAGCGTGAGCCCGCCTGAAAACGTATCGCTCGAAACCGCAGTGAAACAAATCAATGACCAGGTTGAGCCATTGCTCAGATCCGCATTACCTGAAGACGGCACCATCATTTACGGCGGCAGCGCGGACCGGCTCAGTGAGGCCATCGACACCATGAGCACAAATTTCCTGATCGCGCTGCTGATTCTGTTTCTGCTGATGGCCGGCCTGTTCCGTTCCATCAAAGACAGTGCAATTGTTACCCTGACCATTCCCCTCGCCGGGGTTGGAGGGATTATTTCCCTGCAGATCCTCAACCTGTTCACTTTTCAGCCAATGGACCTGCTCACCATGATCGGCTTCATCATTCTGCTGGGCCTGGTGGTGAACAATGCGATTCTGCTGGTGGACCAGACGCGCCGCGCAGAGCGTGAAGGGCTGAGCCGGAACGAAGCCGTTGAAAAAGCACTGAGTGTGCGCTTGCGGCCGATCTTCATGAGCACCTTCACGACCATTTTCGGCATGTTACCGCTGGTGCTCATGCCGGGCGAAGGCAGTGTCATATACCGCGGCCTGGCGACCACCATTGTCGGTGGGATGACCTGCAGCCTGTTCTTCACACTCCTCATGTTACCCAGCCTGCTCCGGATTGGCGCCACCAGGAATGCAGCCAACGAAAGCATTCGCAGACCGTCACTGGAACCCGTGGCCTGAAAGAGGTACTCAAAATGAAACGACACCTGAAAATTTCAATGATCACCGTCATGGTGCTACTGCCATTGTCCGGTTGGTCGCAATCTCCTCCTCCTTCACCGGTCGCGGTGGACGAGGCCAAGCTGGACACCTTTTCCGCCTCGCTTTGGGTATCCGGAACGGTAATCAGCCGAAACGATGCCGATATCGGTGCTGAAACCGACGGGCGTATTACCTGGGTTGCCGAGGTCGGGGAGCGCTTTGAGCAGGGCGACCCCATCGCGACCATCGACGACACCGACCTGGGACTGGAACTCGAAGATAACCGGGCCATGCTGCAAAGTCTGCGGGCACGCGAACGCTACCAGAGAAACAACATGGAGCGCTTCAAACAGCTGGCCATGAGTAATAGCTCGTCGGAGAACCAACTCGATGAGGCCAGGTCGGCGCTCGACATGACGGTTCAGGATATCCGGAGAGCGGAAATCGCTGTCGCCCAGACCACCCGGCGCATCGACCAGACCCGGGTACTCGCTCCTTTTCCGGGGGTGATCGTTGAGAGGCAGGTGCAGGTTGGTGAATTCGTCAGCCGTGGTTCCCTGGTCGCGAGACTGGTAGACACCGAAAACCGCGAGATCCGGGCGCAAGCCCCCCTAAGCGTTGCCAGCCATGTCCGGGAAGGGCTGGAAGTGTCGGTAAAACATGAGGGTCGTGCCTCCCTCAGCCCGGTGAGGCGGGTGATTCCCGTTGGCGATGAGCGGTCCAGGATGTTCGAAGTCCGGGTCGCGGCCAATGATCCTGCATGGGTTATCGGCAGCCCCGTTCGAATCGCCCTGCCAAATAGCGATCCCAGGGAGCTGGTAGCTGTGCCTCGCGATGCACTGGTGCTCAGGGGCAGCGAAATGTACGTGCTCCGTGTCACCACTGAAAATATCGTAGAAAAAGTCAATGTGGATACCGGCATTGGGCTTGGAAGCCTGGTGGAAGTCATCGGAGATGTCAGCGGCGGTGACCGCCTGGTTACACGCGGCGCCGAGCGGCTGCAATCCGGTCAGGAGGTAGTCATCCCGGAGGGTTCATAGAATTCAGGATCGGATTCGTCAACTTCTCCCTGATCATCGTCTGACAGCGAATCTGAATCTGAATGCGGCCCGGCAGCCCCCTCTGCCGGGCCGTTTTTTATTTATTGCGGCCGTGATCCAGCCAGAATTCAATGCCCTGGGTATTGAGCACAACATCGTTGCCGAAGATATCGCGCAAGCGGGTATCCGAGCAGCCGACGCCATGATTCCTGGCACGCCCGGTCAACCAGTCCATCATCTCTGTCTGAATCTTTTCTTCACGATTTTTATCCGCGTCGAACCGGCTGCCGAGATCCGCGAACTGCTGCACCGACAGTTTCATATCGGCTGCCAGGCGTCTGACGTCCTGCACCCGGCCGAAGTGAGTCAGGTACATGTTATCGGGATCTTTTTCCATCATCCGTTCCATGGAAGCAATCAGGGCTGGCGGGTCAAACTGGATAGGGGTTGTCGTAGGAAAAATGAAAGGGCCATTTTCAGTGTCCAGTTCACGATATGAAATCCCGAATGTATCTCCTGTGAACCAACCCCTGCTCTGTTCATCCCAGATGCAAAAATGATGTCGGGCATGACCTGGCGTATCAATGAACTCCAGTCGCCGCTGGCCCAGCTGGAGACTGTCGCCGTCCTGCATGACGATCACGCGCTCGCCGGCTACCGGGATCAAAGTTCCATACATTCGATCGAACTGTACGTCTCCATAAACCGCCCGGGCGCTTGCCTCCAGCCTTGATGGATCAATCAGGTGCCGGGCGCCGCGGGGGTGGGCAACCAGCGTTGCGTTGGGCATCAATTGCATCAATTTGCCTGCCCCGCCCGCATGATCCAGGTGGACATGGGTGACGATTACATGACTCACCTCCTGTGGGGATCTGCCGCGGCTCGCAATCACCTGCAGAATCCGATCCGCACTGTCATTGTTTCCCGCTTCGACAACCGCAAGCGTCGATTCTGTCTCCAGCAAATAGCAAGCCGCCATCTGCGGACGCACCATGCCGCTGTCAATGGCCGTGATACCCCCTTCGTACTCAAGAGCCGTGATACATTCAGCCATGTTCGCTCCGAAATTAACCAGCGATTGAAAAGTATTTACATTCTCTGCTGATCGGGCAGGATAAGGCAATGGCAATTTCAACTTTCCACGGCGTAATCCAGTGGTCCTTCCTGTGCGCTTGTTTGCTAACCGGATTGCTGTTCAGCGGTCCGGCCCGTGGGGATCAGTTGAATATCCTGATCAAAGGCGTGGAAGAGCCGCTGCTCTCCAACATCCGGGCCCGTACAAGCTCATTTCGTGTTTCCGGCAACACCCGGCTATCGCGCAGGCGACTGACGCGATTCCGCGCGGATGCAGAACGGCGCGCTGGCAGCGCTTTGCGGCCTTTCGGCTATTATCACGCGGTGGTCACCAGTGAATTGCGCACCATTGCCGATGGAAGCTGGGAGCTAACGCTCCACGTGGACAAAGGGCCGGCGGTGATTGTCTCTGGCGTCCGCGTTGACTTGCTGGGACCGGGAAAAGCCGACCCGGGGTTACAGAAATGGAAAGCAGAATGGCCACTGACTGAAGGCAGCATTCTCGACCAGGCGATCTGGGAGGAACAGAAATTAGCCGGTCTGGATCTGGCCCACGCCCATGGTTTCCTCAGCGCGGAGTTCAGTGAACAGCTAATTAAACTGGATCTGGAGCAAAACCGGGCCAGCCTGGCACTGCTTCTGGAAACCGGGGAGCAAGCCGTGATGGGATCCATCGTGTTCAACCAGGATGTAGTGCAGCCGGGCGTGCTGGAAAACCTGCCGAGATTCAATGCAGGCCAGCCTTACGACGAATGGTTGATGGAACAGTTTCGACTGGATCTCTGGAGAACCGGATTCTTCAATAACATAGAAGTGCTTGAAGAGCGCAAACTTGATGAAAGCCCACCCGTGGTCAACCTGGTCGTCAACCTGGAACCCCGAAATCCGAATACCTACCAGGGCAGCCTGGGCTTCGGCAGTGATACCGGAGTCCGGGTTCAGGCCATGTGGAACCGTCATGTGCTGTCCAGGAGAGGTGACAGCCTGGATGTCGGCTTTGGCTGGCGGCAAAGAGACAACGAATTCAATTTCCGAACCTTTTACCGCTACCCGAGAAAAGTATCAGCCAGGCAATACTGGGCTGTCGAATTACTGTACAAAACTGAAGACGAGAAATTTACCGTAAGCCCGGTCGGTGATTCTGAACAACGGACCACCATCGCCCGCGGCTCGGTAGACGACTACAGTATCAAGCCCGGCTGGATCAAAATCCGCGGCTTGAAACAGGGTTATCAGCAGATTTTCGAACACTGGTACCTGCAATACCTGAATGAGCGTTCGAGATACAGTCCGGTTGATGAGGTACCTCCGGAAATTGCCGGTTGGTCACTCTCGAGTGTTGAACAGGACTACATCGACAACACCAGCGAAACGACCTCCGTCGGAGTAAGCTGGGATTGGCCCGTCGTGCGAGGTCATGGTTTTGAAACATTTGGTCACAGACACCGCGCCTGGCTTTTCACGTCAAATACCGCCTGGGGTTCGGACCTGGACTTCAGCCAGGCTTACCTGTCATCCAGGTGGAATACCATCTGGAAAAACCGCTGGAAGTTGCTGCTACGAGGTGAAGTCGGTTATTCCGATGCGCACATCCAGGAAAGGCTGGTTGAGGTCGGCGACGAACTGGTCTCGATCTCCCTTACTGAGCTCCCTTCTGCTTACCGCTTCAAAGCGGGCGGCAGTCAGAGCGTCCGCGGCTACGGTTTTGAGACCCTCAGTGATAACAGCATTGGCTCGAACAACATCATTACGGCCAGTGCTGAGCTGGAGATGCTGTTCAGGAAGAATTGGTCAGTGGCGCTGTTCTTCGATGTAGGTAACGCCTTTAACGACTGGGGACAGATCGATCTGAAAAAAGGCGCGGGCGTTGGAATCCGCTGGTATTCAATTGCCGGTGCAATTCGGCTCGACATAGCCCAGGCTCTGGACGAACCTGGAAACCCCTGGCGCCTTCACTTCACCATAGGGTCACCGCTGTTATGAAATATCGCACTGGTCTCTGGCTGTTGCTGCCCACCCTCGCGGTTTTGATAAGCGCTATCGTCACTTGGAACTGGCTGATATTCAGCGAAAGCGGTGCACGCTGGTTGATCAACCGCCTGAACGCCGGGATTGACGGCACAGTCGCTGCATCAGAAATCAATGGCGACCTGGCGTCCGGCCTGCTGTTACAGGGCATTAAATTTGACGACGGTTCAATCCTTGTCGAAGCCGACCGTGTAGAACTTGCGCTGAACATCGATCTGCTTCCTCCCCGAATCAGGCTGGAATTGATTGATATACATTCATTGACCGTTAGCAAATTGCAGGAATCCAATGAGGTCACCGACTGGAATGCGGTACTGGCGGCACTGTCCGTGCCCGTTCCCCTTCGATTCGAAAAACTGCACATCACAGGATTTGAATTTCTCAATCCATCAGGTGAATTGCTGTTCGCCCTTGATTCAATTGAGATGCATGGCGGCCTTTTTGAACAGCTGGTAATCGATCAGGGCGCAGTCAGCCAGGCGTCGAACCGGCTAACCGGGGCAGGCAGCCTTAATCTCACAACTCCGCATAATGTGAGCCTTGACCTGGAGACCAGCGGGGATCTCTCGACCAGGAGCAGCATCCGGGGATCTCTTGAATCAGCCGGAATTGAAATTGAATCTGACACTCCTCGTGTCAGTATCGACGGCAAGATCAAAAATTTGCTTACATCCCCCCGTTGGGATTTGAACATTTCCTCGCCATCACTGGTCTGGCCGGTGGAAGAAGGCTCCGCCCCTGCAAAGCTCACGGGCCTCGTAGCCCACTCTGCCGGCGAGATCTCCGATTATCTGATTGATCTGGAAGGACAAATTGAATTGGAAGGCCTTTCGTCCTGGCGGGTTGCGCTAACGGCAGATGGGGATGAAAATTCGCTGGAGGCGAAGCAATTGACTGTTTCCGGTTCGGAACTGTCAATCACCGCCAGCGGAACTGCCACCTGGCAGGATCAACCAGGTATTGAGCTGGAAACCACCCTTGAGCGACTGGACCCGGGGACCTGGTTCGACGATTGGCCGCAAGGAAAGTTGGTTACGGGGCGGTTAGGATTGCGTTGGAGTGGCCAACAACTCGAAGTTTCGGATGTCCAGCTCAGACTGCAAAACGACCCCTTCACCGCCGAAGGCAACGGCATTGTCGATCTGGAATCAGGTATCGTCGATGCGCATTTTTCCTGGAGTGAATTGAGCTACCCCCCAGAAAGCATCAATCCCCTGATCGACAGCAGCCACGGGAACCTCTCGGTGTCCGGAAGGCCGGAGGATTGGAGGCTGGAGGGAAACCTGGACTTGAAAAGCGGTGAATTCCCAAGAGGCGAGCTGGATATCAGCGGTCAAGGGACAACGGAATCGTTCGAAGCCACCGTTCATCAGGCGACATTGCTGGGTGGCGACGTTGCAGGTGAGTTTTCCCTTAACTGGACCGGTCATAAGCCATTCGTCGCCGAGTTGGCAGCGACTGACATTAACGTTGAGCCGCTGGCTCCGGAATATCCCGGTACTCTGACCGCCCGCCTGATCGCCAGGGGTGAACTGGAGCCACTCAATCTGGACGTGATAATTGAACAGCTTGACGGCAAAATCAGGGCGTTTCCCGTCAGCGCCAATGGAGGGGTCAGCTTAAGGAATGGTCAGCTCTCCGCAAGGGAACTGGCTATAAGGTCAGGCACTTCATCGCTCAGGTTGAACGGCAGTTTTTACTCAAGCAGTGGCATGGAATTCTTCATCGACGCCGAGTCGCTGACAGCCTTTTCAAACGACTTCGCGGGCAGTCTTAAGGGACAAGGCATGTTATCCCTGAATTCTGATTCCCCCCACTTCTCGGCCGAGCTTACCGGGGCGCAACTGTCACTCGGCCCGGTCGAGATCGAGCAGTTGGACCTGGTAAAGGATGTTCAAAATCGAAATGCAAGCACGTTGCTTTTAGCCGGCCTGAACACCGGTACGCTTTTTGTCGAATCAGCCAGCGTAAATGTCGATGGCCCAGAGCCGTTGCAGAACATCACCGCGCACGCACAAATTCAAGGCACTACTATGGATTTGAATCTCAGGGGTTCAATTGTCGACTGGGCGGACCCATTGAACTCGGGCTGGAGAGGAAATCTTCACGAGTTGCGGCTAGATCACCGGGAGCAGTTCACCATGGCACTGGACGAGGCCACAGAAGTGATTTTGTCGTCTGATCGACTGGCCATTGAAAGAGCGTGTTTCAGCGGAAATCAAAACGCAGGCTTATGTATCGAGACTTCCTGGAACAGGCCGGACATTATTGACTTTTCCGCGCAACTTGAATCAACTCCGCTTGCAATCCTGGAGCTTTTTGCCGATTCGGAGCTTGAATTCACGCAGATACTCGGCGGGAACTTAGACTGGTCGCAAAAAGCCTCCGGACGCAAACAGGGAGGCGCCAGGATCGACATTTCACCAGGTGCCATCCTGGTTGCGGACGATGAAGAGCCGCTTCTGGAAACCGGCGCCGGGCTATTCGGCTTCGAACTGATCGACGGCGCCCTGAAACAGGGCAACCTTGATATTGACATCCCGGGAACAGGCAGCATCGACTTTGACTTCAGCGCTCCGGATCTTAGCAAAGGCCATGACAGCGCCATTCAGGGTAAGGCCACAATCGATATAAATGACATCGGCGCCGTGGCGGCGCTGTTTCCCTTTTTCGATACCTTGAGCGGTGTAATGGATATCGATGTCAATCTCTCCGGCACACTTTCCGACCCCAAGTTTGCAGGTAGGGCATCACTTGCCGACGGCCGCCTGGAACATGTCGCCTCCGGTTTTTCTTTTTCGGAGATCAATATTTCAGGAAACGTCAACGAATATGACCGGGCAGAACTGCTGGGGCAATTTCGCGCTGGCGATGGCGTGGGCGAGGTGATTACAAGCATTAGCTTCGAGGACATTTTTTCACCCACGGTCAATATTACCCTGTCGGGCGATTCCCTCACGGTCATCGAGGTTCCCGATCTGAAGGTTATTGCCAACCCTGATATATCACTTGATTGGCGGGAAAATACCCTGGAAATCGATGGGCGTCTGGTCATACCGGCTGCACGCCTGTCACCCAGCTATCTGCCACGAAGCAGCGTGCCGCAGAGTGAAGACGTGGTGATCGTTGCAGGAAACCTGCCGGCAAAGGAACCGGATCTCCTGCGAGACAGGCCATTCAACCTTCGTGGCCAACTCGAAGTCGAACTGGGTGAGCAGGTCGTGATTGATCTCGATATGGCTCAGGCCAACGTCGGCGGGACCACTCTGTTCAGCTGGCAGGACGGATTGATGCCAACGGCAAGCGGTAGTTTCAATGCGACCGGAGAAATTCAGGCGTATGGACAGTTGCTCAGGATTACCCAGGGCCGAATCGGCTTTCCGGACATTCCAGCGGATAATCCGCATCTGAATATTCGGGCGGAGCGCGAAATTTTTGGTAACTCGCAGATTCGCAGGGCCGGCCTGATGGTCGCCGGCACGCTGAGACGTCCGGTTATCGAGGCATATACCGTTCCCATGACCAACAGGGACCGTGCGCAGACGCTGCTGATCACCGGCAGTGACTTCGATTTCGAACAGGGAGTAGGGGCCGTGGACGTGGGTTTTTACATTTTACCCAGGCTGTATCTCAGTTATGGAATCGGTATATTTGAAGATGGAAACATCATCAGCGCGCGCTATGACCTGGGAAGAGGCTTTGGTGTCAAGGCAACCTCAGGCCAGCGTGAAACCGGCCTGGACATCAATTACCGGATCGAACGCTAATCCATATAACTATTACGATCAGACGGGCACCAATGCCCGATTCTGAATACAATAGGTGTTTTTGCAAAATTCGCAGGAGTATTACCGTGAGCGACCAGGAGCAACATCAACACTGTACCAACAAATTCATTGAGCTGGCCAACCAGCTCAAAGCTGAAAACATTGATCCGTCGCTGGTGTCGGGCGCACTGATGACGGCCTCGGGAATCTACGCCACCTACGTGGCAGCCGGAAACTCGGGCGCACTGGAACCCAGCGGGGTCGATAAAATCGTTACCGTTTACCGGCGGACCCTCGAGCATTATCAGAAGGTAAAAAAGGCCCAGTTAACCGAGGGTGGCGAAGAATAAGAGCGTTTGCGAGGAATGATCCGAATAATCTCCTGGGCTCTTTTTCTGCTGGCGCCACTGCAGGTTTCGGCAGATGCCATCGTACGGTCCACCGCAATGTTCGCCGATACCATTGCCGAATATTTTGTTGAAACTGACCATGTTCGGCTTGAATTGGAAATTGGCGAGGCCGACATTGCCAGCTTTCGTAACCTGCTGCCCAGTTCTATCTACCAGCAACTGGGTTTCGGGGACGAGCCCCTGGAAGACCGCCTGCAACTATTCACGTCACGCGACCTCGCTATTTTCAATAATGGTGAGCCGCTGGCGGGATTCGTGCGTGCAATGGGGCCGGCTACACGCCCCTTGCGGGACGAGGTGACCGGCGAAGAGCTGCCAACCGCCGAGCAAGACGCCACTCTCGTGATTGGGGCCACCCTGGTTTTTCCCTTCGAAGGCAGGCCCGATTCCCTGACCCTGATGGCGCCGGTCGAGACCGGCCTGGCCAACATAGGTTTTGTGTTGTACCACCAGGGCGTGGCAGTCAATGACTACCGCTACCTGTCCTCGGGCTATACGGTCAATCTGGACTGGGAAGACCCCTGGTATTCATCCTTTCCCCAGCGTGCTCTCAAACGCCAGTACGAGTCACCAATGACCGGTTTCATTTATGTGGAACCCTTCGAAGTCCGCAAGGAAATCATCGTCCGCCCCCATGACATACAGCAATGGGTGGACCTCGGGCTGGAAGGCCAGGATGTCATCCGGGCCGGGCAGCAGGATGAAATAAAGCGCAGGGTGGTCGAATTCCTGGCGCCGCATTTCAGAGTCAAAATCGACGGTGTAGCGGTGGAGGGCACGCTGGACCGGGTCAATTTCCTGCGGCGGACACTTAAAAGCAGCACCGTGGTCGATAATCAGGACATCGCGTTGCTGCCGGCTACCCTGGGGGTCATATACGTATTTCCCACCGCGGGCCTGCCGCAATCGGTGGAAATGGAATGGGACGTTTTCACTGAAAAAATGCAGCGCGTGCCAACCGCCAGTGTCGACCAGGCCGGCCCGCTGCCAGTAATACTGGAGCCGGACTTCAATATTCTCAGGTGGGACAACTACCTTAAATTTCCAGACATTCCTACCCTGGTGGATATCCAGGCGCCCCCCGGCCCGGTTCAAAAGATTTCGTCCTGGGGCCGCTGGGTAGCCCTCGGGTTGAGCCTGACTGCCCTGGCCGTGATCATTGGGTCCAGGCGTAAAAATGGAAAGTTTTCGGTTGCCGCCGTCGTGAGCCTCGTTGTGAGTATTCTTGCCACGCTGTTCCTGGTGAATGAAAACCGCCAGTCAAGCATGAATTCCCAACGGCTCCAGCAACTGGCAGGGAACCTGCTGCACAATGTTTACCGCGCCTTTGATTACCGGGGCGAGGAAGTGATTTACGACGTCCTTTCGCGCAGCGCTTCGGGCGAACTGCTTACCGACATCTACCTTGAAACCCGGCGTGGCCTGGAGTTGGCAAACCAGGGTGGCGCCCGCGTGAAAGTAAAAGACATCGAAGTTCTGGATGCTGTGCTGGTTGAGACCAATGGAGATTCGCTGACGGTTGACAGCAAGTGGAACGTGTCCGGGTCAGTCGGGCATTGGGGTCACGTGCACCAACGCAGGAACGGATACCACGCCATGCTGGAAATCAGTGAGATGGGCGGCGTCTGGAAGCTGACGGGACTGGAGATCCTCGGGGAGGAACGGCTTTGATCTCCGGCCGGAATAAAAAACCGTGATTGAGCTGAGCAAGATTGAGTTCCGGTACCCTGCAGCCGGAGGGTTCAAGGTCAGTATCCCACAACTTGCCGTGCCAACCGGTGAGTGCATGGCAGTTGTCGGACCGAGTGGCTCGGGCAAGACCACACTGCTCGGATTGCTTTCCGGGATACTTAAACCCTCCAGCGGGTCTCTTGTGATGGATGGTACGGACCTGGCCAGGCTCGATGAGGGGCAACGGAGACGGTTCCGGATCAATAACGTCGGCCAGGTTTTCCAGGCATTTGAACTGCTCAGATACCTGTCCGTTATTGAAAACATCATGTTGCCCCGCTACATCCATGGATCAGCCACCCAGACCAGCGCAGCTCGTGATCGCGCAGCCCGGTTGCTTACCGACGTCGGGCTGGACGCCAGGGCAAATGCTTATCCGTCCGAATTGTCACAGGGCGAGCAGCAAAGGGTAGCCGTGTGCCGGGCCATGCTGAATCAGCCTGCCCTGTTATTGGCCGACGAGCCCACAGGAAATCTCGATCAGACTAACAAGCAAAACGTGGTTGACCTGTTGCTGGAACAGGCCAAAGCAAACAACAGCACATTGATCATGGTGACCCACGACGATTCGTTGCTCGGGGCGTTTTCATCGGTACTGGACATCCAGTCGTTGCTCGCCGATGAACCCCGGCGGGAGGATCTCTCGTGATGACCGGTGCATTCTTCCTCGGCTGGCGTTACCTGGCATTCCATAAACTTAAAACGACGATCCTGGTGGGATCGATCACACTCATGCTTTTTCTGCCCGCCGCTGTCCGCCTGCTGGTCAATGACAGTGCAACCGCGCTCACGGCGCGGGCCGACCAGACACCACTGGTTGTCGGCGCCGCAGGCAGCCCTCTGGAGCTGGTTCTGAATGCCCTCTACTTCCACGCCGAGCAGCCACCGGCGTTGTCGTACGACAACTTCAGCGAATTACGTGACGCCGGCCTGGCGGTCACCATCCCGATGTACACCCGTTTCCACTCCAGGGGCTCGCCCATTGTAGGCACGACGCTCGATTACTTTTCTTTCCGGGATCTGAACCTGGCTGCGGGCCGCATGATGGGCATGCTGGGTGAATGCGTGATCGGGGCCAATGTCGCAGCCAGGCACAAGGCCGGTGTGGGCGACAGCCTGGTCTCTTCGCCTGAAACCGTTTTCGACATTGCCGGCGTCTACCCGCTGAAGATGAATATAAGCGGCGTACTGGCGCCGACCGGGACACCGGATGACAACGCCATATTCGTCGATTTCAAAACGGCTTGGGTCATCCAGGGTCTGGGACACGGCCACCAGGACCTCGAAAGGCCTCAAGCGGCTGCAAGCGTACTCAACCGGAGCGAAGGGATGGTCACCGCAAATGCGGCCCTTCAACAGTACGCTGAAATCACACCGGAAAACGCTGCTGAATTTCATTTCCACGGCGCCACCGGCGATTTTCCATTGAGCAGTGTCGTAGTCGTACCGCCAAACGAAAAAAACGGCGCTTTGCTTCGAGGAAGATATCAGAACAATGCAAAAGGCATCCAGATCATCGTGCCATCCAGTGTGCTGAACGACCTGCTGGACACTGTTTTCACCGTACAGAACTACATCATCCTAGGACTGGCTTTGCTCAGCCTGGCCACCGTGGCCGTCATCACGCTGGTCTTCCTTCTGTCCCAGCAACTTCGTAAAGGTGAGTTTCTCACCCTTTCGCGCATTGGCGCCTCGAAAACCTACCTGGCCACGTTGATTGCCTCTGAAATCGGTTTCGTTTTCACCGGCAGTCTGGTCCTGGCCGCCGGATTGACTTTCATCACTCGGCAATATGCTCTGCAAATTCTGCAGATATTTCTCGGATTCTGACATGAGTCGAATACGCAACACGCTATTACTGACTCTCCTTGCGCTGGCAGCCTGTGGTGAAACAACAGCACCGGGTGACCGGCCCGCTGATTCAGAACACAGGCGACCACTGATCGTCGCCAGTAATTACCCCCTATATTTCTTTGCCAGCGAAATTGCCGGAGATTCGGCCGATGTCAAACTGCCGGAAATGGCGGGAGACCCGGCCAACTGGAAGCCCGGCAGCGCAGAGATCAGCTTGATGCAATCAGCGGACCTGATCATTCTCAACGGCGCCGGCTACGAGCCCTGGCTGGGCTGGGTAACCTTGCCGGAAAGCCACCTGGTGGACAGTTCAGCCGGGTTCAGCGAAGAGTTTCTTCCGCTGCGTGAAGAAGCTGTACATCAACACGGTCCGCAAGGTGAGCATTCACACCAGGGCGTGGCTTTTACCACCTGGCTCGACCCCAGTCTCGCTGCAAAACAGGCCATGGCCATCGAGCAGGCTATCAGCAGGCTGGTTCCTGAAAATGCAGGACAGCATCGTGATCGGCTCGCCGCCCTGAGTGCCCGGCTGGAAACGCTGGACCAGGCATTCCGCGAAACGTTCGACCGCCTGGGTGACCAGCCCGTCCTTTTTTCACACCCGGTATACCAATACCTCGAGTCTCGCTATAGTCTGAACGGAGTGAGTGTGCACTGGGAGCCCGGTGAAGCCCCGGGGACCCGTGCAATGCTTGCCCTGAGTGAGATCCTGCGAAGCCACCCGGCACGGCTCATGCTGTGGGAAGAAGAGCCACTCGAAACGACAAGCGTGGAACTGCGCAAGCTCGGCGTGCAGTCTTTACCGTTTCACACGGCAGCGAACCGTCCGGACGATGGTGACTTTTTCGATGTGATGGAAGTCAACGTCGCCAGTTTGCTTTTGAATTGTTGTGGTACGACAATCGGTCCTCAGCAAGAACCGGAATAAAACATGGATATGCTCCTGCCCCTCAAATTTACCGAATCGCTTCCTGTACAGGACGGCTTTCAGCGTTCATTGCGGGAATTGCGTTTGTCCGTCATTGATCGTTGCAATTTTCGTTGCACTTACTGCATGCCGGCTGACTCCCTGCAGGGGCGGGGGGTTTTCCTGCCGCTGGAGAAACTGCTGACCGATCACGAGATGGAAGACCTGGTCCGGGCCTTTGTGGACCTCGGCGTCAGAAAACTGCGCATCACCGGCGGCGAACCTTTGGTTCGCCCCGGCCTTCCTGCCCTGATTGAACAGTTGGCGGCAATACCCGGGCTGGATGACATTGCGCTCACCACCAATGGCGTCATGCTGACACGCCTGGCCGGCGACCTTGCAGAGGCGGGTTTGAGCAGGCTCACAGTCAGCCTGGACACGCTGAACCAGGAAATCCTGCACCACATGAGCGGTGGCAAAGCGCGCCTGGGACACATTCTGGAAGGCATTTCGGCTGCAGAGGCAGCGGGCTTCAGGCGGATAAAAATCAACACGGTCGTACAACGAGGTGTGAATGACCACACCATCATGGACCTGCTGGCGCATTTTCGCGGATCCGGACACCCCGTCCGCCTGATCGAGTTCATGGATGTCGGAAACAGTAACCACTGGAACAAAAGCGATGTGGTGCCCAATGCCGAGTGGATTGAGACCATCAGGCAAAAATGGCCCATCAGGCCGCTGGAACCCAGCAGCGCGGCGGAAACCGCCCAGCGCTTCGAATACGTGGACGGCCAGGGCGAGATTGGATTCATCAGCTCCATCACACAACCGTTCTGCGGCGGCTGCACGCGGGCGCGTGTCACTGCCGACGGTATTTTCTACACCTGTCTGTTTTCCAACAGCGGCACCAACCTGATGCCGCTCATCCGTCACGGTGAAGACCCGGACGAACTGCGCAACAGAATTCATTCCGTTTGGTCGGCAAGAAACGACCGTTACAGCGAAGAGCGGGGGCTGCCCGGCCACGACCAGAAAAAAGTCGAAATGTATCGCCTTGGAGGATGAGGTGATGAAAGTCAAAGTCAGGTATTTTGCCGCGTTCCGGGAAGCCGCCGGAACCGAAACTGAAACACTTGAAACCGCAGCGGTATCACCGGCCGAGCTTTTTGTCGAGTGCGCCAAGCGGCACCAGCCGCTGCAGAAGTACTCGGCTTCACTGGTTGCCATTAACGATGAAATGGCGGACTGGGAAGCGCTCATAAGCGATGGCGACGAAATTCTGTTTTTCCCACCTGTGGCTGGCGGATGAAGAGCTTCGGGGTAAGCACACATCCGATCGACCTGGCAGCGTTTCGAAAACAGCTGCAAGACAGGTCTTGCGGCGCTTATGTTCAGTTCGACGGCTGGGTACGGGATCACAACGAAGGCCAGCAGGTGTTACGCCTCGAATACGAGATCTATGAGCCACTGGCCGTGAAGGAAGGAAACCGGATAATCACCGAGGCGGTCGAACGCTTTGCAGTGAGCAACGCCTGCGCCATCCACCGCAGCGGTTTGATGGGGCTATCCGAGGTGGCTGTTGTTGTAGGTGTCTCCTCACCCCATCGCGGGGAAGCTTTCGATGCCTGCCGCTACATCATCGACCAGGCCAAGGTCAGATTACCAATCTGGAAAAAGGAATACTACGCCAACGGTAACGCCGAATGGGTCAACTGCCAGCGCTGCGCTCACGCCGTTTAAGATTGTAAATTTAGAGCGCGCCACGCCCGCAATATTAGAAATAGTCGCAAGAGAGGTATCCGTTAACCCGTTCCAGGACAATCAACTGTCAGGAACAGTTGCTTAGCGCCCAGGGATGTCTTGAGCGTGTCCTGGAACGGGTTAACGGCTACCTCTCTCTTCACCGTCGTACCGAGGGCGATTCAAACTTCCAAAGAGGTGTCGGGTACCTCTCCCGCTACGACCTTGAAGGCATTGCGGGTGTGGCCTGATCCCACAACTATTCCAGTTCGGCCAGAATCGCCTCCACTTCATCCGGTATTCCATCCGGATGAATCCAGGTTCCCCGCTTCCCCCCTGACTTGTAGATCAGGCGGGTGTTGGTAATTTCCAGTGCCGCATTGACCGGCTTGGTCAGGTCCCAGATGGTAAGCAATGCGACAGAGAGGCCGGTTAACGCTTCCATTTCCACGCCGGTTTTCTCTGCAATCTCAGCAACGCAGTAGAGCTCGACAGAATGGTCCTGCGGCCTCAAAACCGAGTGAACCATCACCCGGTTCAGGGAAATCGGATGACACAGGGGCAGCAGTGTCGGCGTCTGTTTTGCGGCCTGGATTCCTGCGATCTCGGCCATTGCCAGGGGATCGCCCTTGGGCAGCCTTCCCTCGCTGAGGAGATTGAATGCCTCACGGCCGATCCGTATCCTGCCGCCTGCTATGGCAACCCTTTGCGTGACACCCTTATCTGATATATCAGCCATCGACCAGTTTTTAATGGATTTGTTTTTCATGCTTTTCACTTCAGGTGATTTGAAAATCCCCGGTTCAGGGTATCATTTAAAATCCTAGCCGTTCAGAATCCATAATGCAGCGAAAGCCCGGCGTAGATATTACGTTCCGGAGCCGGTTCGTAGTAACGGCCGAAGGAAGCATTCAGCCGGATATTGCCAAAATACTCTTCGTCGAACAGGTTATTGATACCCAAAAATGGCTCAAGTAGCCAGTCCCCGCTGGCCCAGCGATATCCTGAGCGCAGGTTTGACACCAGGTAGGCATCGGTTTCCACCTCATTGGCATTATCGGCATAGAATCGACCGACATACAGCAGGTCCCAGGCCGCGTAGAAACCGGAAGTATGCGACCAGGTCAGGTCCAGGTTGAACAGGTGTTCCGGCACGCCTGGAATCCGGTTCCCGTCATAAACTTCATCGTTCACCCCCCGGAACTCATCGAATGTGAAGTCGGACCAGGTGTAAGTGGCCGACCCCATCAATCCGGGGGCGAGTTCCATCGACACCGCTGTTTCCAGTCCGTCATGTGTCGAACTGCCTGCGTTCTGAAAAAAAGACTGGCCTGAACCTTCCAGTTCGAAAGGCACGATTTCATCTTTCACATCGATATGGAATAAAGCCAGTTCATAGCGCAGCCGTCCGGTCACCAGGCCCTTGACGCCGATTTCGTAATTGGTGGCGGTCTGGGATTCAAGGTCCTGGTTGAATCCGGTGGGAGCCTCGGGGTTGGCCAGTTCCGTCGTCGCGGGTGGATCGAAAGAGCTGGAAACATTGCCATAGAGGTTCACCGCGTCACGAACCGCCCAGTTGATGCCGGCCATCGGGTTGAATTCGGTGAAACTCCGCTGGCCGGAACCTCCCTCACCGGTACGGTCCGTTACCTCGTAATCCACATCATCAAAACGCCCGCCCAGGGTCAGGGACGCGCTGCCGGTGAGTTCGAACACGTCCTGAAGATAGATTCCCGTGGTGGTCACATCTTCATCCTGGTTGGTGGTCAGGTCGCCCAATGTGCCCTGATTATTGGCAAATCTCTTCCGATGATCTCGTTGGGCATCGTAATCGAAACCCATGATCAGCCGGTTACCATGCGAACCGATTTCGGAATCCCAGCTGTAACTTCCGCCCAGTCCGCTGAACCTGCGGCTCAGGTCTACAGCACCCCCCTGGCCATTGCTGTTGATATCAAAAGGCAGCAGGTTGTTGAACTGGCGGTGAACATAATAATTGCGCAACTTCAGTTCCTGGCTGGCACCAATTTGCTTACGAAAGGCGAGGCCCAACGACTGCTGGTCCAGTGCCTCGCCCGCATTGTACAAGAGGTTTCTGGGCGCCGCCTGGCGGCGATCTTCGGCGACTTCCCGCGCATTCAATCCGCCGGGATCATCTGCGGTGGGTGAGTCTACTGCGTTCACCACTACGGTCAGACTGGCTGTCTCGTTGAAGTCATAACGGAATTTGCTGTTGAGCAAACTGCTTTCATAGCGGGCGTGATCCCGATAGCCATCCAGTTCGGTCGATGAAACGTTGGCCAGCCAGTTGAGTTTGCCCGATTGTCCGCCGGCTTTGAACTGGGCTTGCCGGTAATCGTAGGATCCCAGATTTACCCGCCCGGAAATAAAGGGCGTATCCGGCCCGTCTTCAGTCCGGATATTGATCACCCCACCGGAGGCCGAGCCGTAGACCGCAGAGAACGGCCCACGGATGACTTCGACCTGTTCGGCGGAACCCAGGTCGATTGCGTCAACGCTACCCTGACCGTCCGGTAAAGTAAGAGGAATGTCATCGGCAAAAATCCGGATTCCGCGAATGCCAAAATTAGCGCGCGCCCCGAAACCCCTGATGGCAATCCGCAAATCCTGGGCAAAGTTATATCGGTTTTGAAAAAACAGGCCCGGAACGGTTGCAAGCGCTTCATCGAGACCCAATTGCTGGCGTGCGCGTTGAATTTCCTCCCTGCCGACACTGCCCACCGCGAAGGGTAAACTCACCATATCGGTGGGAATACGGGTAGCCGTGACGATAACTTCCTCCAGAACACCCCCGCCACTGCTGTCGGCAGTTGCGGGAGAAGAGAAATTCGCCAGCAGGAATAGTAAACCGGTATTTTTCAGGTATCGCAAAGAATGGATATCTTGCGCAATGCGCGATCGACTGCCTCGTCTGATTCAGCAGTTGCGAGTTCCCGCTTGGCCGCTACACATTCCTCTGCCTCTTCGAGCATTTCATCCTCCAATTCAGCAACAACTGAAGCGGATTCGGGCTCACAAAAAGTTTCGGCGACACGCCGGATATTGGCATTACCCTTGCCGGGTGTTTCAACTACGACACAGTCATCCACGTGAACCTCGGTCTGGTCAGAAATGATCACGATGATGCCTGATGCGGTTTTGACCTGGTACTCACGCGCTTCGCGGCTGCCCTGGGCGGCCGAGGCGGTGGCGCCACCAACTGCAGCACCTGCTGCCGTCCTTCTGAACTTGGTGCCGGAAGATTTGCCTTTTCCTGTGTAAAGTCCAATGGCGCCACCCACTACCGCCCCTTTGCCGGCATTGGACGCCTCCTGCACATACTTGGATGCCACCACGATGCCGTAATTTATCTGCATGGACTGACCGCTCTTCTGGGCAAGCGCATGCTGGCTTGCAAGCAGTATGGCTACTGCAAAGAAAGATGCAACCACCCTTAAAACTGATAATTTCATGAAATTACTCCTGATGATTTCTCAATGTAACTCAATTATGGCAGAAGATTTCCGGCAGTCTCAAACACTGTCAACAGGCGGGTGGCGACCGGTCCGGAAAAGCGTCAATTCTGTTGATGTCAGTCTCCCTGAAGAACTCGACCCAGACATGCCAGAACAGACCCGCCTTCAGTGTTTCAACCCGTCGCAATTCTCCCTGATCAGAGACGCCAAAAAAATCTATACGGCTCACATGACGCCCACTGTCGTTATACCAGGCCCCAACGCTCTCAAACAACGGGTCCCAGGCAATGACTACACTACGGCCCCCTATGGTCGCATTGACCAGATTGTCGTTTTCTACAATAAATTCCTGTGTATAACAGACGGCATCATCTTCAATATCGATACCCCACACGTAGGTTTTCGTTGGCAGCCGGTTATCAGAGTGGCTCATGTTGTCCATCACCGGCTTTTCTACCCTGTGCTGCTTGTTTATGCCCATTGAGAATGCCTGCTCGGTAACCATGTCCAGCAAGCGCAAAAATGGATTCGATGAGGGGCGGTTCAGGAAAACCTCACCTTTAGGATAGGCTTTCTGAAAACCACGGAAGCTCATTCGGAATGTCGGCCAGGGCTTCATACCGGGACCACCCCTGTCATCTCTTTCGTGCCGACCATAAATGTGCTGAATGGGCTCGTTGCTGTTGTTGTCTCTCAAAATCAGGTTGTTTCCATGTTGGGCCAGTACCTCGAGGTCAAGCTCCTTTCCTTCAATCTCAGGTGTATAGCCGATCCCCAGATTAGCCATGGCGCAGTAGGTCATCACTACATTTTCACCGTCCAGCCCATCTTCGTTGCCGGCAAGATGGGGCCTTAACAGCTCGTGGTCGGGGTGTGCCCGGGCCTTGCCATTGTTTTCGATAACGAGAACCGGCGATGCCGGGCTAACATACTTTCTTGCCTCATCAATGGAGTAAAACCTGGCGCTATCAACCTGGTTGCGCAATCCCAGATGCACCCATATCCAGGGGAAGCCATAGAGGAACAAGATCAAAACCAACGCGGTCCGGAACAGCCAAACGGGACCGGCTGCAAATCCCAGGTGGGCCACCACCATCACGACCGCAGCGGCCAGCCCGGCAGCGATAAACCTGTATTCGTTTCTGATGAAACGGATCATGTTTCGGCGTTTGACTTTAAGAAGCATCTGGCTGACATCGCCAAGATCACGGAAATAGACAAAACCTACACCGATTGAAAATGCCAAACCAAGCCAGAATAGTAAGTTCCAGATCATGTCTATTTTCCCAGTGCTGTTGTCGGGAGCTACTTGCGGATCAGTATACGGCTGAATACTTCAGGTAGCACCAGCCCCTGTGAAGAGGCGGGCGGCGACATCCCCAAAAGGGCCGCCACGGTGGACGCCACATCGGCTGGCTGCACCCTCCTGTGAACGATTGCAGGGCTTATCCCGGGACCCGCAAACATAATGGGTACATGCGTGTCATAGTTCCAGGGTGATCCATGCATTCCAACCACGGGACCCTTTTCATAATTGAACCAGTAGGGTTCCTGCACGATGTAAATATCTCCCGCGCGCACCGGGTGATAATTGTTTCGGATCTGGTCGAAGAGTTGCCGGTCCGGCCAGCCTTCCAGCATCTGCCGCGTCGCCGCGATATGGATGCCGGGTTCGAGAGTGAGGGCTTCAGCCAGTACTTCCCGTACGTCGTCAAAGTCGAGGCCGGCTGTTTCAATACGTCCCGGGTCAAGATAGAGATAGGGCCTGTAGTAAAAACGCACCAGGTCAGTAGCTCCGAAGCGGTCCTTGCTGATTCGCTTCACTGCAGCCTGGATCACGTCCGGCGTCAACCGTCCGCTGTCGATCCCACGCTCAGCCATGTACTCCGGCAGTTCCGCAACACCATGATCCGCAGACAGTACGATCAGGGTGTGATCAAGACCTACTTTTTCATCGATAAAAGAGAGCAACTCCGAAAGTGTTCGATCGAGTTGCAGCACCATGTCTTCGTTCTCGAGGCTGGCCGGGCCGAAAAAATGGTTGACTGCATCCACACCGGAAAAACTGACTGAAAAATAGTCAATAGCCGGTCCTTGCCCCAGCTTTTCATTGAGCAGTAGTGATTTCGCAAAGTCGGCCAGCAAAGCGTCACCCGCCGGACTTCCAACGACCTGTGTGTAAAGCAGCTTGTTGCCCGCTGCACCGAAGCGATGCGGGAATGTACGGCCAAAGCCCCGTAAATCGGTTTCGTAGGCCCGGTCATCCTGGCCGGCAAGCAAATAACTGTCTTTTTTCTTCAACAGGCTCCATTCAGTCCCCGCATACGCGGAAGCCTTGCGTTTGCCATTCCAGTTCGCCACCCAATCCGGGTAATCATCGTAATACCAGCCCGAAGTGACAAAGTCGCCACTGTCCGTGGACATCCAGAACGCCTTGCCGCCCTTACCCGCCAGCGCCACGGCGCTGCGGTCTTTTCCGGAAATGCCGAAAGCCCGTGAACGACCGCCGGAATAGGCCAGCAATTTATCGGCCAGGGTTTCAGCAAGGAGAGTTTGGGGCGAGCGCCCCGCGGTACGTGAAAGCTTTTGAGCCGAATCGACCTGATCGCCACTTTGTTGCTCTTTTCGAACCGGAAGTATGGGGCTGTCGGGATCCTCGATGTTGTAGGCAAGCTCACCCACCTCGGCGTCATACCAAACGTTGCCGGTCATGCCGTGCACGGACGGATGGGCCCCGGTGGCCAGCGTTGCATGCCCTACGATGGTTTCAGTATTGGCATGCTGGTAATGCGCATTAGTGAATACGGTTCCGTTTTCCAGCAAGTGCCGAAAACCACCTTCACCCAAACGGTCTTTGACGCGCGTCAACAGATCCGGACGCAGACCGTCCACGGTGAGTTGCAGAACCAGGCGAATCTGCTGTTCGCCTCGCTCAGCCTCAGCAATTGGAAAAAGCAGGCACTGGGCCAGCAATACGAGGACCAGCGCCCGCTTTGAACTCATGATCTACTTCCCTGCAGCTGCCTGTTTGAACATGAACGCTTCAACAGCTGCTTTTGTCTCTGGCCGGAGGTTCGTAATTCCCTCGTAAGGCACGCCATAAGCCGGTGGTTCACTGGGGTATTTCTGCATGCGCTTTTTATGCCGCATGACGACGCGGACGAATTCGGCGCCTCCCCAGGCGCCCACTTCCGTTGCAACCGGATATTCTTCCCGGGTGTCACGAAACAGGTGATAGAACTTGGCGACAATGGGATTCTCGCCGGGGCCCGGCACTTTGAGCTTGAGGTGTTCCTTGACGACGGCTTCCATCTTGTTTCCGGAATAGATGAAAACGTAGTCCCGGCGGCCATGGGTTTCGCCTTCCAGCATCAGAGCCGTCTGATCCACGCCATCGATGATCCGGTCGGTTGGAATCTCATCCGTCGCTCCGCCCAGGCGCGCCAGGCTGGTGAACAGGTCTGATACATGCACGATGTCGTTGACCATGGCATATTTTTCAATCATGCCCGGCCAGCGAACGAAAGCGTCAACCCGCACACCACCTTCGGTATAGTCACCCTTGCCGCCCTTGTAAATCATGGCGCTAAAGCCACTCTGCGGCGAATACTTGGTGAAGTGGCCGTTATCACCCATGATGACCATGACGGTGTTGTCTGCAACCCCGAGCTCATCCATTTCCTTCATGATGTCACCGATCCACTGGTCGATCAGTTGCATTTTTTCGACATAAGTGCCGCCATTGGGCGTGGTGTATTCATCGTACGCCGTACGGGGCCCGGTGAGCGGATACAGTGGCCAGTACTGCAAAAAGAAAGGCTCGTCCTTACCGGCCAGGTCGCGCAGCTGCTCCAGGGCCTGCTTCTGGTAACGGTAGTTCATCTCCTTGTACTTGGCCTCGGTCCAACGTTCGCCGGCCTGCATATGCACCTCGCGGGGTTTTTCACCGCGTTTGGCTTCAAGACCCGTCACCATGGCGCCCGGATTAGGGCGCAACCAGTTGTCCAGCGTAAAGCGATCGTCGTATTGACCCGGGCCGATCGAAACACTGACCTCTTCGCGTGCAGCATCATCATGGAAGATGGTCAACTGACCCTGTTGGTGAACCGGGAATGCAGCGTAATCGAAACCCTGATTGTGGGGCCATGATTCCTCGATATCACCCATGTGCCATTTGCCAATGTGTGATGTGTTGTAACCCGCCTCTGACAACACTTCTGCCAGTGTCACTTCTTTTTCGGCCAGGCCAAAGCCGGCGATATCCACTGCCGTATCGCCCATGCCGTTACGGTGAGGCTGGCGGCCGGTCATGAACGCTACGCGGGTCGGGGTGCAGGACGGTTCGGTATACATGCGCACAAAACGCATGCCTTCGCGGGCGAATTCATTGATATTCGGAGTCCTGTAGCCACGGACCGCGTTCAACTCGGGAATCCCGAGGTCGCCAAAGCCAATGTCGTCAATCAGGATATAGACAATGTTGGGTGGCTTGCCGTCATTTTTCTCCCGAAATTCTGCGAGCTTACGGTCGACCACTTTGTCATCTTCGGCCCACTTTTCCGCATTCTGAGCCTCCAAAATATAGTATTCGGTATCGTGAACAATATCCTTTGCCGGTGCCGTTTCGACCACCGCGAACGTCAACAGAACTGCAAAGCCCACAGTTTTTCCCATTATCCCTGCCATTTATGAAACCTCCGAAAGTATGCAAACCATAGTTTTATACGCAATAAAACCATTCAGTCTAGCATTGAGTGCAATCCAACAAAATCACAACTCGAATCGGATAAGGGCAATCAAACAGGATTTTGTATATTCTCGACCTCGATGATTATCGACAACGCCAACCTTTTCAGCACCATGCTGGCCAATCAGGAATACCCGGCCGACTCACCCGTTACGCCGAAAGGTGTGTTAATGGTCGAGCCGGTGGGTTTCTATGTCGGCATAGAAACCGCGCTCGATAATCACTATATGGATTTGGCTACTGCTGCCGACCCGGACCGGGCGATCCGTCAATTTCATGGCCTGGTCAGCCTGATCAGAAAATGTGGAACTGAAGTACTGATCTTTCCGGGCAGCAAGCGAACGCCGGACGATGTGTTTCCCAATAATGTCTTTGCTACCGTCCCGGGCCGCCTCGTTATTGGCAACATGCGCTACCCCATTCGGCAATTGGAATCAGAGCGGTCCGATATTCCGTCCTATTTCACGGAGCGCGGCTATGAACTGATCGACTTGCGAACGAAAAATTGCGTGGCTGAACTCACGGGGGTTTTGATCATGGATCGCGCCCGCCGCATCGGATTTTGCGGGATCAGCGAACGGGTAGACCGGGCCGGCGCCGAAGCCATGCACAGAGCATTCGGGCTCAGATTGACCTATTGCTTCGATTTAACCGCGGACGAGTACCATACTAACGTGATTTTCTCCGTGTTGGCGGCGCGAGCCTGCGTGCTGTATCCGGATGCCTGCGCGGAATCCTCGGCTCCGGAGGCGATTGAAGCTGCGTTTCCGGGGCGTACGCTTTTGCTCGACAAATTTGAGAAAGATCATTTTGTCGGCAATTGCATCTCTTTGAATAATGAGGACCTCTTTATGAGCCAGGCAGCCGCGGATGCCTTACGGCCGGAAAACCGGGCCAGGCTGGAGTCCTGGGGCTTTCGAATTCATTCGATAGAGCTGGATGAGCTGGAAAAAGCAGGCGGCAGCCTGCGCTGCATGGTTGCCAAAATCTTCTAGCTCACCAGGGAGGCTCGCTACACTCTCTCTACTTCAATTGAGACTTGAAATAGTTAAGAGAATGAACAAAAGCCTTATGCACTTTTTCACCCTCGGCAAGGAGTGCCTCCCATTTATCTTCACCCGCTGCCGCTATTTCTTCCATTTTAGCCTTGGCTGCCTGGGATGCATCATGTAACTGGGCCAGTTGCTCACTGTATTTCTTGCTGAGCTCCTGCTGGCCGGCTTTTGCTTTTTGCTCCAACTCATTGAACTGCGAATTCAGTTCGTCGAGTTGCACTTTCATTTTTTCAACGTATTCGTCTCTTTTTGACATTTTCACGTCTCCTTTTCATCGTGTGTCCGCTTCACTCCAGTGTAGATCAAGTTGAGCGCTCAGGTGTAATCATGAAATATCCATCCAGGGCGGATTGAGTAATGCAATCCTTTCGTAAACCGGACATTCTTCCCGGTGAGGGGACGGCAGGTAGCCAATCGACATCAGAAATTCCCCGGTGATCTCGCCCCCGGTAAACTTGAACGTCTTCTTGAACAGCTTAACCCACTCACCCTTTGAGAGAGGGTGGTGAGTCCGCAACCAGCCGGCAAAGCCATCATGGCTTTTGCGCATGCCCCGGATAATTCCGGCGTTGAAAATGGCCGCATTGATCTTGAGCCTGTTGCGGATAATCCGCGCATCCTGCAACAACCTGGCCCGGTCCGACTCGCCGAAAGCGGCCACCCGGTCAACATCAAAACCAGCATAGGCCATCCGGAATCCTTCCCGCTTTTTCAGGATCAGTTCCCAATTCAGGCCGGCCTGGTTTATTTCCAGCAGCAAGCGCTCGAACAACTCACTTTCATCCTCAATCGGGAAACCGTATTCCTGGTCGTGGTACGGGCCGTGAATGGGATTTCCAATGGCAAAGTCGCAGTAATAATCCATCAGCCCTGTCCTGCCTCGGCCGCCACTGCCCCGGCCATCTCCCCCATCGAATGAAACAGGTAGTCCACAACAGGCTTTTTTTCCAGTTTTGCAGTCGCGCCCCAACCCCCGCCTTCCGACAGATGCTGGCGGTCAATCCATGCTGTCGCCAGGCCCATGGCCTGTGCCGGAACATGATCGTGGAACAGGCTTTGAGCAGTGTGCAGGATATCCTGCTTCCGGATTCCCAGATCCGCGCCAAGATGTGCGACCAGGTATTCAAAATTTTCCCGCGATGGCTTGTAAGCACCGATGTCTTCCGCCGTATATATCGCATCGAATTCAACCCCGAGTTTTCGGTTCGATGCGGCGAATCCGTCGCGATGCACATTGGAAAGGATCACCAGTTTGAAATGCTTCTTCAGGTAGCGCAGCGCGTCCGCCGTATCGGGAAATGCCGGCCATTGCGGCAATGAGTTGCCGAAACCCAGATCGAGGTTTTGCGAAGAATTCATTTCGAGTCGCTGCGCCACCGCAGCATGGACCCGCGTGAGAATCTCACGATAATCCAGGCCGGGGGTCTCCGTTTCCTGCAGGTTTTCGCAGCCTGCGAACGCTTCAAGCACCAATTCGCGGGTAACGTCATCCCGGCCATTGGCAGCAATCAATGGTTGAAAGGCATCCCAGATTCCAGCCTCCCAATCGATCAGGGTTCCATAACAATCGAATGTCAGTGTTGTGAAATCAGTCAGCCGCCGGGAAATGATTCTATTCATCGATGTAAATATATATGATTCGTCAGATGCCGAATAAAAAATATCTCGTCTTCCTGCTCTTTTTTATTTCAGGTGCGTTAGGGCTGGTCTACCAGGTGGTTTGGTCGCGCATGATGATGCATGTATTCGGTTCAACGGCAATCGCGGTCGGCACGGTTTTGGCCGCTTTCATGTCCGGCCTGGCCATCGGGGCCTGGCTGATTGGAAGAACTGCCGACCGGAGCCGCAATTGCCTGCGCCTTTACGCCTTTCTTGAGCTTGGCATCGCCCTGACGGCGCTGTCGTCACACTTCCTTCTGGGCCAGATGGCTCCGGCCCATCAGGTAATTTATGAACTGACTGGTTCGTCAGCGGCAATGTTCGCTGTGGTCCGTTTTGTTCTTGCCTTCCTGTTGATCATGCTGCCCACGGCTCTCATGGGAGCTACTCTACCCGTGTTGACCCGGTACCTTGTGCGCAGCAGAGTGCAGGTAGGTATCAATCTCAGTTCACTTTATGCGATCAACACTTTTGGCGCCGTCACCGGGGTTTTGATTACCGGCTTTTTCCTGATTGGAAGATACGGAATCCACGTTCCGGTTCATCTCGCGGTGGTGGGTAATCTCCTGATCGGCTGCATCGCCTGGCTGGCGTCCTGGGGAGCTAAAGGTTCCGCTTTGCACCCCGGCCCTGAAATCCGGCAGAAACCCATTAAAAATATTCAAAAAACCGCTGTGGGGCCGGGCACCTACCGAGTCATCCTGCTTGGCCTGGGCCTATCAGGACTGACTTCCTTTGCCTACGAAATCTACTGGACCCGGTCGCTGGTCTTCATTATGGGCAATTCGACCTACGCCCTGACCACGATGCTTAGCGCCTTTTTGACCGGCATTGGGCTGGGCGGTTACCTTGTCCGCTTCGTGATCGGTCGAAGCAGTGATCCGGCCGCCCTGTTCGGCTGGATCCAGGTCCTGTTGGGTGTGTTCTCGGCAATCGCCTTGCCCACGCTGTTTGCGATTACCGACCCCCAATCGCTGAGCCAGCATCTTATCCAGACTTCCACGCAGGCCTTCGCGTTGGTCTTTACCGGGTTTGGCGTCGCTTTCCTGGTCATGCTGGTACCCGCCACGCTGATCGGCGCGACTTTTCCACTGGCCGGACAAGTGTACGTCAGGAACCTGGACCAGGCTGGGGCGTCGGTGGGCAGACTCTACGCCGTTAACACATTTGGCAACGTCGCGGGTGCATTACTGCCGGGGTTTGTCCTGCTGGGCTGGCTGGGGATTCAGAAAGGCATTCTCGCGATGGCAGCGCTCAACGTTGTGTTGGGTTTCGTTATTCTTTCCCTTCGGCTGATACGTTCACCGCGACACCCGGCGTGGCGCTTGGCACTGCCCGCATTATTGATCCTGACCTCGGTTATTCTGAGCCGCGCGCCAATCCAATTCCAGTTTCCTTCAGAAGGTGAACAGGATCATTTCATTACGCTTTTCTACCGCGAAGGACCGCTGGCAACCACCAAGGTCTATGTCGATCCCGTCACTGGCGAGAAGCACATGAGCGTCGACGGTATTGTCATTGGCGGCACCGGCAATACAGAATTCAAACAATTACTGCTGGCCCATTTACCCAAGCTGCTGATTGATGACGTATCCATGGAACTGTCGGTTGGCATGGGATCGGGCATCCTGGTGGGGGAAAGCGCAAAACATCCTGGAGTCAAAGCAATCACTGGCGTGGAGATTGAACCCAGCGTGATCACCGGCGCCGGCTGGTTTGCAGAGGAAAATCACGATGTGCTCTCAAACCCCAGGCTGGCAGTCGTGGCAGACGATATCAGCAGTTTCCTGCGAACGACCCAGGGCAGATTCCAGGTCATTTCGGCGGATGAAAAAACGGCGGATGAATACGCATCCAACGGCTTTTCCTATTCGAAGGAATACTACGACCTGCTCCGGCGCCGCCTGGCACCGCAGGGCCTGGTGGCTCAATGGGTTCCAACAACGCTTCCACCCAGCCAGTACCGGATGGTCCTGAAGACCTTTGGCGAAAGTTTTCCCCATGTACAGCTCTGGTATTTCCTGCCGGCCCATAAAAAAGGGCCGTTCAACACAATTTTAATCGGATCCCGGGAACCGATTCCGGTTGATCCTGAGCGGATGAGTCATCGTTTTACCGAGCATCCGGATGCCTTCAAAAGCCTGGTTCCATATGGCCTGACCTCGGCCGAGGCCGTTCTTCCGCATTTCGTGGCGGACGAACGAACACTGCGCGATGCCGTCAAAGAGTCGCAGATCAACCGTTTCGATCACCCTAGATACGAGTTTTTCTACCCCTGGGATTATGCTTTTGAGAGAGAAAAGCAAATCGTCAGCAATCATCAATTCATTATTGAACTGAAGCGAAAAGCCCACCCCGAATATTTTGCAGGACTCGCAAAAGACTCAAGCGACAGCTTGAGACTCAGACAGACCTTTGCCGCGGAGTTTCGCTACCTTGACGGATTCCAAAAATTTCTCTCCGGAATTTCACTATCGGAAAATTTTCGGCTGTTCGACGACGCCTTGTCCGTTGCTCCCTGGAACGACAGCCTGCGTGCCCGGATTTATGCCCAGTACGCGTATATTGCCTCTACCCGTAAAAACCCGGTTGAGCGGGCAAGGATGATGAAGCGGGCTGATGCCTTGTACGAAGGGTCAAAACCCCACTACCAGGAATAGTCCTTCTCCTTCAGATGCGCGAACATGATTTCCCGCGCTTCATCCAAAGACAGTTTCTTCTCGCAAACCAGATTCGATCCGGCTATTTTTACTGCTGAGATTTCCATGGTTTCCAGGCGCAGCATAAAACCCTGATCGCAACGAATGAAGAAGAGCCTTCCCAGTGAATACCAGGGAGGCTGCGGACTGCTGACCGACCAGAAGATACCGTCCGCTGATTTACCTCCACGGCTGCCAGTAGCGAAAATTGGCCGGTCCGGTTGCTGCGAAAATTCCGGCGCAAGAACCGACTGACCCTCCATCCATTCGGGATGCCGAATACCGAGCGCAGCGAGCAATGTAGGGGCAATATCCAGTCGCTGTGAGTTGCCGGCGATAGCACCTGTCTGTTCCTGCAATGGAAGCCGGATCATCATGGGCAAGCGATCTAGCACACTGTGCTTGAATCCGTGGTCGGACGAGATTACCAGGATGGTGGATTCCAGCAGACCCTCATCCCTGAGCATTTTGTAGGTTGCTTCCACGTTCCGGTCAAAATCCATGATGGCATCGTCGTAACCATCTACATTCCACAAGGTTTTATAATCTGCATCGGTCGAATAAACGCGTCTGGTCGGCCGGAACCGTTCACCATGAGTTCCCATCATGTGCACATGCAGGAAAAATGGCTGTGAGACCACAGAGATTAATCTGCGGATTTCAGCCACCCGGCCATCATCGTAGAGCCAGCGCCGGTCCGGCCGATTAACCGCCGCCATCGGATCCCGCATTTTCTTGTCTTTCCAGATATGGCCGAACCGTTCCGAAGCCCGTTCCGAAATCCTGTCGAGCAGCAACGAGGTCGGATTCAGAAAAGGGTATTTGCGAATGGCTGCAACCAGCGTCCCGCCCGTTTCATTCAGCTTGCGAAAGTTGGCTTCGGCAAAACCGTCACGCAGATTCAGGTCATAGGGGTCGGCATAATGCCGCACGCTGACATCGGCGTTGTAGTAGCCCAGCTTTTTGAGTATCCCGGGCAAATGCTGGAAACTGTCGCTGCCGCGCAGCACATCCGGTGGGTAAACTACCCGGGTCGTGGTGGGCAGCTTTCCACTGAGCAACGAAATCACGGAGCCGCCGGTGTCACTGGCATTGCTAAAGTGATTGTCAGCAATCAGAAATTCCCCTCGCCTGCTATCCAGGAAAGGGGTAGTCGGCCGCTCATAACCATACAGGGACATGTGACTGGCCGAGATGCCATCGCCGGACAGGATCAGGATATTGGGTAGACTTTTTCCACCGGCGGAAGACACCAGTTTATCCTCGCCCGGCCCCGTATAGGTGAGCCATAAAAGGGGAATACTCCCTGCCAGAAGCAAACCCGTAAACACCATGAGGCTTTTAAGTGTGGTAGGAGAATAACGTCCTGCCAGGACGCCGTGCAGCATCCATGCGGCCAGGACAAACAGCTCTATCGTCACCCCGCGATACAGGTAGATGGCACCCCCGGAAGCGTTTCGAATGCCCCAGCCAAAAAGCGTCAGAGTGAAGTTGTCAATCATCACCAGCATCGCCAGGGCCAGAAGCACGATGGCTGGAAAAAAGGCGACCAGGGAGACGGTCGTCCCGGATGCCTTAAAGCGGTTCAGCAACCAGGCAGCCAGGGCAAACGGAATCGTCACCAGCAACAGGGAGATCGATACGATCAGGGCGGTGCTGGAAAGCACGCTGAGCTTTTCCCACGAGGAATACAGGCTCATGAAGGAAGGCTTGGTCACGAAGAACAGCCACTCGAACAGGACCCAGGCTGTTCCGGCTACCAGGGCCATGCCGGCCACACGCAATATATTCATTTTTCTGTTGTGCCGCCTCAGAAGGCGTCTAAATGCCCCTGCAACCTCTCGGGAGTACGCGTAGGATACGGGCACCAATGTCTGAAATCAAAGACCGCTCAAAAGAAAGGCAACGCCATGCCCATGGATTGACCTGCTGCCCGTTAGAGTCAAGAAGTGTCTGTCATTGTTATAAACTACGGGCCGTTGGCGGCCAACCTCAGTACTTGCTGGCGGCGGTCGGGTGGAGAGGACAATCCCGAAGTGGGAATAAAAAGACATATGGATATGGAACCGTGGAAGCGCTCCATTCGAAACTGGTGGAGGAAAGCCAACCGGGTGAAGCCGGGCAGTTTGCCGGAGCCATTCCACCACGCGGCCGATATCGCAGCCCTGAACAAATTTTTTTCGAACCGGCGATCTGATCTGCAAGGCGCTGCTGAAACAGCTGCGACTCTTACCGGCCAATGTTATATCTGCAACGCGGAAGTGAACTTCCGGATCAAGCGACCGGAGAATGGGGAGCCGGTCAACTGGCGTGAAACCCTTGCTTGCCCGGATTGCGGATTGATCAATCGCTGGCGAGGTTGTCTGCACCTGTTCGATGCCATCTGCCAACCGACCGCGGCTGACCGAATCTACCTGACCGAGACTTTATCGCCCGTATTTCAACAGCTCGCCAAGCAATATCCTTTACTGGTTTCCAGCGAATACCTGCCCCAGGCGAAACCGGGTGAATCGGTTGAGATGCACTCCACAACGATCAGAAATGAAGACGTCACGCAGCTTACTTTCCCGGACCGCAGTTTCGAGGCCGTGCTTTGCTTCGACGTGTTGGAACACGTGCCGGATTACCGCAAAGCCCTCCACGAGTTTTACCGTGTACTGGCCCCGGGTGGTCAACTGGTGCTTAGCGTCCCGTTCAGCTTCCAGCAGGAAACCCTTGTCAGGGCGGTGGTGAACGATGAAGGAAACATAGAACACCTGATGGAGCCTTGCTATCACGGCGACCCCTTATCCGCAGAAGGTGTGCTCAGCTATTATGACTTCGGCATGGAATTGCTGGAGGAAATGGGTAGCACGGGCTTTCAAGAGCATTTTACGGTCTGCTACAGCTCAGCTCACTGGGGCTATCTTAGGCCGCACATTGCCTTTGTTGCGCGTAAGCTGAAACGCTGATCTTTCGACCAGTTAGAAGTTTTCCACAGGGATGACCAGCGGTCCTGATCATCAGGAGTCTTTCAGACAGCACCGAATTTCATGACTTCCGGCCATTCATTTCTGCGTCGCAAAGCTGCATACTCTGCCGCTGAAAAATTTTCCGGAGATATTCATGTTACTGACCAGGTCTTTTGCCGTTAGTTTGATTTTCAGCATTTGCGCCCTGGCTGCAGTAGCCTCCCTGCAGGCAGGAGATGACAGCCCGACCGCTGAATTGCCCTACTCACCCAGCCTCAACCCCGGCTCGATGGATCGCGGTGCAGACCCATGTGAAAACTTCTACCAGTACGCCTGCGGTGGCTGGATCGAAAATAACCCCATTCCGCCTGACCAGTCACGCTGGAGCACCTACGGCAAGACGTACGTGGATAACCAGCGCTACCTTTGGGGCATCCTGGAAGATGTGTCGCAGAATCGCCCGGGGCGCACTGAAACCCAGCAGTTGATCGGAGACTATTTCGCGGCCTGTATGAATGTAGATGTTATCGATGAACTTGGGGTCACGCCGTTGCAAGCTGAATGGCGGGCTATCGACGCACTGGATTCCAAGCAACAGCTTGGACAGCTACTGGGCTACCTGATCAAGCGCACAGACTCTTCCGCTTTCTTTTTCGGCATAGGGGCGCAGCAGGACGCGAAGGAATCTGAAACGATGATTGGCGCAATCTTCGCCGGCGGACTGGGCCTGCCCGAACGCGATTATTACCTGGAGGATGACGCCAAAAAGGAAGAAACCCGGCGTGAATACCTCTCGCACCTGGCCAAAACTTTTCAGTTAACCGGCGTGCCGGAAGCCGAGGCAAAAGCGCATGCCGCAGTTGTCATGCGAATTGAAACTGCGCTGGCCAAAGCCTCATTGTCTGCGGTGGAACGCCGGGATCCCAACAAACTCTATCACCGGAAAACCCTGGCTGAACTCAAAGCCATGGCCCCGGCAGTCGACTGGGACGCGGTGTTCGCCGTCAACGGGCTGAAACCGGAGCCCTGGCTCAATGCCTCGCAAACTGCTTATATCGCCGAGATGCAATCGGTGATAGAACGCGAAACACTGTCGGATTTGCAAACCTACCTACGCTGGCATTTGCTGGAGACACGTTCGCCCTACCTGTCAAAACCTTTTCGCGACCAGGACTTTGCTTTTTACAGCACCCACCTGCGTGGCATCACCGAGCAAAAACCACGATGGCGCACCTGCGTGTCCATGGTTGACGACCAATTGGGCGAAGCACTGGGGCGTGAATTCGTCGAACGCAATTTTCCGCCGGAAATTAGGAGCCAGGCTCGCGCCATGAGCCTGCAGATTCAGCAAGTAATGGCGCAGCGAATCGACCTGCTCGATTGGATGAGTCCGCAAACGCGCGCGGAAGCTCACATCAAGTTGGGCAAGATGCGCGACAAGATCGGTTACCCCGATAAATGGCGGGATTATTCCAGCATACGGGTGCAGAGGGATGACTGGTTCGGTAATGTGACCCGCGCCACCGAGTTCGACCTTCATCGCCAGTTGGACCGTATCGGGAAGCCGGTTGACCGGGACGAATGGTTCATGTCCCCGGCCACCGTCAATGCCTACTACGACCCTTCGCTGAATGACATTAACTTTCCGGCCGGCGTACTGATGCCACCGCTGTACGACCCAAAAATGGACGATGCGCCGAACTACGGCAACACCGGTGGCACCATCGGGCATGAGCTGGTGCATGGCTTCGATGACGAGGGCCGGAAGTACGACGGCGACGGCAACCTGCGAGAGTGGTGGACCGAACAGGACGCCAGCGCATTTGAAAAGCGGGCCCAGTGCATCCGCGACCAATACGCGGGCTACCGGGTAATAGACGACATCTTCATCAATGCAGACCTGACCTCAGGTGAGGACATCGCCGACCTGGGCGGATTAATTCTGGCCTGGGAAGCATGGAAGAAAAAGACGGCGGATAAAGAACTGTCAAATATGAATGGGCTAACGCCGGATCAACGCTTTTTCGTGGGCTTTGCGCAATGGGCCTGTGCCGCGGAGCGGCCGGAGGCTTTAAGACTGCATGCAGCGACAGATCCACATTCCCCCCCGATATATCGCATCAACGGCGTGGTCGTTAACATGCCGCAATTTGCAGAAGCGTTTGCCTGTGACGCAGACGCCGCGATGGTCAAGAAGACCGAAGAGATTTGTGAAATTTGGTGAGTAAGCCGAAGAATGATTATTTCAGGAGTGCTCATAAGGCCCAGATCACGAACATTGCGGCAGGTCGTCACGCGGAACACTGCTATTGAGAGTCCATCGCCCGCCGCTTAAACTGAGTTGTCATCCGGTCACTTAAATCGGGTACGCCGGCCCGCCACCGTTACGAACAGGAGTAAATTTGATGCTGAAACTGGGTTACAAGGCCTCGGCCGAACAATTCGATCCGAGGCAGTTGTTGGAATTTTCCGTGTTGGCTGAAGAAGCGGGTTTCGACTCGGTCTGGGTCAGCGACCATTTCCAGCCCTGGCGTCATCACGGCGGCCATGCACCCTTTTCCCTGGCATGGCTTGGGGCGCTGGGCGAAAGGACCTCCCGTGTCATCATGGGGACCAGTGTGGCTACCCCCACATTCCGCTATCATCCGTCCGTCGTGGCCCAGGCAATGGCTACGCTCGCATCCCTCTCCCCCGACCGGGTCATTCTGGGTGTGGGTACCGGCGAATCACTGAACGAAGTGCCGGCGTCCGGCATGGAGTGGCCTGCTTTCAAAGAACGCTTTGGCCGGTTACGGGAATCCCTGGAACTGATAAAGAAACTGTGGACCGAAGAACGCGTGACGTTCGATGGTGAATACTACCAGACCCGCAGCGCTACTATTTACGACCGGCCCGACCAACCGGTACCAATCTATATTGCAGCAGCCGGGCCCACTGCGTCGAGGTTTGCCGGGAGAGTGGGGGATGGTTTTATATGCACCAGCGGAAAAGCCACCGAATTGTATACCGAGACCCTGCTGCCAAACGTGGCCATTGGCCTGGAGCGTTCCGGGCGCAACATGGATCAGCTCGAGAAGATGATCGAAATGAAAGTGTCGTTCGATACCGATCGCGACCGGGCCATGGAAGACACCCGCCACTGGGCTGCGCTGGCGCTGACTCCTGAAGAGAAAATGGGGACCGAGGACCCGATGGAGATGGAGCGCCTCGCCGACGCTTTACCGGTGGAACGGGCGGCCAGCCGCTGGATTGTCTCGACCGATCCCGAGGAGCACATCGAACGGATAGCCCCCTATATTGAACTCGGTTTCAGCCACCTGGTGTTCCATGCCCCGGGCACTGACCAGGAGCGGTTCCTGCGGCTTTACTCAAAGGAGATTCTGCCACGGCTGCGCCGGCAATTTGGTTGATGGCTGGATTTCGAGGATTCGGGGTCCCGACTTCACCCGCTGCTCGCATGCTCAACCGCGTAAAGGTCACGGCAGGGGCTCTTAAGTAAGGCGCAACATGCCCCATCCCGCCGACAATACTTGCTTGAATTGAGCACCTGGTGGTTAATTCTTCCTATGCATCTCAGCTGGACTTCAGGTGCTTTGAAGCATTTATCAATGTCAGATGCCAAACAGTGCCGAACTGCAATATATTATTGGCAGAAGATCTGGAATGAAAGTGGTTGATCTGAAATCGCCTGTCCCTGATGGCCCGATACTGTCGCCACTTGATCCACGAAAGACTGATCAATGAGTTCGAGTTTTTTCCTGGACTGCAATTGCATCAAGATTCGATAGAGTAATTCAAAATCATTCGGATCTGATAACGTCCAGCTAGTTGCGGAAAGATCGGCCAGGATAGTTTCCGCTTCCATTAACCGGCCAGCCTGTAAATATGCCATTGACCCTGCCATGTAGTCTTTGAAATACTTTTTTCGTACCGCAAAAAACCAATTGATGGCTAGCTCATTCAGCCCAAGTTCTAGCGCTCGGTATCCCGCAAAACGCAGGTTATCCTCATACCAGCTCTCAGGGTCCTGTTCGCGAATAGAGTAAAGGTATTGTTCCGGGTTTGTTGCGCGATGAAATTCTGAAGCCAAAGTCACGTAATGTGAGACAGGCGAGTATTCCGGAACCAATTCGAAAACTTTGTCTATTTCGGTCATTAGGGCTTCGCCTGCATGCTCGTTCCAGCACCAGGGCATGCTCCAAATTGAACCTGAAATCGGTAATTTCGCATTATTCTTGGCATACAATGAATAGCGCAAATCGGAATAATCCAATTGCATAGCTCCGGCGTCACGAACGAGATCAACTGTTGAGCGTTGATTGGACATCACGAGATAGTCAATGTCGTGCTTTTCAATCTCGGAAAGCAATTGGCCTGGAGATCCAGCTGCCGCTCTCCATTGTTTCATGTGCTCAATCGGGTAGAGAATTCCTGTCCTCCCGTCTATATACACCCGGCTGGTATCTCCAAGGTGGTAGATCAGATAACCACCCACATTGTATGCGTTGAATATTCGACCGTGTAATTCGTTCTGTTTCATATACTCGACCAGTCGATCCGGAAAGTAACCCAGCATGCTGAGATTTTTTGAGATTAGAACCCTGGCGCCCAGAACACCTAAAAGTAATACCGCTACGAAAGCGAAAAATAATGCGCCCGACACGGCTTTGCTACGAAATGAAGGACCAGAAGTTAGTACCGTCTTGAGGTCATAACGAGTCAGTACCAGAGCAAACAGGCAAACCAAAACTACGCCTCCCGGCGCTGTCATTCGAGATATTGTCATGGCATACCAGCTGAATACCACACCCACCATGAAATATCCGAAAAGCCGTTGGTGCAACAAGCCGAGTAAAGTAAATATTGCGACAGGCACGAGTGCCAAAGTTGCCCAGCTCACAAGGCCTTTGAGCACGGGTCGATATTCCCCAATCAACTCGTTCCACTCTTGGGAAAAGGTAGCCGCCGCAATAACCGGGTGAATTAGATCTTGTCCAAAAAAACCCGTAGCAAAAACTGCCAGGCCCCAGCAACCCCAAATCAGCCAGGACTTTACTGTCGACCGGGTAATTACCTGCTGAACTGCAATATCGATGAACAAACCAGCGAAAATGACATAGCCAAGAATCGCTGAATGGTAATTTCGCCAAAAGAGCATGAAAATTAAAATATAGAAGAAGTTCTGATGGCTGTACTCATTCCGGGCCTTTTCGTACAAAACCAGTGAAAAGATAATGAGCGAGTAGCTCAGTAATTCCGGCCGGACCATTACTCTCATTTGCAAAAATACAATCAGCATGTAAACGCAAATAGCCAGAACCGGCAGGGGTGCTTTAATTTGGCGCAGCCAAACCATCAAAAACCCCAAGGTCATTAGACTGCTGGCGAAAACGAAAGCTTTAAACCCGGGATTCACTCCGAACAGACTGACAAATCCATAAATGACAACCTG
>CALDVW010000045.1 GCA_937924405.1 uncultured Lysobacterales bacterium
TAATTCCGGACGGGCTTCTTCGAGCGCCAAACCCTGGTCTTTGTGTGATTCGAGATCCTGTCCCATGGCGCGATTTTATCGCAGATATTTTTAATCGGGTAGTGCCACGGCGAATTCATGCTAAATGACGGGCTTTTTTGAAGCCTCGACTGTCCCCATTTATCAGGACATGAACGCAGGTAATGTCAGAGACAATTTAATCATGGTCGCCATGTCCGGCGGCGTGGATTCGTCTGTCTCAGCCCTTCTGTTACAGGCACAGGGCAAACCGATTGCCGGCATGTTCATGAAGAACTGGGAAGAGGACGACCGCTTCGGCACCTGCCCGGCTGAAGAAGATGCAGCCGATGCCCAGGCGGTTGCCGACCTGATCGGGATGCCCCTGCACCGCCGCAATTTCGCCGCCGAATACTGGGACTTCGTTTTTGAAGAGTTTCTCTCGGAGTACCGCGCCGGCAGGACGCCCAACCCCGACATTCTGTGCAATCGTGAAATCAAGTTCCGGACTTTTCTCGAACATGCCATGGACCTGGGGGCGGACCGCATCGCCACCGGCCACTATGTGCGCAGCGACTGCCAGGATGGGCTGCATCGCCTCTTGCGTGGTCTCGATCCCAACAAGGACCAGAGTTATTTTCTCTATACCATCGGTCAGAACCAACTCGCCCGCACTGTTTTCCCGGTGGGAGAACTGCTGAAACCCGGCGTGCGCCATGTTGCAGCAAGCGCAGGTCTGCCGGTACACGATAAAAAGGACAGCACCGGTATCTGTTTTATAGGTGAACGTAATTTCAGAGACTTTCTGAGTGAATACATACCGCCCTCCCCCGGAGAAATCCGTACAACGAACGACCGTTTGATTGCAGAACACGCCGGGCTCATGTATTACACGCTGGGCCAGCGACAGGGGCTCGGAATCGGAGGTTTGCGCGGTTACCCGGACGAACCCTGGTACGTGCTCCACAAAGACCAGGAGAACAACGTTCTCTACGCCGGACAAGGTCACGACCACCCCTGGCTGTTTTCCCGTGTTTTGAAGGCAGAACAGCTCAGCTGGGTCAGCGGCGCGGAACCCGGCCCCGGCACCAGGCTGACCGCTAAAGTAAGGTACCGCCAGGCCGACCAGGATTGTGTCGTTCGCGAAATTGACCACAATGGCATGGAGCTGGAGTTCGAACAGCCGCAATGGGCTGTCACGGCGGGTCAATCTGTTGTGCTGTACGATGAAGAGAGTTGCCTTGGTGGTGGCATCATAAACTGGGCTGACACGCCTCCGGCAACGATGGTAAAAGAACGTATTGGGAAGGTGACTGCATGAAAGACAGAACCCTGGCGCTGGCCGGTGTATTCCAGGCAGCCGAACTGGTTCGCCAGGCGGCGAATCATGGAACCTGGTCAGGATACGCAGCCTCTTCGAGCCTGGACACCCTGTTCAAACTCGAGGCGGGCTCGATTGCAGAAATATACGGCGGCACGGCCAGGGTGCGGTTGGGCATCGAAACCATGCTGGCCGTGCTGCAAGGTGAAAACCGTTATGCCGAATCACTCCGCTACACCGTTGGGTTGTTGCAAATAGAAAAGAAACTGAGGCAGTCAACCAGGCTCCAGGGTGTTGTTGGTGAGCGCTTGATCGATATTTCCCAAACCGGGGGGGAACTGGAGCAACACGAGCGGGAAGACCTCCAGGCGAGCGACATCTCGCTGTTGTATACGGAAACCATCAGCAAGCTGACACCGCGCATCGTGGTCAACGGCAAACCGCAATATTTGAAAAATGAACGAACGGTAGACTGGGTGAGAACCCTGCTCCTGGCCGGCCTGCGTTCTGCGACCCTGTGGCACCAACTCGGCGGCGGGCGTTTTGAACTCATGTTCGGACGCAGGAAAATCATGCAGGAAGCCGAGTCACTTCTCATGAATTAACAAAACCAATCAAGTCAGTAAGGAACAAATCTTGCCGATAGCCAGCTATTACCTGCGATTCACGTCTTGAATCTGAACATTTTGAATCACAATCTGCCTGGTCCAGAATAAATCCGAGCTTCCTTAATAATTCACCCTGTCAAGAGTGCTCGAATTCGGCGATAATTGGTGGTTCACTCAACCACCCAGTCGAATATCGGAGAACAGCATGGGAGACTCTTTCTCAACCGCTTCCAGCCTTGCGGTCAATGGCCAGGAATATCGTTACTACAGCCTGGAAAAACTGGCCCGGCAGCATGATATTTCCCGCCTGCCTTTCAGCCTGAAAATTTTGCTCGAAAACCTGCTGCGCCATGAAGACGGTGTGGATGTGACGCGCAGTGATATCGAAGCCCTGTGCAACTGGGACCCAGCGGCCGATCCGAGCACGGAAATCGCTTTTACCCCGTCTCGCGTGGTTCTGCAGGACTTCACCGGCGTTCCGGCGGTCGTTGACCTCGCCGCCATGCGCGACGCGATGACATCACTGGGTGGCAGCGCTGACCAGATCAACCCCCTGTCCCCTGCCGAACTGGTCATCGACCACTCCGTACAGGTGGACAGCTATGGCAAGGCCGATTCGCTTGATCTGAATAACCGCATTGAATTTCAGCGCAATAATGAACGTTATAGTTTCCTTCGCTGGGGGCAGTCCGCATTCAGCAATTTCCGGGTCGTGCCGCCGAACACCGGAATTGTTCACCAGGTCAACCTGGAGCATCTGGCGCGAGTCGTCTTCGGTTCGGACGGGGTGGCCTATCCGGACACGGTGGTCGGTACGGACTCGCACACCACCATGATCAACGGCATCGGAGTGCTCGGCTGGGGTGTCGGTGGAATCGAAGCCGAAGCCGCCATGCTCGGCCAGGCGATTACCATGCTGATTCCTCAGGTCGTCGGTTTCAGGCTGACCGGCAGCCTGCCAGAAGGCGCCACCGCCACCGACCTGGTGCTGACCGTGGTGGAAATGTTGCGTGAACTAGGCGTGGTTGGAAAATTTGTCGAATTTTACGGCGACGGCCTGCAGTCGCTGCCACTGGCCGACCGGGCCACGATTGCCAACATGGCGCCGGAGTACGGCGCGACCTGCGGCATCTTTCCGGTGGACCAGGAAAGCCTGAGATATCTGACGCTGTCTGGCCGTTCGGACGAGCAGGTGGCGCTGGTTGAAGCCTACATGAAGGCGCAGGGGATGTTCCACACCGCGGGCCAGGCCGAAGCAAACTACAGCACGATAATGGAACTGGATATGTCGACTGTCGTGCCCAGCCTGGCGGGACCCAAGCGACCGCAGGACCGCGTACTGCTCAGCGAAGCGGGCGAAAATTACCATCAACACATGCATGAGCACCACAGCGCGCGCCTGAGTGCGGCCGAAGCCAGTTTTGAAAGCGAGGGTGGCGGCACTTCGGTAGGACATGATGAAAGCATCAAGCACCCGGTGGCTCCGGTGCGTTACGCCGAAGAAGATTTTCATCTCAGGGACGGCGCCGTCGTGATAGCGGCAATCACCTCCTGCACCAATACGTCCAATCCCGCGGTGATGCTGGGGGCCGGCCTGCTGGCGCGAAATGCCGTCGCCAGGGGGCTCACTGTCAAGCCATGGGTCAAGACATCGCTCGGTCCGGGTTCACGCGTGGTGACGGAATACCTGCTCAAGGCCGGGGTGATGGACAGCCTGGAAAGACTGGGTTTCAACGTGGTGGGTTACGGCTGTACCACCTGTATCGGCAATTCCGGGCCCCTGCCGGAGCCCATCGAAGAAGCCATTCGTGAACATGACCTGGTCGCGGTTTCCGTATTGTCTGGAAACCGCAACTTCGAAGGCCGGGTGCATGCGCACGTGAAAATGAACTACCTGGCGTCCCCACCGCTGGTCGTTGCCTATGCGCTGGCAGGCCGCATGGATATCGACCTGACCCGCGACCCTCTGGGCGAAGACCGGGAGGGTAACCCGGTTTTCCTGAAGGATATCTGGCCGTCCTCGCATGACGTTCATGACGCCATCGGCAGCAGCGTGACTTCTGAAATGTTCCGCAACAGCTATGCCAGCGTGTTCCAGGGAGATGAGCGCTGGAACAGTATCGATTCGCCCGAAGGAGAAATATTTTCCTGGCAGGATGATTCGACCTACATTCAGAATCCGCCCTATTTCCAGGGCATGACTCTGGAATTGCCTGAGATACCTGTCATCAGGGGTGCCCGTTGCCTGGCCAAGCTGGGCGACTCGATCACGACCGATCACATTTCCCCGGCCGGCGCTATCAAGGAAGACTCACCCGCGGGTTCCTATCTCAAGAGCAAGGGCGTGCTGAGGGCTGACTTCAACTCGTACGGATCACGCAGGGGTAACCACGAAGTGATGATGCGCGGCACCTTCGCCAATGTCCGCCTGCGTAATTTACTGGCGCCCGGAACCGAAGGCGGTTGGACGACTTTTCAACCCTCCGGTGAGCAGATGAGTATTTACGATGCCGCCATGCAATACCAGGCGGAAGGCACGCCCCTGGTCGTCCTCGCCGGCAAGGAATACGGAACCGGCTCATCCCGGGACTGGGCCGCCAAGGGTACCAACCTGCTGGGCGTAAAAGCCGTGATTACCGAAAGCTTCGAGCGCATCCACCGCTCCAACCTGGTTGGGATGGGCGTGCTCCCGCTTAATTTCATGTCCGGTGAAAACGCCGACTCTCTTGGTTTAACTGGAAAAGAAACTTATGATATTGAAGGACTTGGAGATGGTTCTTCAGAGTCAGTCACAGTAACTGCAACCGCGGAAGACGGCTCTGTCACAGAGTTCCAGGCCCGGGTCCGGATAGACACGCCCAAGGAAGCGGACTATTACCGGCACGGGGGCATCCTGCAATACGTCCTCAGGCAGCTTGCCACGGCTTAGTCACAACCACCCTCAGGTAACGCTCGGCCTCGGAGGAACTCACCTGCTCCCCCGGGGTCAACCGTTCGATTTCATCACCCTGCAACCTGGCCGCTGGTACGCCGTCCACCAGCAGGATCCGGTTACCGGCCTTGGCCGGTGTTTTCACTCCCGCTGTAATAATCCCCCCCAGGTTCAGCGGGTCCGTGGCATTGATGACTTTGAGTTGCCGCTGCATAGACGTTTTAACCTGGCGCCTGAGTAAGCCAATGGCTTCGGGCAGGGCAAATTGTTCACCCGAAAAGCCATCGACGAAACGGCCGCCGTAAACTTCGCCCCGGTCTTCCATTCTGCGCAGGTAGCGCAACAGGTGCCGCCACGGTGGGATCAGCGACTCCCGCTCCAGGACAGCCCTGAAAACCACTCCGTAACGGCGTAATAATGCCTCGCAAACCGTGGCCAACCGGGCCTGGTCCGGGAACAACTCGCTGTCGGAGGCCGGTGACATTCCCGTGGGGGATTGAACTGTCACGCTCCAGCGCCCCAACAATCCGGGTTGACTGGCCCCGCGGCGGCTGCGCAGCGCTTTTTGCCTGCGACGCTTCTCGGCTTCCGGCCGGATCAACCAGCGCAGTGGTGAAAATGCATCGGCCGTGATCAGCCCCCGGGCGACCAGCTCAGCGATCGCCTGCTCCAGTTGGATTTGCATCAGCCCCGAGTGGTGCTCGAGGTCCTGGCTGAACATGGCGCCCTGCTGGCGCAATATTTGCAGAATTCTTTCCGCATTGGCGCCCGCCTGCTTTTCGTCACGGGACTTTTCCGACTGCCAGAACGCCGCATGCCGCCGGGGAATAATGGCTATCGGCGTAGCGGCCACCAGTTGTTGCCGGTCCTGCCCGCTTAAGCCTGGCCGGAACCAGGTAGCGAAGCCGCATAAAAACTGCTCGTCCAGCCTTTGCGGAGAATAGTCCGCACAACGGCTGGCCAGCAAACCCTGCTCCCAGGCCGCAACCGGCGCGGTCCAGCCCTCGAGCAGCCCCAAAACCTGTTCGAGCTCACCGGCAGGCTCGTCCAGTCCGTGCCAGTCCAGTAAAAAGCGCATGTAGGCGGCGGCAGGAACGGGACGGGAGGATTTCCGGCGCCGCTCCCTGCTGTAGCGATGGATTCGGGCCAACAACCGGCGTTCGCACCAGGTTTTATCCGGCCCCATCGACTCCTGCCCCCCTGTAACCACCATCGCAAACCCTTCGGTCTGCAGAGCCAGCAGGGCCGTTTCTATTTTCTGACGTGATACAGCGAAATCCGCCTCGAGCACAGCCACGCGGACCGGGCCCAGGCCGGACAAACGTGATCTGAGTATTTCACGCAAGCCCGTTTCAAATTCTGTTTCGGATATCTGAAAAATACCGGAAGTGTCGGGATGGAGCACCGCATCGGGATAAATGGCACAGAATTCTCCCAACCGTTCAGTTGCAACCCACCAGCGTTTACCGTTCAGCTCGGCGCATGCCGCGCGAAAGTCAGTAGCCAGTGCCTGAAACCATTTCCCCCAGAGCGCAGCATCGTTAGCGGAGTCCTGGCTGGGTGTGCCATTGCTTGAGGTGCCGGTGGAAAACTCCTGTTGCGTCAGGAAACCCAGCTGCAGCAACCCATCGTGCAACTCATCCGGATTCCGTGGCTGAATCCATGCTTCAGACTTGACCTGCTCCGTAGCATCCACCGAAATGATGCTCAGAGTGGCCGCATCACCCAGGTCATCGGGGCTCTGCCTGATGGCCCGGGTGCGCCTGTTTTCCGCATCACCATCATCCAGGAAAGCATAAGGGCGCGCATTGATGATCTCACTGGAAAGCGGCGATGGTCCGGTCAGATCAAGACAGCGGATGTCCAGTTCACCCTTTTCAATCCGCTTGAGAACAGCCTCCAGGCCGTCGATATCCATGGTTTCCGTCAGGCAGTCGTCAACGGTCTGATTGACCAGGGGATGATCCGGAATTTCACGTTCGCCGCGAATATTCTCCAGGCAAGCCAACTGGTCAGGAAAAACGACAGCGACCAGGTCTTCAGCCTGATTTCTCTGCCACTGGGGCGGCAGCTTCTGCCCGTTCCGCATGCGCTGCACAGCCAGGGCAATGGTCGCGTTCCAGCGCCAGCGCACCTCGAACATCGGTGCATCCAACAAGGCCTGGATCAAAACACGCCGCACACTCGTTGAGTGCAAATAGGCTGCAACGTCACGGGTCTCGAAACTGTGGGTTTCACCAAGAGACAGGATCAGGCAATCCTCTAATGCCGCGGCCTGCAATTCAAAGTTGAAATGACGGCAAAACCGCTTGCGCAGGGCCAGGCCCCAGGCACGCATGATGCGTGAGCCGAAGGGTGCGTGAACGACCAGGTGCATATCCCCCGTATCGTCGAAAAATCGTTCCAGGACAATACGGTCATGGGTGGGAATGCAACCCAGTGCCTCCCTGGCCCCGGCCAGGTAATTCACCGCCTGGCCGGCCGCTGCCGGTTCGATGCCCAGGTCCAACAGTGCACCCTGCGCTCCTTCCAGCCCCTTTTCGGCGAGCAGAGATTCCATTTCTCCCCGCAAGGCTGAAACCGCGGCGGACAATTCGTCACTGCGACCGGGCGCGTCGCCTAACCAGAACGGCAGGTTGGGAGGCTGCCCCTTCGCATCCTCGACCAGCACCCGCCCCTGTTCGACTTTGAGAATCCGGTAGCTGGTATTTCCCAACTGGAATATGTCGCCAGGAATGCTTTCGAAAGCAAAATCTTCGTTCAGCGAACCTACCCTGTAGCCCTGGGGCACCATGATCACTTCATAGTCGAACTGATCGGGAATGGCGCCCCCGTTCTGCAGAGCAGTCAATCGGGCTGCCGGCCGCGGGCGCAATTTTCCATTGATGGCGTCATGGTAGACGAATGCCGCGCGCCGGCCACGGCGCGTGGCATAGCCTGCCGCCAACATGTCAATGACCTGGTCAAATTCGGCGCGGGTCAGGTCCCGGTAGGGCCAGGCTGATCTGACCAGCTCAAATAACGGATTCGTTTCCCAGTCTCTTGCACTGACTTCGGCAATGATCTGTTGCGCCAGCACATCCAGGGGCCTGACCGGGATATGAACCGTGTCCAGGGTCCCTTCCGCGACCGCTCTGAACAGGGCAACACTTTCAATAAGGTCATCTCTCGAAACGGGAAACAGCCGCCCTTTGGGAGTTTCGCCGACCGCGTGGCCGGCCCGCCCAACCCTCTGTATAAAAGCGGAAATACTTCCAGGCGACCCGATCTGGCAGACCAGGTCGACATGCCCGATATCAATACCCAGTTCGAGCGACGCAGTCGCCACCAGGGCACGCAATCGTCCGGATTTCAGCGCCTGCTCGGCTTCCAGGCGATGATCGCGGGAAAGACTACCGTGATGCGCAGTGATACCTTCCTCCCCGATCCGCTCTGCAAGATGGCGGGCCAGCCGCTCCGCCAGTCGTCGCGTATTGACGAAAATCAGGGTGGTTCGATGCTGGTCGATCAGCTCTTCAAGGTGATTGTAGATTTCTTCCCAGACTTCGTTGGCCATGACCGGCGCCAATGGCGAAGCCGGAACGACCAGGGCCAGGTCGCGCTGCCGCTGATGACCCGTATCGACAATTTCACAGGCCTGGCCACCGGTCAGAAAATCGGCAATCAGCCTGATCGGGTTCTGCGTGGCTGACAGCCCAATACGGCGCGCCGGCCTGCGCCCGGAGTTGCTGACCAGGGCATTCAGCCGGGCCAGTGACAGGCTCAGGTGGCTGCCGCGCTTGCTGCCCGCCACCGCGTGAATTTCATCAACGATGACCGTGCTAACCCCACCCAGCATGCTGCGCCCGGAATCCGACGTCAGCAGAAGGTACAAAGACTCCGGCGTGGTGACCAGAATCTGGGGCGGCTTACGGCGCATTTTTTCCCGTTCACCCGGTGTGGTATCACCGGTCCGGACCATGGCGCGGATCCCAGACGCCCTGCCCGTCTGTTCGATCAGCCAGCGATCGATGCCCTCCAGCGGGTGTTGCAGGTTTTTTTCAATGTCGTTGGAAAGCGCTTTCAGCGGGGAGATATACAAAACCTGGACCCCATCCGCCAGTGGTTGCTTCGCGCTCTGCTTAACCAGGTCGTTAATGGCGCATAAAAAGGCTGCGAAAGTCTTGCCACTGCCGGTGGGCGCGGCAATCAGAACGTTCTGGTCAGAAGAAATGGCGGACCAGGCCTCAGACTGAACCGGCGTGGCCGATTCAAACGTGTTCTTGAACCAGGAGCGGACCGCCGGATGAAAGTCTGACACAACCATCACCCTATTCTAGCTGAAGTATTCTCAAACACTGAGAAGGCCTAGAGGACTTCCTGCAATGCCTCATCCAGCGCCACGGGCGTCCAGTTGGCAGAATACAACTCCCAGTCACCGTCAACCAAGCGCCAGTGGGTGACAAAATCAAAAACCTGGCCACTTTCCGGAATCCAGTTTGGCCCGCCTGTTACGAGCGCCCTGAACCTGGCCGTCGCCTTGTCCTCGCCCGCTTCAGAGACATGAATGGGAAAGAGTTGAGCGTGCAGGCGCTGATGGCGGTTCAGTTGGAAGATGACCATGACACGGACCTGTTCCCGATTCATGGATCCTTCCTGCCCGCTGAAATCTTCAGCGATATACTCCATGAACGAAAGCCGCTGGCCTTCTTCAATCTTCATTTCCATGTCGCGGATGGTGGCGATGATCTGCTGTTCCACGGTGAGGGGCTTGCTGCAGGCGCAGAGTCCGGACAGCGACAGAATCGCCAGGAAAATGAAGAAGCGCCATACTCTCAAGCTTGGTTTGCCAGTTGGTTTTCCAACAGGTGGGAGGCGACGATGATCAGATCGTGTTCGGTCACGATGCCAACCAGTTCGTCGTTACGGGTAACCGGCAGGCAAGCCAGTTTTTCCTTCCGCATCAGGCGGATTGCTTCCACGGTGGGTGTATCGGGATGAACCGTCAGCGGTGTGCGGTTCATGATTTCCTCAACCGTCACCCGGTGGTCCTTGCCTACCCTGCCCTGGGCCACCAGCCTGAGCAGTGACCGGTGGCTAACGAGCCCCACCAGCTTGCCGGTATCGCTTTCCACCGGAACGTGGCGCACATGCCGCCAGTCCATCAGGGTAGCGGCGAAATCGACGATATCGTCTGGCCGGACCGTGAACAGGTCCTGGGTCATGAACTGGCCGACGGTTCTGTAACTGTCGCGCCAGTCCTGCTCGGCACAGTAGTCGGCCAAATCCCAGTGTGAAATGGGTTTGCCCGTTGATTGCTGCTCAACCATGCTGCTCACGATACAACGCATGCGTTGATCCTGAGTGCCGGCGCCATTCATTGCTTCGAGTGACTCCAGCGCCCAGCGTGCTCCGGTTCTGCGCATGGTCACCCGGTCATGCACCACGCCCAGGTAACGGTCGATGTCATCCTGGTCAATGCCCGCCTCCTGCAGCCCTTCACGGGCCAGTGGCAGTAATTGCTCGAGCACCAGCTGCTTGGCCGGCAGGTGGGTGTCGTTGAACCAGTTCATCTGGGCCCGGATTCCGTCCCGGGCAGCGGCCAGGAAATTGGACTTCACGTCGGCGAATATGAGGTGGTCCCGGATGTCATCTATCTGCTCCGTCAACCCGGCCATCATGCCGTAGAAAAAGGCGGCATTGGCCACTTCGTCCAGCACGGTCGGGCCCGCTGGGATCACCCGGTTTTCAATCCGTAAATGCGGAATGTTGTTGTGCACGCCGTAACAGGGACGGTTCCAGCGATAAACGGTGCCGTTATGCAACCGCAGTGCGTTTAGTGACGGCATGACACCCCGCTCGATCATGCCCAGCGGATCATCTTCGGTCTCGGTGGTCAGTACAGTCCGGAAGCGGGCTATATCTTCCTTGAAAATTTCGGTCACCGATTCCTCGAGCCAGTGATCGCCGAAGTGCACACGGGGTTTGAGGCCCCGCTCCTGATGAATTTTCGAACGCGTGTCAATGGAGTATTCAAACACGGCAATTCGCGTCTCGTGCCACAGCCGTTTACCCAGCAGAATCGGTGAATTCACCGCCGCGGCAAGCAATGGGGCCGTGACGGTCTGGGCAATGTTGTAATTTTTGGCGAAGTTTTCCGGACTGACCTGGAAATGTACCTGAAAACTGGTATTACAGGCTTCCAGCATGACGTTGTCGTGCTTGACGGCGAGCTGGTCGATGCCATTAATCGTGAACTCGAACTCATCCCCCCTGAGCGCCCTGATGGCATCGTTCAGGGCGTAGTACCTGGGTGTAGGCACCATGGATTCAAGGCTGAGGTTGTCCTTGGTGAGCGTGGGCAGGATGCCGACCAGTGCAATATCGCAATCGAATCTGGCCGCTATTTCACGCGCCCGCTTGTAGATTTCCTGGGCTTCCAATTCCATCAGCCTGAGGCAATCGCCGCCCAGCCGGTGCGGCGCAAGGTTGGCTTCGAGGTTAAACAAACCCAACTCATGGGTGAAACGATCGTCATCGACGACGTCCAGAATCTCCATCGCCTTTTCTGCCGGTTTGTGCGCCTTGTCGATCAGGAACATTTCCTGCTCAGCGCCGATACGGCGCACGCCTGACTCAACCAGCCCCAGCTCAAGCATTCTTTCCAGCGCATGCACTTCGGTCAGCAGCGACTTCATGAAAGCCTGTTGCGTTGCTTCGTCGTTATTGGGTTTGACGTTTTGTTCGCCCATCAGATGCTACCCTGTCTGATATTTGAAGTTCATTATCCCATGTGAGAGAGACAAAAGCCCCTGACATCAATCAAGATGATTTTTTTTTGACTCGTGCATCATATAATCAATACCGTATTTCTTGCGAGGATTCATTGTGAAGCAGCCATGGCTAGACAGTTACCCCGAAGGTGTGCCGGCGGAAATCGACCTCAACGCCTATTCATCCATCCTGGATATATTCGACAACAGTTGCAGCACCTATCGCGACCAAACGGCATATGTAAATTTTGACAAGGAATTAACCTACGGTGATCTCGATCGCCTGACCCGGGACTTTGCGGCCTGGCTGCAAAGCAAGGGATTGAAAAAGGGTGACCGCCTCGCGCTGATGATGCCCAATATCCTGCAGTATCCTGTCGCCCTTTTCGGCGCCATGCGGGCCGGCCTTGTCATAGTCAACACCAACCCGATGTACACCGCCCGAGAACTGAAGCACCAGTTACAGGACTCCGGGGCCAAGGCGATTGTCGTGGTCGAAAATTTCGCGCATGTCCTGCAGGAAGTGCGTGACGAGGTTGGAGTCGAACAGGTCATCACGACCCAGGTCGGCGATCTGCTGGGCTTCCCGAAAAAACTGCTGATAAATTTCGTACTTAAATATGTGAAGAAAGTTGTGCCGGAATTCAGCCTGCCTGGCGCGACCTCGTTCAACGATGTTTTGCGTCAGGGATCCGGAAAACAACTCGATCCGGTGGTATTCGACCTGGAGGATATCGCTTTCCTGCAATACACCGGCGGAACAACCGGCGTGGCGAAAGGCGCCATGTTGACCCACCGGAACCTGGTGGCGAACATGTTGCAGGCTAAGGCCTGGATGATTCCCGCCGGGGTCGGCGAGGATACGGAAATCGTCATCACCGCACTTCCGCTCTACCATATCTTCGCGCTGACGGCCAATTGCCTGACTTACATGGCGCTTGGAGGAGTCAACGTTCTGATTACCGACCCCCGTGACATGCCCGGTTTCATCAAGGAACTCAAAAAAGTTCCGTTCACCATGATTCCGGGTGTCAATACGCTGTTCAACGGCCTGCTGAACACCCCGGGATTCGCGGAGCTTGATTTCAGCACCCTGAAGGGAGCTCTGGGGGGCGGAATGGCCGTGCAGCGCGCGGTCGCGGAAAAGTGGCAGAAAGTAACCGGAACACCCCTGGTCGAGGCCTACGGCCTGACCGAAACCTCGCCCGCCGCGTGTATCAATCCGATGGATCTCGAGGGATTCAATGGCTGTATCGGGCTACCCATTTCATCGACCGAATGTGGAATCATGGATGAAGCCGGCGAATTGCTGCCGCAGGGTGAACGGGGGGAACTGGTGGTACGCGGGCCCCAGGTGATGAAGGGATACTGGCAACGCCCCGAGGAAACTGCAAAAGTCATTACAGCGGATGGCTGGCTTCGCACCGGCGACATTGCAGTGATGACTGAAGACGGCTTCTTCAAGATCGTGGATCGTAAGAAGGACATGATCCTGGTTTCGGGCTTCAACGTTTTCCCGAATGAAATTGAGGACGTTGTCGCGCTGCACCCCAAGGTGCTGGAAGTCGCGGTGGTGGGTATACCCGACGCCAAATCCACAGAAGCGGTCAAGCTCTTCGTGGTGAAGTCCGACCCGAGCCTGACCGAGGAAGAGATACGCGGCTATTGCAAGGAACAACTGACTGGATACAAGCGGCCGCGCCATATCGAATTCCGGGATGAACTACCCAAATCAAACGTCGGTAAAATCCTGCGCCGCGAATTACGGGACGAGGAGATTAAAAAGCTCGAAACCTGACTGTGGAAGCGGCCTCACCCACGATTTAGAACCGTCACAGAAGAGGTGTTGGGTACCTGTCTGCAGGACAC
>CALDVW010000046.1 GCA_937924405.1 uncultured Lysobacterales bacterium
CCCTTTCATGAGCGCCTCGCGGCAAAAGGGGCCCATTTCAGGGACGTCAGTGGCTGGGAATGCCCGGGTTGGTATGCACCTGAAGGGCAGGAGCCGGTAGCAGACTGCTTGACCTGGGGCCGGCCGAACTGGTTCCCGTGGTGGCAGGCCGAGCACCAGGCCTGCCGTGAAGGCGTCATTGCAATGGATATGTCCTTCATGGGCAAATTCCTGGTGCAGGGGCGGGATGCCGGGGCCTTCCTGAATTACATCTCGGCCAACGAGGTGAATGCTGAAGCGGAGAAAATCACCTACACCCAGTGGCTGAATGAGGCCGGCACCCTCGAGGCGGACCTGACCGTGATCAAGATCACTGAAGAGACTTTCATGGTGGTTACCTCCGATGTTGCGCACCGGCACACGGAAACCTGGATGAAGCGGCACATTGGCGATGATCAGCAGGTCTTCGTGACGGATGTCACATCAGGTTACGGGCAGTTGAACATCCAGGGCCCGAAATCCCGGGAACTCCTGCAGTCAATCACCAGCGCTGACCTTTCCAACGAGGTTTTTCCCTTCCGCACGGCCAGGGAAATAGACATCGGGCTGGCCCGCGTTTTATGTGTTCGGATCACCTATGCAGGCGAGTTGGGTTATGAACTCAACATACCTTCCGAGCAGGCTGTCCACGTGTACGACCGGATCGTCTCAGAAGGTGAAAAATTAGGCCTCAAGCATGCCGGCCTCAAGGCCCTGGCGAGCCTGCGGTTGGAGAAAGGCTATCGCGACTACGGTCACGATATTGACAATCTGGACGACCCCTATTCGACCGGGCTGGGCTTTGCGGTTCGGCTGGACAAGAAAGGCGATTTCATTGGCAAACAAGCCTGTATCGAACGCAAGGCGGATCCGGCTTATCGACATCGCCTGGTACAGATTTTTGTCAAGGATCCTGAACCGCAACTGTTTCACCAGGAAATCGTGCTGCGTAACGGTGTTCCAGTCGGCGATGTGCGGGCAGGCTCTTATGGCCATACCCTCGGCGGTGCGGTCGGCCTCGCCATGATCGCTGGCGACCCCGTCGATGCAGCCTGCCTCGAGGAGGGTGACTGGGAGGTGGAGATTGCCGGCAGGCGTTACCCGGCCGAGGTCTCGCTAAAGCCCCTGTATGATCCTGCGATGGAAAGAATCAAGGCGTAAAGGTCTTCAGTCAGCCATATGATTTGCGAATCATGCGCCAGGCTATCCAGGCTGTCGGCAGCACCACGAACGGGTGGATCAGAACCAATAGGGACTCGCCGCTTAGCCAGTCGATGCCGCCGGTAGCGGTCAGGGTGCCGGTGGCTTCCTGGTACGGTTGAACATAGACCGTGATCAGGATGAAACTCATGGTGACGCTGTAGATGGCCAGCAACAGTGGCGCATAGCCTGTGTAGCGTAATCTGGAAGCGCTGACCTCCTGCTCTGGTACCCGGTGCATTTGCAGGCGGTAGACCTGTTCATCCCGGCTCACGCTGCTGAATCCGGAGACCACCAGCACCACCACCAGGCTGACCAGTCCGCCGAGCAGGATCGGGTCCAGCCAGAAAGGCAGTTCGATCCAATCCAGGTACTCCAGGGCCTTGGGCACGGCATTGAACAGAAAACCGCTGATGATGCCCCAAAACGCGGCATCGGCCGTTATACGTTTGCTCCAGACGCTCATCAGCGCCACCGGCCCCCAGGATGAAGCGAACAGGGTGCCGACGAAATAGGTCAGCCAGAAAATATCGACCGGGGAGACAAATGCGATCACCAGGGTGATGACGCCAGTCAGCAACATGGCCAGCCGGCTGAGTTTCAGCATCCTCTTTTCATCGACCGATTCGTGACGGAACAAGTCGTTGCTGACGCTGAAACCCACCAGCGACAGGAAAGTCGAAGCGGAAGAAAGGCCCGCAGCCATGATGCCTGCCAGCAGCAGGGCGCCCATCAGTTCCGGCAACAGGTTCAGGGCGGCAAAAATCATCACCTCTTCCGATGGCCGGATGCCGGGATTGCTGAGGTTAACGACGGCGCCGGCGAAATACAGGGTCAATTCCATCAGGATCAGGAAAATGGCCGCAATGCAGGCCGCGCGCATCACGACGTGTTCGTCACGGGCGATCAGGTAGCGGCTGGACTGCCAGGGGCTGACCGCGTATACCAGGCCCCAGGCCAGCGCCAGGGTGATGTTCCACAACGCGAAATCCAGCGCGGAGGTGAAGGGAGTGTCGTCCCCCACCGTGCCGTGCCAGGCCATGAGATCCGGTTTCTCCGGCAACCGGGACAGCTCCTGCACTGATGCCACCCAACCCCCGGCATCCTGTACCAGGAAAATCAGCGCCAGCATGGCCACTGTGGTAAATAGCAGGAACATCAGCGTATCGGTCAGGATCACACCGCGAGAGCCGGCATACATGGTGAATGCGGTGTAACTGATCCAGCTGACAATGAGACCCTGTGTGAAATTCAGACTGGTAATGTGGGTAAGCAGAATGGCGGTTCCCTGGGTGACCGCCAGCAGGTAGCCGCCGAGGCCGAAAATAATGGTGAGGCCCGCTGCCGTCTGGACCCGATGCGAGTTGAAGCGCTTGCCGAAATAGTCCGCTACAGTCAGAGCGCGGCTGCGCCGCAGGTAGCGTCCGAACAGCAGTGCGCCGAAGATATAACCCATTGCGGCGATTGGAGGCCACAGCAGGTAAGGCCCGGCCTGGCCTTCATACACAAAGCCGGTTTCGCCGAGAAAAATATTGGTGCTGAGCACACTGGCTACCAGCGTCCCGACAATCAGAAGTGTGGGTGCACGGCGGCCGGCAACGAAGTAGTCATCGAGTTTCTTGACCCGTCGCCCGGCGTAATTGCCAACGGCAACGTAAACAATGAGGCTAAGCAGGACTGCGCCGGAATAAATATCCATTCTTATTGATCTTGGATTGTGTAAATTAACATTCAGTATAGAAGATACCGGGCTTTGTATGACTGCAAAATTCCTGGACACTGAAGTCTTGAATTCATTCTGTTTGCAACTTACGGTGGGTTTCGAGCGCAGGAACGGGGGCGATCCGGACTGAATCCATCCCCGCACTCCAGATCAGGCTGACATCAACATGGAAATCGAATGAAAAAATTTTTGGGCAAGACCATGACCGGCAGAGTCGTCTCGTTACACCTGGGCAACAACGACGACCTTAGCAAGGAGCAACGGGAATCACTTAACGCCGAAATTGGCGGTTTTGCCGGCGACAAGCACCAGGGCTTTGACCGGGAAACCTGGGAAGGGGAATGGGAGCCCGCCGGCACCAAGCGGCGCAATGAGCGCCAATGGTCCGGAGTCTCGACAGAAGAATTGGATTACATCACCGAACGACTGGATTTGACCGAACCGCTGTCTCCTGCGACGCTGGGCGCCAATCTGTGCGTTGAAGGCATTCCGGAATTCTCCCTGCTGCCTAAAGGCAGCAAACTCCTGTTTCCATCCGGAGCGGTGTTGCTGGTCGAGGAATACAACCCGCCCTGTGGGGACATGGGGGCTCAAATTGCGTCTAAACACGCCACCCGTTCAGGGCAGCCGCTGGATGACAAAGCCTGGTTACGGCCTGCCTCGGGCCGGCGGGGCGTGGTTGGCGTGATCGATGTGCCGGGTGAAATTTGGGCCGGTGATCATGTCGAAGTTCGAGTGTACGAGGAGCCTGACATCAGGATGTTGTAGTTCAGATCAACGGGCTATAAGCATGCTTGGAGACGATGCGGTGGCGGCGCCTCAGTGTTTGTCTGACCATTTTGTCGATCGCGGAAAAAGAAAACTGGTACATTTGGTCAGCGGACAGTTCTTGCGGCACTTAATTCTTTCATTCTGCTATGGGAAGCAATCATGGGAAATGGCTCGCTCCAGCACCGCCGAAACTTGGCCCTGGGTTCTGGTGCGGAGCTATTCTACGCAATGCCGATCGAAATTGTACGCGGCGAAGGCGTTTATCTGTATGACAGCAACGGGCGACGCTACGTCGACATGTACAACAACGTGCCCTGTGTTGGGCACGCCAATCCTGTCGTCGTCAAAGCCATGGCGGAACAGCAGGCCACGCTCAATGTCCATAGCCGATATCTTCATGAAGGTATTGTGACATTCGCCGAACGACTGACCGGGCTTAATCATGACGGTATCGAGAGCGTGGTGTTCAGCTGCAGCGGCACCGAGGCCAACGAAGTCGCCATTCAGATGGCTCGCATTGTCACCGGAAATGGCGGTCTCATCTGCACGGACGCCGCCTATCACGGCAATAGCGAACTGGTCGATTCCCTCAGCTATGTGGGCCTTTCGCCCAGTGAATCCGGTGATGTCCGGAGTTTTCCATTCCCTGAGCGTTACAGACCCCTGCAGGATGGACTGGGCGATGAAGAACTGTGCGAAGCATATCTCACCCGGGTTGCGATGGCGATCGAGAGTTTGAGGGCGGCGGGAACCGGCTTCGCCGCCCTCATCGTGTGCCCGATCTTTGCCAACGAGGGTGTGCCCGACATTCCGCCGGGTTTCATGGCAAAAGTGACGGATCTGGTCCACAGGGAAGGCGGTCTTGTCATCGCCGATGAAGTCCAGTCAGGTTATGGAAGGACGGGCCGTTGGTGGGGATATGAATTCTCACAATTCCGGCCGGACGTCGTCGTGATGGGCAAACCGATGGGAAACGGTCTGCCAATTGGGGCAACGGCTGCAAAAAAGGAGTTTGTTGATGCCTTCCGCACCGAAAGAGACTATTTCAATACCTGCGCGTCGACTCCATTGCAGGCCGCTGTGGGAATGGCCGTGCTTGATGAAATCGAACGTCTTGATCTCCTCAGGAATGCGACTGAAGTCGGCGCCAGGCTGGCGAACGAACTCCGGGGCCGCATGGAAAAATTCGATGCAATCGGCGACGTGCGCGGTTGCGGTCTTTTCCTCAGCGTCGAATTGATCCGGGACGGCGACAGCAAGGAGCCGGATACCGAATTGACACTCACGCTGGGCGACCGCCTGAAAGAAAGGGGATTCCTTGTCTCGTATGCAGGCAAATATGAAAACGTCCTGAAAATCAGGCCGCCGCTGGTATTCTCTCACGCGAACGCGGACGAATTCCTGGGCGCCTTCGACGAATGCATGGAGGAATTACGTGAGTAATTCAGAATGACGCACGACAGCAGCACGCTGCTTCATCACCGAACGATCTTCGACGACTGGCGATCTCTGACGATCGGCATCTACATGGCCCTGGTAGGTTACGCCGTCATGGTTGGACTACCCGTGATCAGCACGGCATGGGTTGACCACCTGGGCTTTACCGAAGTCCAGGTCGGCCGAGTGGCTGGCGCCGATCTCGGCGGGCTTGCGATCGGCGCGGTGATCTCGGCGCTGTTCGTCGCCACGGTCAATCGACGTTACCTGGCGACGGGCGCAGCGCTGGTGGCAATTGCCGCTAACGTTCTGTGTATCGTCTACCAGACCTATGAGGTTACGCTCTGGCTGCGGCTGTTGGCCGGTATAGGCGCCGGCGTCTACACGGGTATCGCGGTTGCGACTATCGGTGGTCATTCCAGGCCCGCCTTCGCATTCGGTCTCGAGCTGTTTGCCTTCGCCGGATCGCAGGGCGCCGAACTGAAGCTACTGCCCTACCTTTCGATGGAGGGCATCTATATCGCACTGATCGCGACCTATATCGTCGGCCTCATATTCATTTCATGGCTTCCCAAGCACCCGGTCGAAAAGGCCCTGGATGTCGAAGTCGATGTCGAGGAGGCTGGCGGTAAACATCATGCCGAGCACCAGCACGTGCCTGCTTACGTGCCGTGGCTGGTGCTGGGCGCGATCGTCCTGACCTATATCAATATCGGCGCGTACTGGACCTATATTGAACTGTCGACCGTCGACTCGGACGCATCCCGGGAATGGGTCGCCAGCATGCTGTGGGTCTCGTCGGTATTCTCGGTGATTGGCTGCCTGTTCGCCGTGCTGCTCAGCAATCGCTACGGCCTGGCGCGACCGTTGCTGGTCACCCTGGTGTTCCAGGCGGGCATCGTGGTCATGCTCACCTTTGGCATCACCAACGCCACCGTGGCGATCAGCATGTTCTTCTTCAATTTTTGCTGGATCTTCGTCGACATCTACCAGGCCGCAACGATCGCGAACGTCGATCGCTCCGGCCGGTTCCCTGCGATGATTCCGGCCGCGCAGGGGTTGGGTAACTTCCTCGGCCCGAATATCGCCGCATCGGTGCTCGCCTGGAACTTCGGCTACAATGGCGTGTTCATCATGTGTGCGATGGCTTCCATCGCGGCGATGCTCGTCTATCTCTATATGTACCTGATGCTGAAGAAAAGCATTCCTGCGCTCGCCGACGCGTCATGAAAAGCCGGCCGCCAATGAACAGATTGCTGATGTGCGGATAAGTGAAGCAAATGGACGGCACCCTTGAATCACTTTACACCCCTGCTGCATTGAGGGCTCTGGAAAGTTTTCCAGTTGAGCCGGAAGCTGTTGAACTTGTCGCGCATTCCGAAAATGTGACGTTTCGGGTTTCGGCCTGCGGTAGCGAAACAGACTATGTCCTCAGGCTGCACAGGCCGGGTTACAACTCGATCGAGGAACTCAATTCGGAACGAATATGGGCCGCGGCGCTGAAGGACGCGGGCATATCCATCCAGGATTCACTTCTGACCAATAAGGGTCAGCACTTTGTGCTGGTCGAAATTCCCGGCTCAGGTGAACAACGTTATGCGGGGATGACATCCTGGCTCGAAGGCACACTGCTGAATGACTACCTGGATATGAAAGCCGACAGGGCAGAATGGGGGCGCATGTTTCACCGGATCGGCGGGATTGCGGCCGCCATCCACAACCAGTCCTCGGGATGGGAAGTGCCGCCGGGATTTGTAAGGCGTCGGATCGATCTCGAAGGCCTGCTGGGAGAGAGGCCTCATTGGGGCCGGTTCTGGGAACACGAGGACCTGACCAGCGCCGAGCGGGCTGTGTTGCTGCGGGGAAGGCGACATGTTCGCAACGCGCTTCTGGCATATGGCGAGACACCTGACAGCTTCAGTTTGATCCACGCCGACATTGATCCCTTTAACATCGTTATATGCGGAGACGATCTGGCGTTGATCGATTTCGATGATGCAGCGTATGGCTGGCATATGTACGAAATTGCATCCGTGCTGATTGATCACCGGTCCGCGCCTGAATTTGATGTGCTCAGTGCAGCTGTACTCGACGGCTATCGTGAGCGCAGGCCATTGGAGAAGCGCGACATTGAAATGCTGCCTGCATTCCTGCTGATTCGGGGAATGGCGATCATCGGCTGGCTTCATCAGCGACCCGAGCATGCCAATTCTGAATACTTCGAGGCGCTCAAAAACTGGGTGCTCGAGGCGTGCAATACCGGTGGCCTTTGAATTGAGTGTCAATGCTGTGAGCGTTATGGGCACGCCACCATGCCGGGAGCCACCCCGCGCGCAGCGACAGGGTGGGAGATAATGAGAGCATGGCGCAACGCGATTCCGGAATGAACCGACCAATCACCCGCCGCGACTTCGTCGGCGGTGTCGCCGTCGCGATCAGCGGCAGCCTGGCCTGGAGGTGGTCGGAGGCGCAGGCGCCTGTGGCACCGAATAAGCTACCGCAGACACAGGCGGTGCCGTATCCGCCGGTCCGCACCGGTATGCGCGGCAGCCATGTCGGCTCCTACGAGGTTGCTCACGCGATGCGAGACGGCGCGCGCTGGGGCAGTCCGGAGGAAACCGGCGAAGACTACGACCTTATTGTCGTGGGAGGGGGGCTGAGCGGCCTGGCGTCCGCCTGGTACTTCCGCGAGGCCATGCCCGATGCACGCATTCTGATCCTCGACAACCACGATGATTTTGGTGGCCACGCCAAGCGCAACGAATTCTGGGACGGTGACAGGATGTTGTTGTCGCACGGCGGTACGGAGAACATTCAGGATCTCAGGCGTTATAACCAGGCCGGGCGCCGACTGATAAAAGCGCTCGGCATAGACGTGGGGCGTTATTCGGAATTTCACGACGAGACAGTTTACGGCTCTCACGGGCTGACACGTGGTGTGTTCTTCGGCAAGGAAACTTTTGGCGTGGACCAACTCTTTGGCGCCGAAGGCCAGCCATCGTGGCGGGAATTTCTTGCGAGGACGCCATTATCGGATGCGGCTCAGGAGGAACTCACCCGACTCTACGAGTCCAGCGTCGATTACCTTGAAGGCCTCAACCCGGAGGAGAAGGTCGAATTCCTCCAGAAGACCAGCTATGAAAAATATCTCCTCGAGACTGCCGGGATCAGCCCGGAGGCGGTGTCATACCTGTGGAGGTCCAGCACCTGGGCGATCGGCCTTGACGCGGTATCCGCATGGGTGGCGACCGGCGAAAGCTGGCCGGGAACCGCCGGGCTCGGGGTGGACGACTACATTGAGACCGGCGCGGTGGCGACTGAAGAGTCACTGTTCTGCCAGTTTCCGGACGGCAATGCGACGATCGCGCGTCTGCTCACCCGCTCCCTGGTGCCGGGTGTGGCGCCCGGGAATACGTTGGATGACGTCGTTGCTGCCCGCTTCGATTACAGCGCACTGGATTCGGGTGACTCGCCCATGCGTATCCGGCTCGACAGCACTGCCGTCAACGTCAGGCACCGTGGCGACCCGAAAAGCGCCGACGAGGTCGAGGTCACGTATGTCCGTGGTGACCAGGCCTATCGGGTACGCAGTCGGCGTTGCATTCTGGCCTGTTACAACGCTTCCATCCCCTACATCTGCGACGAAATACCGGCAGCACAGAAAAAGGCCTTGTCGTTCGCTGTCAAAGCGCCGCTGATTTACACCAACGTGCTGATCCGCAACTGGACTGCCTTCGCCCGGCTCAAGATCCGCGGGGTGCGATGTCCGGGCAGCTACTTCGAGTACATCGACCTCACGGAACCGTTGAATCTCGGCGGTTATCGCCATTCGAGTGCGCCCGACGAGCCGGTCGTATTGCGGCTGTTCCGGGCACCGCTCGATCCCCGGATGCGCGGTCAGTCGGCACCGGATCAATGGCGCGCGGCCCGCGCGGAGCTTTTGACGACAACTTTTGAGGACTTCGAACAAAGAATTCGAGATCAACTCGGGCGCATCCTGTCGGCGGGCGGGTTCGACCCGGCCCGCGATATCGAGGCGATCACAGTGAATCGCTGGCCGCACGGTTACGCCTATGGCCACGATCCGGAAACCAACCAGGTGGCATGGATGCTCGATGAGTTGCCCCCGGAGCGGTCGCCCTGGATTGCGGCGCGGAAACCCTTCGGCAGAATTGCAATTGCCAATTCCGATGCAGTGGCCGACGCTATGACCGAGGGCGCGTTCAGGGCGGCGCACATGGCGGTCGAGGCCCTTGTCAAGACCTGAAAAAGAGCCCGGTTCCCCACCCGGCCGCTTATCGCCGGATCTTCTATCCTTCCAGGTGGTGCAGCAGTTCCCTGACGCACATATAGGCGGGGGTTCCGGCCACCGAGCCGCAGGGGTAGGTGCCGGAGCCGCAGATAGATACGTTCTGAAACTCGCCGAACTGGTAGAAACGCCGGTTCGGATCATTCGCGTAGTTCCGGTCGAAGTAGCATTGCCCGGCTACCAGCATGGTGTGTTCGATGTTGCCGCCAGGAAACCCGAAGGTCCGTTGCAGGTCCCTGGGTGTGAGTAGCCGGCTCCACACGCAGTCTTCGGGGTTTGCGATATAGCTGAGTATAATTTCCTTCACTTGCGCTTCCACCGATGCGAGCTGTTCTCCCGTTCGTCCCAGCGCGAGATTCTTGAAAAACACGGCTAGCCGGTCAAAGGGTTCGACGAGACCCATCTGGCGCATGGCTGCCCCTTCGCAATAAACCTGGTAATAACCCGGAGCAAAATCCTCCCCATCGACGACCGCAAGGGCCGCAGCATCGAAGTCCGTCATCGTGTCCACGGCAAATATGTAGCGGAAAGCGGTGTCGGATTCCGGTTCCCCATCATTGTCTTTCCAGCGCACCGGATTGCGGAACATGAGGTTGAGTTTGCCGGAAGTGCCCAACAATCGCTCCCCCTGCGTTTGGTCGCTCAACGCCGTGTCACCGGTCAGGTGTGCGGCGGTTTGAGGATCTGTCGCAAAGATTATGTGGTCAGCGTGAATCATTCTGGTCCCGGCAGAAATCTCGCAACGAATGGCGCCATTTTTCGTGTCCACTTCGTGCACGGTGCAGGCCAACACGAGATCAACGCCCAGTTCCTGGTTGATCCGGCCAAGCTCCCTGGTGATTTGCCAAATGCCGCCCTTTACAAAGCCGTAGTCGCCGCCGAATACTGAGCCGGAGGACATCATCGGCATGATGAAAGCGGAGTAAGGCTCATCCACCGAAACCGGGCCGCTTTCTGAAACATCCATGGCAATGTGCACCCTGGTCCGTTCGGCGGTGAAGTAGTGATCCAGAAGTTTTGCGGCACTTCCGGTGATCCACAGCTCAGTCAGATCCGCCCCCAGGCCGGCAACCGCGTCGTCCACGCTTGGCGGTCGGCCCGAGCGGTAGCCGGATTGCAAAAAGCGGACGACCCGGTCTTCGTCCGCGAGGTACCCTGCCACATCACCGTGTTCCCCCCACTTGTCGGCAAACTCCCGGGCCGCGTGGGAAGCATCACCAAAAATACGCGCGGGCCGGTCCATTTCGGGGAAAAACACAAGGTCCGGATGGCTCGGCGCCCAGATCTGCAAACGCTCCGCCAGGCCGGTCTCCCGCCAGACGAAGTCCTGCATCAGCCCCAGTGTCGAAGCGCCGAGGGCGTAATCCTGCCGGATACCATTGACCTGGACGGTCTCCGACACACAGGCGCCGCCAATCCGATCGCTGCGTTCGAGTAAAGTGACTTTGTGTCCGGCGCGCTGCAGGTAATTGGCCGCGACCAGGCCATTGATACCGGCACCGATAACGGCGATGTGTTGAGAGGTTTCTGTCACTGGGTACAAGGTATCATTCAATTTCTATTCCTGGGAAGGAAAAGGCCATCAATCCAACCGACGGAAACCTATATATTCGATCGATTGCAGCCTCGCCTTAACTGTTGGTTCCCCAGGAAGATTCTCATGCGCATCTTGCGTTCGAGCTTCCGGAACGATAACGTGCCAGACTTAATTTTCAGGGATAATTTGCCCGGAGACTATCGGTTATGGCCCAGAGCTTTGCTTCAAAAAGCGCCTTGAGTGAGGCGATCGGATTGATCAATTCCGGACATCCGGACCAGGCCGAGGCGATCTGCCGGTCTGCGGTCGAGCGCAACCCGGATGACATTAACATGGTGGCTTTGCTGGGCGCGATTCTGCTGAAGAGCCATCAGGTTCCGGAAGCCGAGAAATACCTCCGCCGGGCCATCCAGCTCGCGCCCAGTTTCGCCAAACCCCATGAAGACCTGGGGCATCTGTTGGTAGAAAAGGGCCAGCCTGGTGAGGCTGTCGAGATTTTGAGAAAAGCGACGCGGCTGGACCCTAACCTGGACCATGCTTTTTTCAATCTGGGCAAGGCGCTGGCCATGCTGGGCGATGGGAAAGAGGCCGACATCGCGTTCGAAAAGTCGTTTGAGCTGAATCCGGAGCGCAAAAATCTTGCGTTGGCGGCGGAGCACCAGAAGGAAGGCCGCTGGGAAGAAGCAGAGAAGCTCTATCGGGAAGTGTTGCGCGACAACCCCACCAATGTGGATGCCATGCGGTTGCTCGGTAACGTCACTCTGCAAACCGGCCGGATTTACCAGGCGGAGCGCCTGTTCCGGCGCGCAGTGGCCAATGCCCCGGATTTCGTCCTGGCGCAGATCGACCTCGGCTACGCACTCAAGAAGCAGAGCCGGCTGGAAGAGGCTATTGAACAATTCAGGCAGGCGATCAGGCTCGAACCGGACAACGTCCAGGCGCACCACATGCTCGGATCCACCCTGTCTGTTGCGGCCCTTACTTACGAGGCGGTCGAGGCTTACCAGAGGGTGCTGGAACTCGCACCAAACCACACGGGCGCGATGCTGGGGCTCGGGCATGTTCTAAAAACCGTCGGCCGGCAGGAAGAGGCCATTGAGGCCTATCGCAATTGCATCCGTCAGAAACCGCAGAATGGCGAAATTTACTGGAGCCTTGCCAATCTGAAAACCTACCAGCTGAGCGATGAGGATATTCGTGAAATGCAGTCCCGCGTGGGCGAAGCCGATGAGAATGTCAGCGAGGAATCCCGGGTCAATTTCCTGTTTGCACTGGCCAAGGCATACGAGGACCGCGGAGAATTCGACAGGGCATGGGAGTACTACCATGAAGGTAACTCTCTTCGGCGGATGATGGAGAATTACGACCCGGTCCGTGATGAAGTCATGAATGATGAAATCGTGGAAGTATTCAACCGGGAATTTTTATCTGAAAATACCGGTCTGGGACATCCTTCGGCTGACCCGATATTCGTGATCGGCCTGCCGCGCTCCGGGTCGACATTGATCGAACAGATCCTGGCCAGCCACAGCCAGGTCGAGGGCACCTCGGAACTTCCCTATGCCGGGACGGTTGCCACTTCTCTGAACCGGAACCGGGCAGACGGCGTCAACTATCCCCGCGCTGTGCATGAGCTGAAAGAAGAACATTTCAAACGTCTGGGTGCGGATTACCTGGATCTCGCGCGGATTCATCGCACCGAGGGCAAGCCGTTTTTTATCGACAAAATGCCGAACAACTTTCCGACGGTAGGTTTTATCCACCTGATACTGCCCAATGCCAGGATCATTGATGCACGCCGCCATCCACTGGATTCATGCCTGAGCAATTACCGGCAACTGTTTGCCAGGGGCCAGAGTTTCACTTACGACCTGACTGAAATCGGTGAGTACTTCGTTCAATACCAGCGAATGATGGACCACTGGCATGATGTGCTGCCGGGCCGCTGCCTCACCGTCCAGTACGAAGAGGTCGTGACGGATTTTGAAAGCCAGGTGCACCGGCTGCTCGATTATTGTGGATTACCCTGGGAGGACGCCTGTATCAACTTTCACGAAACCGAGCGTCCGGTGCGAACCGCCAGCTCCGAGCAGGTTCGTCAGCCGGTGTACAGTAAGTCGGTTAACTTCTGGCGCAACCACGAAGATCATCTGGCAGAGCTGATCGAAGTACTCGAACCTGTGTTGCCCCGCTACCAGCAGTATGAATCCATCAATCGGCCCTGACCGGAAACGGCCACACTTCCAGGCCGTGAATTGCATTCCTGATGTCCAGCGACAGGTTGACGCTCAATGTGGTTTTCATGGTATCCACATTGTGCAACGTGATGGTCGATGGTGAGGAACCCGAAGCGATTATGTGATCATCAATTATGCAAAGGCCTCTGGCAAAGGATTGGCGCGCGATGCGTGAATCGTCCAGGTCGGTGTGCGTGAGGTGTTCAGCCGGATAATGCGGTACCTGGAAGACGTGATTCAGCCCGGGTGTCACGTAGCGGACCGCATTGGACTCGGTGTCGTTGAACAAAATACCGTCCCGCCAGGGCCTGGCATTATGGCTTCCTGCCGGCAGGTTGACGAAAATCTTGATCCTGCGGCCGCTGTAATGCAACATGCCCCCGGTTTTCAGGCCGCTGATATACATACCTTTTTTATTGCAGAACACATTATTCAGGTGCAATTTGTTTTCCGCCAATGGCCCTTGCTGCCCCCGGGGATTGAACGGCTTGGCTCTGAATTCATCGGCATCGGCGACGATAGACAAGCCCCAGGAAAATTGATTCGCATCCAGGTCAAAGCCGAGGATGGAGTCGTAGGCTGTGGAAGTCAGGAACAAACGCCGTTTATAGCAGGAGATTTCGTGACAATGCTTCAGGAAAGGTGAGCGGTACGAGTCGACCAGCTCAAAATCCGGAGTGTATTCAAACAATTCGTCGCTGGCCGCAATGAAGACCCGGTCGCCGTCGAACGCGATACCGCGCAGACCGCGGTCCCATCCGCGTCCGCGCCAATCAATTCCCGCTGTATTCCAGTCGATGGCCAGGGCCCCCCGGCCCTGCTCGAGATCGAGCAGGTAAACGCCACCATGGCTCTCACCCTGTCTGCTGCCGCGAACCACTGATGTGGCGACCAGTGTGGTCATTGACTACCTCAAAATCAAAGCGGAATAGGGAATAATGCAACAATTCCTACATGATGAAAAGAGTCGTTAAATATAATTAACACAACGTTCGATTAGTCAATGGCCAATCATGGATAAGCCCACCGCTAATACAGTCCATTTACAATGAAAACTGCTGATATTGATTAATATCGGCTCGATTGGAAATTTCGAGTATTTGTGTCATGATAAAAAAGACCTAATAAAATAACGATGTTAATTAAAATCGACACCAATATGTCTGGCATCTACCATCTACCGGAGAAGGTCGAATGACACGCAAAACCAATTCAGCTCAACCCCATCCAACCTTATCTCTCAGCACCATCATTTCAGCAATCTGTGCCGGAATTCCTGTTACCGCTATCGCTCAGGATGCTGCCCAGGATGAGGACGGCGACTCTTCGCTGACGCTGGAAGAGGTGCTGGTGACCGCTACCAAGCGCGGCGACATCAACCTGCAGGACGTGCCGATGAGCATCACGGCATTTACCGACTCTGACATTACGCTGCAGGGCTTCAAGAGGCTCGATGACTATATTGGGCAGATTCCGAGCCTGACGTTCGGCCGGCGCGAACCGGGCGGAACCAACGTCATCATGCGTGGCTGTGCGACCTCTTCCATCTCCTTTGGTGAAAACCCGACCACCAGTGTGTACCTCGATGAGCAGCCGATCAGTTCGACCGGTTTCAACCCGGACCCCAGGCTGGTCGATATTGAACGCGTCGAGGCACTCGCCGGGCCGCAGGGGACCCTGTTTGGCGAAGCAGCACAGTGCGGCACGCTGCGTATCATCACCAACAAACCGGATACCGCTGCATTCGAAAGCTGGGTGGACCTCAACGGGGAATCCATCGATGGCGGCGACAATGGCTACGATGTCAGCGCCATGCTGAACGTGCCGCTGATCCAGGACACGCTGGCCTTGCGCCTGGTTGGTTTCACGGCCGAAGACGCCGGCTGGGTCGACAACATCCTCGGCACCAGCCCGGGCGGGACCTTCGACAATTCGATGTACGTTAAAGAAAACATCAACACGAGCACCACGTCCGGCGCACGTGCGACGCTGCGCTGGACCCCCGGCGACAACTGGACCATAGACGCCCAGGCCATTTTCCAGTCAACCGAGGCGGACGGCTTCGGTGACGTCGACCTGGCCGATCAGTACTGGGAAGACAGCGGGCTGGGCAAATGGGAGCAAATACGCTTCCAGAATGAAAGCTGGGAGGACGATTGGTACCAACTGGCGCTGACGGCCGAGGGCGATCTCGGCTGGGCCGTCGCCACGGTGACAGCCGGGTTCGCTAACCGTGAAACCCGCTACCTGGCGGACTCCACCGCTTATCTGTTTGCGTTTCAGGAAACCGGTGATTACTGGCGGCAGTACGATCCTTATATAACGGTCTACGACTTTGGCGGTGATCCACATGCCTTCTCCATCGATGAGCAGGTCAGCGACCGAACTTCCTTCGAAGCTCGACTGTCATCACCTGGCGGCACTGACAGCCGCTGGTCGTGGGTGGGTGGTATTTTTTACAACAAAGTGGAGGGAGGTCCGCAATCCTTCACCGCCAATGTCATCGGATTGAGCGACAACTGCAGCGAGTACTACGCGGCAGCCGAGGGCTGCGTTGGGCAGTTCACCTATGCCAGCTACCTGCATTACTACTATTTCGGAACCCTGGATAAGCTGTCGGACAATTGGTGGCACGGGATCTACGAAACAAACCAGGAGCAAAAAGCCATATTTGGTGAAGTCACCTTTGATGTGACCGAAAACCTGGCGATCACCCTGGGTGGGCGCTGGTACGATATCGAACAGGACAGGATCTCGCGCAATGGAACCCTGATCAACCCGCCGCAAACGATCATCATGAATTGCGGCACTCAGGCCAACCGGGATGCCTGGCAGATTGACGGCATACCGCAGGAAGGCTTCGATACCTGTTACGCGAATCAATTCGCGGAATCATCAGATGACGGCTTCGTGCCCAAATTCAACGCCACCTACCGGATCGATGATGAAAAGATCGTCTTCTTCACTTATTCGGAAGGTTTTCGCTCTGGAGGTGTCAATTCCGGCAAGAGGGGTACTTCTTTCGGACCTGACGGGGATCTTCACACCTTCGTGCCGGATGAGTTGACGAATTATGAAATCGGCGCCAAGACCACCTGGGCCGACGGCCGTTTCCAGTTCAACATAACGGCTTATCACATGGTGTGGGATGAGATTCAGATCGAAGCGGTCGATCCGTTTGCGGCCACCTACGCGAACGGAATCGTCAATTTCACGGAAGCCGAGATCGACGGATTCGAAGCGGATTTCTCCTGGATTCCGGCAGAAAACTGGCAGATCGGCGGCGTGCTGGGATATAACGATGCGGCACTTTCCGCAGACGCGACCCTGTTTGAAGAAGGGGACGAACCCATCATTGCGGTAAAGGGTACCCGCCTGCCGATGGTGCCCGAATGGAAAGCCGCCCTGACAGCCCAGTACAACTTCAGCAACCAGTTATGGGGCGCGGACCCATACATTCTGGGCGTTTATCAGTACCAGAGCGACTCGGTCAATTCACTCGAGGGAATCACGTCCACCCTGGGTTCTAACGCCGTTAAAACCCACCCCTCCTACAGTGTCTTCAACCTGCGTGTTGGCATCGACAGCCTCCATTGGAGCGTCGCCCTGTATGTTGACAATATGTTCAACGAATATGGGGTAAATCTATTCAATGAGCGTTGGATCAAGACACGGGCTTCGATTATCCGGCCGCGTACTTTCGGAATCAATTACCGATACACCTGGAACTAGCAAGCAAACCGGACCGCCACATCACCGATAACGGTGGTGTGGCAGTTTTTTTGCCGGCACTCATGATGAACCCTTGCGACTTGTATTGATGGATATCCAGGGCCTGATACGTGAACTCGGTCCGGTGGACGCCACGGCCTTGTCAGAAGCCATTCTCACCCAGGAAGAGGCCGCCTGGCACGAGGACCGTTACCGCCAGGAGACCTACGAGGTCCACCGGCAAACCGAATCCATCGTATTGGTGTTTACAGACCTGGAAAACTGGCCCGAAGTGGATATTCTCAAGGAACCCGGCTGGGACCGGCTCGCCGATGTGGCGGTGCCCGTGATGCACGATATCATCAAAAGGTGTTATCCGCCGGGCGGCACGATCATCCGGGCAATGGCAGCCAAGCTCCTGGTGGGCGGCAAGATAAGCCCGCATGTCGATTCACACCCTTCTTTTCACCGCGGTCACCGGATTCATGTCCCGATTACCACCAATCCTCGGGTTCGCTTCATGATCGACGGCCGGCCGCATCAGCTGCAGGTGGGACGGGCCTATGAAATCAATAATCAGAAAAATCACAGCGTGATGAACAAGGGCAAGGAAGACCGAATCACCTTTATCTTCGATTACGTCCCACCGCAGGAACTGGGCCGCCAGTAGACGATTATCGACCCAGACCCGCTGCTTTGATGGCAGCAGGAATGGTTGCCTGTTCGCCGGGCGTCATCAGGTGGGCGCCCGATATACCCGGAATCTCGCGCAGCTCATCCAGGATTTCAGCGCAGATATCGATGCCTTCCTGCTCCGGATTACGGGCCTGTTCGAGCCGGCGAATCACTTTTTTAGGTACCAGTGAGCCCTTCAGATTCTCGCGCAACCACCTGGCTGTCACCGCGTTGGGCAGGGTGCAGACACTGACGATGATGGCGGTTCGCCAGGTCAGTTGCGCTTCGACCAGGTGGGTCATATAGCGGCGCAAAGCCGCCGTATCGAAACACAACTGGGTCTGGATGAAGCGGGCACCGGCGTCTACCCGGGTCAACAGGGAAGTGGGCTGCCAGGCGGCCTTCGGATTAAACACCGTGGCGATCGTACCGATACAGAATTCCGGCACACACGTCACAGTCGGGTCGTCCGCCAGCGCCTGGGCAACTTCAATCAGTTGTTTGCCTTTCAACTCGAACACCTGCTTGATGGCCGGCCGGTGATCCTGGGGCAAGTCGTCACCGCGCAGAAGAAGCACGCTGCTCACACCCATCGCTCCGAGGCTAAGCAGTTCACATTCCAGTGCCACACGGTTCCTGTCCCTGGAGTTCAGGTGCGCTATCGGCTGGAATCCGTTCTGAATCAGCAGATGTGAGGCCGCCAGAGGGGTCATTTGCACACGTGCGCCGGGACTGTCTGGAACCTGGATGGCGTCGGTGCAAGCGCCCAGGACACCGGCCTGTTCGACAATCGAAGCGGCGTCTGAATTCCGCGTGAGATTCAATTCCGCGGTCAAAACGAAATCACCGCTCTCAATGACCTCCCTGAAGGTCCTCATGTCCCCGTCTTGAACAATTTCAGTCTTCCGGCCATTCTTCATGCCGTGGTAGTGAATTGCCGGTTTCGTACCAGGGCGCTTTCAATCCCCCAAACCGGTGGTAGGCGGGCTGACATTGCGGTTGACCCGCGATCGTGCACTTGGTGATATAGAGTTTGTCGGGCCCTGGTAATTCGCCGCATTCACATTTACCTGTGATCAATGCCTTTTCTCCGTTAAAAGCGCTTTTGCCCGTTCCACCCTGCATTCTACAACCGGTCCCGGAGCAGTTAACAGGGCAGTGTGCTCTGGCTTGCAGCTACGGAGTGTCGTGGCGGCTACTTCTGTAGTTCGAGCTCCATGAGCGGTAAGTCACGTCCGGCAATACTCGCCGAAGGCTTCATTCCAACCCGCCTCGCTCCGCACGAGCGGTAAAAACTTTCCGCGTTCGGATCTGCCTGAATCTCGAGGACGCGATAGCCCCTGCTGCGCGCTTCGGCAAGCGCGTGCGTCATCAACTGTTTTCCATAGCCGTGTCCGATTTCCGATGGCTCGATGAAGAGGTGTCCCAGCTCTACTCGTGTGCCGGTCATACGTTCCAGGCTGGTAAACCCAGCGAGGCGCCGTTCAGCTTCCAGAACGAAACAGGCATGTTTGCCAAGGTAAGCGCCGGAAATCGTCAGTTCATCCCGGCAGAGCTCCATGAACTCCTCGGAATAACCCCAATATGCCTTCGAGCGGAAGGCGAGGTCAGTCAGCAGGGAAGCCTCATCGTGGTGGGCAGGGCGAATCATGCACAGCAGCCTTCAACCCGCCCTGGTCGGATCAGGAACAATAAGCATTCCAAATTTCCAGTCGAGCCCGGTCCGGCGATCACCCGCTCAGGAAGCGACTGCTATTTCCAGGGCTTCCTCGGCCTTGATCTTTGCCTTTTCGACCCTTGCGTATTCATACAAACCCGCCTCGTCAAAAATGACGCGATCCTCGTAGTCGTCGAACCAGATGGCATCCGGGTTGCGCCCGACGATGCAGACCTTACCGCGATCCGGTGCATCCAGGGCGTTGCGCAGAATCTTGAAGATCAGCACGCCGTTTTCAGTGCCGGGCACGCCGGGGATCGGTTCGCTGGTGACCGCCGATACCTCGGTTTTGCCCTTGTAGTGGGTTATGGACAGACGGGCATGGGTCTCAACCCCGGACAGGCCTCTTTGCGACTCGTTAAGAATATTCCAGGCGGTTTCGATCGGAACGTTGAAGGCCCGGTAGGCCACTATGTCCCGGCCGCAGAAGAAGTAATGGTTGCCGACTCCGACCCGGTACAAGGCGCGCTGCATCACCCGGAGCGCATCGGGGTCGTCATTGATGCCCTTGATGATCGGCGCCTGGTTCTCGATATTGATCCAGCCGCGGGAGGTGAGCCCTTCCATTGCACGAAGCGTATCTTCATGCCACTTGAGTGAACCGTTCGGGTTCCGGAGATATTCGCCGCTGGAATCTTTCAGCAGGAATTCGTCCGGATGGTTGAAGTGAATCATCAGCCGGAAACCGACATCCGGATAGGTTTCGTGAAAATTGTCGATCATCGCCAGGAAGGCTGCGTCGAAACGCTTCGGATGAAATGACATCTCCTTGGTGCCGAGGCGGATAGCCTCCACGCCGGCCTCTGCCAGTGCCGCCATCCATGCGCCGATCTTTCGGTTTGGCAACACCATCGGATCGCCCCCGGACAACAACACCTCCCTGAGCTTCTCGCGGCCGGTCGTCGGGTGCAGTCCCCCATGGGCGGCGACGGTATCGTTATGCGCACGGACGTAATCGGTGACTTCCTTGATTTTTGCCAGCCCTTTCTTGGCCACGGTGCCGTCCTGGCGCTCGACTTCCTTCTGGCTGATCAATTCTTCGCGGTAGCAAAAACGGCAATGCGCTGAACAGGTGGAAACCACGTACAGCAAGCCCATTTCGTACTTGTGTAACAGACCTTCGACCGGCGCGAAGTCCATCTGGTGGCCGGGATCTTCGGAACCCGCCAGGTTGAGCGTTTCGTCCGGATTGGCCTTGATGATTCTTTGCAGGGATTTGCTGCCTTTGGCCATTTCGAAAAAGTGACGGGTCATTTTGACCGGCATACGGGCTTCGACGTCGCGTTCAGTACCGTGCAGGCTCGACAATACCGAGAGTTCATCGGGGGAGTAGAAACCCTTGATATCCTCTGGCGCCTTATCCTCGAAGAAGGGTTTCAATCCGTTGATGATCTCACGGTCATATTTGGGGTTTTCAATCGTATCGAGGAACGCCTGTTCCTTTTCAGCGGGGCTGTATCTGCCTGCGTTTGCCACTTCACACCTCTTTTATTCATGTTGCCATCAGCTACTAATGTAACACATTGAACTCTTGATTTGTGGTAATGTAACACAATGAACATAACGGTTGCGCCAACGTCAACCAATGACCTCGTTGCCGCGGTCAGCAGCGAGCTTACCCCCACCGAACGGCGTATTGCAAAAGCGGTACTGGCCGAGCCGACATTGATCGCTTTTGGAACAGTCTCCGACCTGGCCAGCCGGGTGGGCACCAGCAGACCGTCCATTGTGCGCTTCGCCAACAAACTCGGCTTCAAGGGCTACACCAGGCTGCAACGGCATGTGCGCATTGGTCTTTCTCATCACCTGGCACGCCCCAGTGAGCGCATCAGGCACGAAGACAAGAGTGCATTGCCGGCACGGGCGGCCATAGATGGCGCAATCGCATCCGTATTCGATGCGTTCGAGGGCGATCAGACCGAAGCACTTGTCGAGCGCATCGCCAATGCCAAAAATGTCTGGGTAATCTCCGGTGAGACTTCACAGGCCGGGGCTCACGCCTTCCACAGTGGTCTATCCATGGTCCGGCCGGGAGTCCGTTTCGTCGAGGAGCACTCCTTCGGTACCGCTCTGAGTGACGCAGGGCGGCGTGACGTTGCGGTGGTGTTCGATTTCTTCCGCTACCGGCGCCAGGTAGCCAAAGCGGCCGGTGTCTTTGCGGACTCTGAAGTTGCGGTGCTCGCCATTACCGACAGTCCATTGTCTCCGCTGGTGGAATTGGCTGATGCCTGGTGTGAAATAGAGGTTCCGGCGATCGGGCCATTTGACAGTTCGGTGCCGATTGTGGCGTTTGCAGAACTGCTTGTTTCCCGTGTCGCCAAGGCCCTTTACGACGAGGCGACGGCCCGTATCGACCGGATTGAAGCGTTGTGGGAAGAAACAGATGTTTTTCTGTAGAGGTCTTAGCCCTTAGGAGTAGAAGGTGATCAACAAGATGTATTCATCCATCCCGGATGCCGTAGCTGATATTCCGGATGGGGCCACAGTGATGGTGGGTGGTTTCGGCGCGTCAGGCAGTCCGATAGAGCTGATCCACGCTTTGATCGATCAGGGTGCGAGAAATCTTACCGTCATCAATAACAATACCGGTAACGGTGACGTAGGGCTGGCTGCCCTGATTGGCAACGGGCAGGTGAGCAAAATGATCTGCTCCTTCCCCCGCTCCAGTCAGTCCCGGGTATTTCCGAGACTGTATAAGGAAGGCAGGATCGAACTTGAATTGGTGCCGCAGGGAACGCTTGCCGAGCGAATCCGTGCGGCGGGCGCGGGAATTCCGGCGTTTTACACTCCGACGACGGTAGGAACGGTACTGGCTGAAGGCAAGGAGTCACGCGAGTTTGAAGGGCGCACTTACGTGATGGAGCCCTGGCTCAAAGCCGATTTTGCGCTGATCAAATGTGAAGTGGCCGACCCCCTGGGCAACCTGACTTACAACAAAACCGCCCGCAACTTCAGCCCTCTCATGTGCATGGCGGCCGCCACGACTATCGTTCAGACGAAAAAACGGGTGGCTGCGGGTGAAATTGATCCCGAGCACGTCATTACGCCCGGAATATTTGTGAATCGCATTGTCGAGGTTCCCGATCCGGTCCATGAAGACACCCTGATTGCCGAGGGAAGGAGTTACCCATGAGTACCGGATGGAGTAGAGAAGAAATGGCAGCCAGAGCGGCTCTGGATATACCCGATGGATCCTATGTGAACCTGGGAATAGGAATTCCGGAGCTGGTCACGAGGTTCGTACCCGAAGGCCGGGAATTCATTTATCACACTGAAAATGGAATGCTGGGCATGGGGCCGCCGCCGGCTGACGCCGACCGCGACCTGGACCTGATGAACGCCGGCAAAAAGTATGTCACGGCAGTTCCCGGCGCAGCCTATTTCCACCACGCCGACAGCTTCAGCATGATTCGCGGCGGCCATATCGATGTGTGTGTGCTCGGCACCATGCAGGTGGCGTCAAACGGGGACATTGCCAACTGGTCTACAGGTGCGCCCGATGCCATTCCCGCGGTCGGTGGCGCCATGGACCTGGTTCAGGGCGTGAAACACATCTACGTGATTACCCAGCATACGACCAGGACCGGTGAACCGAAACTGGTCGAGAGATGCAGCTATCCATTGACCGGGCCCGGCGTGGTGTCACGCATCTTCACCGACCTCGCTGTGGTTGACGTCACCGACAACGGGTTCCAGGTCGTTGAACTGGCGCCCGGCGTCACTTTTGCAGAAGTGGAAAGTAAAACCGGCGCACCGATTCTGCCACCGGCATAAGGGCGGCTAAATCTGACTCCGACTGAGGGACTGGACATAAAAATGACTGACGTATTCATTTGTGATGGAATCCGTACACCCGTTGGGCGCTACGGCGGAAGCCTCGCTGCTGTTCGCACCGACGATCTGGCAGCGATTCCGATAGCGGCGCTGATGGAGCGCAATTCCGGTGTTGACTGGGCCGCGCTGGATGATGTGATGCTGGGCTGCGCCAATCAATCCGGGGAGGACAACCGCAACGTGGCGCGTATGAGCGGCCTGCTGGCCGGATTGCCGCAGGAAGTTCCAGCCTGCACAATCAATCGATTATGCGGATCCGGGTTGAATGCAGTTGGCAGTTGCGCCAACGCCATCAAGTCAGGTGAAGCCGATTTGATGATCGCCGGTGGTGTGGAGGGCATGTCGCGTGCGCCGTTTGTAATCGGCAAGGCGGAAAGTGCTTTTGGGCGAACACCGAAAATGTACGACAGCACCATGGGTTGGCGGTTTATTAACCGGAAACTGCATCAGCAGTACGGCACCGATGTCATGCCTCAGACGGCTGAAAACCTGGCCACTGAACACTCCATCAGCCGTGAAGACCAGGACCGGTTTGCCTTGTGGAGCCAGCAAAAAGCGGCTGCTGCCCAGCAGGATGGCCGGTTGGCCGGGGAAATCTGCGCCGTCAGCGTCCCCCGGCGCAAACAGGACCCCCTGGTGGTTGACCGCGACGAGCATCCGAGAAATACATCGCTGGAAAAGCTTGCGCAGTTGAAACCACTATTTCCGAACGGCACCGTGACGGCGGGCAATGCTTCCGGCATCAACGATGGCGCAGCAGCCTTGCTGCTGGCTTCCGAGACCGGCGCCAGCCGTAATGGCCTGGAACCCAGGGCCCGTGTCCTGGGTATGGCGGTCGCCGGCGTGCCGCCGAGGATCATGGGAATCGGGCCGGTTCCGGCAACTAACAAGTTGCTCAAGCGCCTGGGTTTGACTCTGGATGACTTCGATTTCCTGGAAATCAATGAAGCCTTTGCGGCCCAGGCGCTGGCCTGCACCCGTCAACTTGGGCTGGCTGATGATGATCCACGGGTCAACACGCGTGGTGGCGCCATCGCGCTGGGTCACCCGCTCGGGATGAGTGGCGCCCGCCTGGCGCTTACCGCCCTGGATCAACTGAATCAAGGTGACTCAAAGCTGGCACTCTGCACCATGTGCATTGGTGTCGGCCAGGGTATCGCCGTTGTTTTGGAAGCCGTCAGGTAGACAGGAAAAATGGAATCACTGAATCAGGCAATTGAAGATGCCCGTAACCGTTACGCGGCCGCTAATCCCCTGAGTCTGACAGCGGATCAGGAAGCCGGACGGTACCTGCCCGGTGGAAATACGCGCACGGTTCTGCACTACAAACCGTTTCCACTGACGATGGTGAGCGGGGAGGGTGCGGAACTCTGTGACCTGGACAATCACCGCTATGTGGATTTCGTTGGTGAGTATTCGGCAGGCCTTTTCGGTCATTCAGAAGAGACCGTGAAATCAGCAGTTCGCGATGCCCTGGATACAGGCATTTCGATGGGTGCGCCGACCTCCTACGAAAGGAATCTGGCGGGCTTGCTGTGCGAACGCTTTCCCGCCATCGACCAGATCCGTTTTTGCAACTCGGGCACCGAAGCAAATATCTGGGCCCTGACAACGGCCCGCTTGTTGACCGGCCGAAGCAAGCTGATCGCTTTCAATGGCGCTTATCACGGTGGAGTCATCAAGTTTCCTGACGGGCCTTGCAAGCTTAACCTGCCATTTGATTTCGTTCTCGCGGACTATAACGACACCGAAGGGGCGGAAGAAGTCATCCGAAATGCCGGCGACGAGCTTGCCGCGGTCATTGTGGAACCGATCCTGGGCGCCGGCGGCAACATACCGGGAAACAGGGCGTTTCTCGAGATGTTACGGCGAGCGACACGTGATGTCGGGGCCCTGTTGATTTTCGATGAGGTCAAAACCGCCCGTATCGGCCCAGCTGGCACCCAGGGAATTCTGGGAATAGCGCCGGACCTGACCACCCTGGGGAAATTCATTGGCGGTGGCCTCACGACGGGTGCTTTTGGCGGTTCAACCGAGGTCATGGCGCATTTCAACCCCAAGCTGCAGGGAAACTGGAATCATGCCGGCACCTTCAATAACAACGTCTGTTCGATGGCCGCCGGCTATGCGGCCATGAGCAAGGTCTATACGCCACAACGCGCGGCGGAATTTTTTGACTGGTCGGAGTCGTTCCGGCTTTCGCTCAACGAAATGTTTGCCGCAAAAGCCGTTCCGATGTACGCCAACGGTATGGGTTCGATCATTGCGATTCATTTTTCGTGCAAACCGACCAAGAAAACGGCCGACATCAGCAAGGGTTGCCGCGCCCTGCGTCCGTTGCTGCACATGGAGCTCCTTCTCGATGGTGTGCTGGTATGCAGCCGCGGGGATTTTTTTCTGTCACTGCCCATGACCGAAGAACATCTGTCC